>NZ_CP009251.1:312085-624170 GCF_001941345.1 Corynebacterium stationis
CCTGCATGCGGACGATGTCCCCTACTCGATGTCTGCCCATTTCCTGCGCCTGCCCAAGATAGTTAGACTCAGAACGAGATTAAGGGCACTAAGCTGAGAAAAAGAGGTACGTGGTGAAAAAGAGCGTGGTCTTTTCCATCCTGATCGCAGTGGTGCTGACCATCGGGGTGATTGCGCTGGCAATGTCCAACCTAACTACCGGCAACCCAGACGCCTCCGATGTCAGCGCTGAATCGGCAACCACTACTCAAGGGGACAGTCTGACAGATGAGACTGTCCCGGACGAGGCAGTTTCGGAAGAAGATGCATCGACAAGCGAAGTAGCGACGCGACCTGACTGCCCAGCGGGACCAGTCGCCGGGGTTGAACTGCCGTGCTTAGGCGGGGAAACTAGCTCGGATAACGCCACCGATTCTGGCATTTCCATCGTTAATATTTGGGCTTGGTGGTGCGAACCCTGCCGCGAGGAACTGCCCTATTTGGAAGAAATCGCACAAGCACACCCCGAATGGGACGTGGTGGGTGTGCACGCAGACCGCAACGCCGGCAATGGCGCGGCTTTCTTAAACGACCTAGGCGTCGATCTGCCCAGCTACCAAGATGACTCCAATCTGTTTGCCGGAACCTTAAGCCTGCCTGGGGTCATTCCCATTACTTTGCTCGTGGTTGATGGGGAAGTAAAGGAACGTTTTATCCAGCCGTTTAAGTCCACAGAAGAAATAGAGACAACCATCACAAAGGCACTAGCTTAAGTGGCTAGGATGGGGGACATGGCAGAAAAGTTCCCCGTTGCTGACTCACCGGGCGTTAATACCACGCTGTCTCCGGAGAAAGCGCCACACTGGTTGCGCTCGGCTTTAGACGTCACTGGCGAGGATGTCGTTGAGATCATCGGCAAGCGGGCGCAGCAAGACGTGTTGCCGTCACCGAAGTCTGCTGCGGTGCTCATGCTTTTAGGCGGAACAAGCGCCGATGATGCAACGGTGCTGTTGACCCACAGGTCACCGCACCTGCGTTCACATTCTGGCCAAATCGCTTTTCCAGGTGGAAAAATAGATTCCACCGATGCCAACCTTATCGATGCAGCGCTGCGCGAAGCCTGGGAAGAAACCGGCTTGGATTGCACGTCGATTACTCCGCTGGCGCACTGGGGGGAGACCTTTGTGCCGGTACGCGGTAACCGGATTAATGCGGTCTTGGCGCATTGGCACACACCGGGCACTGTTGGTGTGGTCAATCCTGAAGAAGCTGACGATGTTTTCGTGCTACCAGTAGAGGAATTGCTCGCGCCAGAAAACCGCATGATGCTGGCCTGGGATTACTGGACCACGCCCGCGTTTCGCGTCAATGGCTATGTTATCTGGGGTTTTACCGCTGCGGCATTGACAACTTTATTTTTAAAAACCGGCTGGGAGCAGGAGTGGGATCAAACTCCCCGCCTGGATTTACGCGCGGTGATTGCGGCCTCGCGTAATAATGAGCGGAGGGTCTAGTAAAGTCCTGTAAGTTACGCAGTAAACGCTCAAGGGAGAATTTGTGGATCCAGCCTGGATAGTTGATGGCTTCATTGTTGTAGCTGTCCTTGCAGCGATGACAACCGGCTGGCGCCAAGGCGGATTGGCGTCCTTACTCTCTGCCGTAGGAATTCTCGCAGGACTCATCAGCGGCCTCGGCGTTGCGCCAATGGTGCTGCAGATAACCGACCAAGTTGGTATCCGCTTCCTGCTGGCCTTAGGAATGCTGATCTTGCTGATCGGGCTGGGCCAGCTCTTAGGCTCTGCCTTGGGCCATGCAATTCGCGACCGTATGAAAACCAAATCCGGACAGCGCGTGGATTCTTCATTCGGCGCAATTTTGATGTCCGTATTCTCCCTCGTCCTGATTTGGCTCATTGCCACCCCGATGGCGACGGGCCTGAGCAATAGCGTGGGTAAAGGAGTGCGGGAATCTGCAATTTTGCGCGAAGTTAATAAGGTCATGCCAGATGAGCTGACCCAATTACCGCGCAGCATTTCGGGAATGCTCAATGACTCGGGCCTGCCACCGGTCGTGATGCCGTGGGAAGACGGCTCTTCCGTTGATGTTGAAGCGCCAAATATTGAAGTGGCTGACCAAGCCATGGTTCAAGACATACGCCCTTCGGTGGTGCACGTTATCGCTGATGCCGATGGCTGCCGCCGGCGCATGATGGGCTCCGGCTTCGTTACCGCGGATAACTATGTGGTGACCAACGCGCACGTGGTGGCCGGAACACAAACGGCTTACGTGGATACCGTGGTCGGGATCAAAGAAGCACGCGTGGTTTATTACAACCCAGAAGTTGATATCGCTGTGCTGCGTGCAGAAAATCTGGGGCTAGAACCTCTAGCGTGGGCGGATGGTCCTGCATATACCGGTGACGATGCTGTGGTGATGGGCTTTCCACACTCTGGACCCTTTACCGCGAATGCCGCGCGTATTCGCGAACGGGTCAATATTGCCGGGCCAGATATTTACTCCAATAGCCGCGTTGAACGCGAGTCCTATATCTTGCGCGGCACCGTCGTGCAGGGCAACTCTGGTGGCCCGCTGATTTCTCCCGACGGCAGGGTTCTAGGCCTTATCTTTGGTGCTTCCGTCGATGACACCGATACCGGATATGCCATCACCGCCGAAGAAGTACGTTCCCATATCGGTGATGTGACCCGGTTTGAAAACTCCGTCGATACGCAAGAATGCGTCGCGCAATAATGTGGCATCAAATAATTGCAGGTTGAAGGCATAAGTAAAGCTCGCGCCTGAAGGTTTGTTCAACCTTTCAAGGTGCGAGCTTTAGCTATTTACCAGCGCTACTCGTGGAGACCGAGGTTCTCGCCGGTGCCGAGCTCAATATGCATGCCCGGAACCGAGTTGATGAGATTTCGGGTGTATTCCTGTGAAGGATTATCGAAGATTTCATCGGTAGTGCCTTGCTCGACCACAGCACCCTTTTGCATGACGACGACATCGTCAGCAGTCTGGCGCACGACCGCTAAGTCGTGGGTAATAAACAGGTACGACAAGTTGAGGTCGCGCTGAAGTTCAGCCATCAGCTGAATGATCTGGTTCTGCACTAGGACGTCGAGTGCTGACACAGCCTCATCCAAGACAATGACCTCAGGATTAAGTGCGAGCGCGCGCGCGATGGCGATGCGCTGGCGCTGGCCACCAGATAATTCATCGGGGTAGCGGCGCATGGCAGAACGTGGCATCGCAACCATATCGAGTAGCTCGGCGACGCGAGCTTCGCGCGCCTTGCGGTCACCTATCTTGTGCAGACGCAGGGGTTCTTCGATGCACTTGAAAATCGAATACAACGGGTCTAAAGAACCATACGGGTTCTGGAAGACGACCTGCATTTTCCGGCGCAGCTGGAAGAGTTCCTTGCTGTTTAACTTGGAGGTATCCGTGCCTTCATAAAAGATGCTGCCGGAAGTTGGCTCTAGAAGATTCAGCACCATATTTGCGACCGTGGACTTGCCCGAACCGGACTCGCCCACCAGCGCCAGGGTAGTGCCACGACGCAGGTCAAATGAGACATTATCGACTGCCTTGAATTGCTGCTTCTTGCCGCGCGAGTCACGAACGTTAAATTCCTTGGTCAGATTGCGCACCGAAATGACAGCTTCATCAGAGTGCTCTTCCGCTGCACCAGCAATCAGCTCAGAAGATTCAATGCCAGCTTCACGGGCAGCGCGAATGCGTGATGACGCAAGGGACGGAGCGGCAGTGACCAAACGCTTGGTGTAAGGGTGCTGCGGGTTTTGCAGAATCTTGCGCGACGGACCTGATTCCACGATGCGCCCGCGGTGCATAACAATGAGGTGCTCCGCGCGCTCTGCCGCAAGACCCAAGTCGTGAGTAATAAATAGCACGGCGTTGCCGAGTTCTTTGGTCAGGGATTCAAGGTGATCCAGAATCTGCTTCTGCACTGTGACATCGAGAGCCGAGGTAGGCTCATCGGCAATTAGCAGTTTCGGGCGAGCCGCCAAACCAATGCCGATGAGGGCACGCTGACGCATACCGCCAGAGAACTCGTGTGGATATTGCTTTGCGCGTGCCCCAGCATCGGGAAGGCCTGCTTCTTCCAGGACTTGGACGACGCGCTCTTTACGCTTGGAACCCTCGACGACGTGATTGGCCTTGAGCGATTCCTCAATCTGAGTACCAATACGCCACACTGGGTTGAGGTTCGACATCGGGTCCTGCGGCACCAAACCAATGTGGGAGCCGCGGATACGCTCATAGTCCTTGTTGCTAAATTTGGTGATGTCCTCACCATCAAAGACAATCTGACCGTCGGTCACCTTGCCGTTACCAGGCAAAAGGCCCAAAATAGACATCGCCGTGGTGGACTTACCTGAGCCGGACTCACCCACAATAGCGACGGACTGGCCAGGGTAGATGGTCATGTCGACGCCACGAACTGCCTCGACGATTCCGGTAGAAGAAGAAAAGGCAATCTTGACACCTTTCATCTCCAACAAGGGCTTCTCAGCGTTATGTTCAGTCATGGTTATCGCTTCCTTGCCTTTGGATCGAGCGCGTCACGAACAACATCGCCCATCATGATAAAGCTCAATACGGTCAAAGCCAGCGCACCAGCAGGGTAGAACAAGACCATAGGTTCTTGACGCAGTGATGCCTGAGCTTGGGAAATATCTCCACCCCACGAAACAATGGTGGGCGGAAGGCCAATACCTAAGAAGGACAGTGTTGCCTCAGCGACGATGAAGGTACCCAAAGCCACGGTGGCGTAGGAGATAATCGGTGCTGCGGCGTTAGGCAGCACGTGGCTAAAGA
The DNA here is from genome assembly GCF_001941345.1 of Corynebacterium stationis. Classification (NCBI taxonomy): domain Bacteria; kingdom Bacillati; phylum Actinomycetota; class Actinomycetes; order Mycobacteriales; family Corynebacteriaceae; genus Corynebacterium; species Corynebacterium stationis. The sequence goes on from NZ_CP009251.1 coordinate 316,907, forward strand.
GGATCCGCCATTTGGATGCGCCGATCGAAAGCGCTGCCTGGACGAACTCTTCATTCTTAACAGACATCACGGCACCGCGGGTAATACGGGCGATGCTGACCCAGCCAAAGAGCCCAAGCACCAAGACCACGGTGATAACCGTGCGGTATTCCTTAAACATCTGCATGACCACGATGGCTGCCAGAACCAGTGGAATAGCGAAGAAGATGTCAGTGATACGCGACAAGATGGTATCAACCCAGCCGCCGAAGAAGCCCGCAATAGAACCGATTAGCGCGCCAACGATGGTGACCAAAGCAGTGGTGAGAACACCTACGAGTACCGAAGCGCGTGCGCCGTAGATAACGCGTGCGTAGATATCGCAGCCTTGGCGGTCAAAGCCAAAGATGTGGCCTGATTCTGCAGGGTTCAAGGAATTTGCCAGACTGCAGGAACGTGGGTCAACCGAGGTAAAAATGGACGGAAAAAGCGCGAGCAGCAAGGCGATCAAGATCATGACGGAGGCAACCCAGAACAATGGGCGCTTACGCAGGTAGCGCCAGGCTTCCGCCCACTGCGATGAAGGAGCAGATTCATCCTTGACAGCGTCTACGGCACCAAGACCAGTCTCATCAGTTTCAGCGATGTAGTGGTCTTGACCAGGGCGGCCGGGGGATGCCAAGAATTCTTCGGCGAGGTCATGTGGGTCTGTATTGCGATCGATATTAGGCATAGCGAATCCTTGGGTCGAGTACCGCGTAGAGAAGGTCAACCAACAGGTTGGCGACGATGTAGATGACTACGAGGACAGTGGTAAAGGACACGATGGTGGTAGGCTCGCCGCGCAGAATTGCTTGGTAGAGCGTGCCACCGACGCCGTTGATACCGAAGATGCCCTCAGTAACAATGGCGCCAGTCATCAGTGAACCGAGGTCAGCGCCGATGAAGGTAGCCACTGGAATCAGCGAGTTACGCAGCACGTGGCGGGTCATGACGTTGCCGCCTGACAAACCTTTAGCTCGGGCAGTACGCACATAGTCGGCGCGCATATTTTCACTAACGGATTGGCGTGTAAGGCGAATGATGTAAGCGCACGAGAGTGCACCCAGCACAATTGCTGGCATGAGCAGGGATTCGAAGGATTCGTCTCTACCAACGGTCACGGGGAGTAGGTCCCAGCGAATACCGACAATGTACTGGAATACGAAACCGGTAACGAAGGAAGGAACTGCAATAACCAGCAAGGAGACAACCAGCACGGTGGAGTCAAAGAAACCACCGCGGCGGATACCAGAAAATACACCGAAGGCAATACCGAAGATGGTTTCAAAGATGATCGCCATAAATGCCAGCTTGAGCGTTACTGGGAAGACATTGCTCATGACCTCGGTAACGGGCACTCCAGAGAAAGTAGTACCAAAGTCCAAGGTGAGAATCCCTTTGACGTACAACAGATACTGAACGATAAATGGCTTGTCTAGGTTGTATTCTGCCTCGATGCGGGCCCGCGCAGCTTCCGTAAGGCCGCGGTCACCGCCTAGTGCCTCTACCGGGTCACCCGGCATGAGGAAGACAAGTGCGTAGATGAGCAGGGTGGCTCCGAAGAACACCGGAATCATCTGGAGCACTCGTCGCCCGATATAGCGCAACATAAATGTGTCCTTTACAAAATTGTGGGTCTACCTACCGAATCCGCAACCAATCTAAGTCACCACGTTGACCGGCTGTGACCTATCTTAAATCGACGGCTGTACTAGTGATAATCAACATAGTCCCGGGTAAGTGGCGATTTTCTGCCCAAAACTAGTTTGTTGGGTGTCACGTCCTACAGTGTGGTCAACGAGAATTAATAAGCTGGGCTAATTCACACGGATGCGAAAATGTATTCCACGGGATGGGAAGTGGCTTTGTTCCCGGCTAGCGTTTGCGGCTACCCCATATAGAGGGCGATCCTTTCACCCGCATTGGGATAACTTAGGAAACCCCGTAGTGCTGGTGGTTAAGTCCCGATAGACGTGACTAGGCCCTCGCTATCCAAGAAAGCGGGAGCGAGGGCCTAGTTTTTAAGAACTTGCATGCTCAGTCTGGTTGAACAGCCGGTGGGCAAGACCCAAATAGACCGCAGGTCTATGAAGGGGAATTAGTTCTTGGTGATGTCGGTGAAGACTGGAACGGAATCCCAGCCGAAGACCACGTTGTCAACGTTCTCGGAGTAACCAGCGGTCACGTTGGAGTACCACAGTGGGATAGCTGGAAGGTCTTCGAACAGGATGGTCTGAGCTTCCTTGAAGCGGCCAGCTGCTTCCTCTGGGGAGCCAGCTGCGTCAGCTTCGCGGATCTTGGCGTCAAAATCAGGGTTAGAGTAGTCACCGTCATTGGAGCCAGCGCCGGTACCGTAGAGTGCGGCTAGGAAGTTGCCCATGCCTGGGTAGTCAGCCTGCCAGCCGGTGCGGAATGCGGTTTCGATGGTGCGGTTGGTCACTTCATCACGCAGGGACTTGAAGTCTGGGTATGGAGCGCCAACAGCTTCAATCTCCAAGGTGTTCTTGATGGAGTTGGCTGCTGCATCAACCCATGCCTGGTGTCCACCGTCAGAGTTGTAGGCGATGGCGAACTCAGGCGAGGACCATTCATTGATCTCATCTGCTTGTGCCCACAGCTCCTTGGCCTTTTCTGGGTCGTATTCCAAGACCTCATTGCCAGGAACGTCTTCGGAGAAGCCTGCTACAACTGGGGAAGTGAAGTCATGGGCTGGAGTACGGGTGCCTTGGAAGATGGTGTCAGTGATCTCTTCGCGATTGATGGCATGAGACAGTGCCTGACGTCGCAGGACGCCTTCTTCGCCACCAAAGTGCTCCAAGGATTCACCGATCGTAAACGACTGGAAGACCGCGGAAGGCTGGTTGACAGCGCGGTCGCCCAGGTCAGACTCGTACACGGAGAACGCGGAGTCTGGAATCTGGTCCAGAACGTCTAGGTTGCCGGAGAGAAGGTCAGCGTATGCTGCGTCCTGGGAAGGGTAGAAGACGATGTCGAGGCCATCGTTTTGTGCTGCGTGATCGCCTGGGTAATCAGGGTTTGGTACCAACAATGCGTTGGAGTTGTGGTTCCACTCTTCCAGCATGTACGGGCCGTTGCCCACTGGGTTTTCGCCGAATGCATCCATGTCATCGAATGCGGACTCTGGCAGTGGGGCGAATGCGGAGTAGCCGAGGCGCTGTGGGAAGTCAGCGGTTGGCGCATTCATGGTGACCTTAAAGGTCTTGTCATCGATGACCTCGAGGCCTTCGAGCTCTTCGACGCCCTCTTCTGCATAACCCTTGATTGGCTCGAAGAAGTACGCACCCAGCTGTGCATTGGCAACGGCATAGTTCCACGCATCCACAAAGGAGTTGGCAGTCACGTCTGTGCCGTCGGTGAACTGCCAGTCCTTCAAAGTGATGGTGAATTCAGTGTTGTCGTCGTTAGCCTCAATGGACTCTGCGACTTCGTTGTACGTCTCGCCATCAGCGTCGTATCCCACGAGGCCGGAAAAGATCGAGTCGATGATCTTGCCGCCGCCTGTTTCGTTGGTGTTGGCAGGAACCAGGGGGTTCTGTGGCTCGGTGCCGTTGGCGAGAATGTAGTTGTCGCCTCCTGATGAGCCGCCGTCGGAGGACGCGCCATCATCAGATGAGGAGTCGGAGCACGCCACGAGGGCGAGCGTGGTTGAGGCTGCAGCGAGCAGCGTGATCGTCTTCTTGATCGTCATGAGGGGTGACCTCCACGTTGAGATGAAAAAACCATTAGCCAAACCTGTGATTGGGCTTGGAGTAAATCTACCTTGTGAACGACGACACAAACAAGAATTGCAAAATCTGCGCTGGTTAAAGTGCGTCAGTCCCATGTGGTGAAACTGGAAGCTACCTGCGAAGATTGTAAATCGTTTTGCAAAAAATGTATTTCCACTCACCCCGTTTAAGGGGTGAGACGTAGCCAACTCCCAATCGCCTCGACGAATCCAGTTGGGTTTTCCAAGTGCGGCATATTCTTTGCCTGAGCTACCGTGCTTTCAGTGAAGTTTGATGCCACCCGCGTACGTGCACGACGCATGACCGGCAGCCACAGGCGTTGCCCAGAGTGTAAAAACAGTACGGGGGATTCCACGCGGCGCTCTAGCCAGCGCAGCGGCACGCCGGAAGTCAGCAGCCTGTGGTTATAAATAGCCCCCCGTTGCACATTGCCAATTTGGGAAGCTAGTTGGCGCAGTCGCACAAACTCTTCGTATCTTAAGGCGTTGTTTTTCCGAAATTTGGAAGACGTATTATTGTCCAGCTCGCCTTTGTAGAATTTCTGCGGCACCGTGTGTACCGGTAGTCGGCACCAAAAAGAGCTGGCAAGAAGATAAAGAAAATCCCACGGGCGCGCGGCGATGCTTCGACGCAAGTCAACCGGGAAAGCGCCGGAGATACTCACTACGCCAGAAACACGCTCTGGCTTATCGATGGCAACGGTCCAAGCCAAAGACGCTCCCGTATCGTTTCCCACCACTATTGCCTTGTCGTAGCCGAGGGCCTGGATGATGCCAGAGATGTCTCCGGTGAGTGTGCGGATATCTTGTCCGCCACCTGAAGGGGGTTTATCGGACATGCCAAAGCCGCGCAGGTCAACTGCGGCGACGCGGAATCCCTTGCTGGCCAATGGGGCAATGACGTCTCGGAATTCGAACCAGCCGCCGAAGGAACCGTGAATTAAAACAATTAGAGGATCCCCTTTTTCTCCAGCGGTAACCACGTGTAGACGAATTCCGTGGGTGTGGACAAACTCATGTTCAAAGTCTCCTTTGAGCTCCACGACGGACGGAGAAAGAGGCTTAGCGGTCAAGTGAATTCCTTACAGAAGTACGTTGGCGGCTCATATAAAAAATCCGCCCGCAGCAAGATCTTATGCGACGGACGGATGGGAGAGGGAAAGGAAGAGGTTTTAGGTGTAAAGGCCCTTATTGCGCTTTTCTACTGCATCCTTTGCCTTACCTGGCTTGAGGTGCTTGAGCTCTCCGACTGATTCAATAGTCTTTTCTGGCTTTTTCACCTTCTTGATCTGGCTAAAGCCAATGGCCGCTAGGACGCCTGCGATAACAAGCATGAGCAGGAAGACGATGAGGTATGCAGCCCAGCGGTCGAACCACAGCTGGGTAAGCAGCTCCGCGAGGAAGAAGAAAAAGAAGAAAGAGCTGTATAGGGCAATAGTGCCAGCTGCGCCGAAGAGGCCAGCGCCGATGCCGCCCTTCTTAGCCGAGGCCGCTAGCTCGGTCTTTGCTAATTCAACTTCAGAGCGAACCAGCGTAGAAATCTGCTCAGTCGCATTAGAAACTAGTGTTCCGATAGAAGTCTCACCCGGCTTGCTGGTGTCAACATCCGATAGCGGAATGGAGTTAACCTTTGGGCCGAAGCTCTCGGTGCCATCGGTGTAGAGTCCGTCTTTGCTCACGGTAGAAAACCTTCCTCAAAGGGTGCGCAGAATCATTTCATTAATCTTTAACAACCACAGTAGATCAAAAAAGCCACCGTGACATACGTTCCCATCCTAATAGATTTAAATTGTCGCGCTTTGTTCGGCGTGGCAATTGCTGTAATTAGGGAAAACATTCGGGATCTGGCGAGCACCAAATCCTCAGCCGATTGGCCGAGGGGGGCATCGATAAGCACCTGCGACCCCCCACGTCGGTAGGTAAAGAAACTTTAGTGAGTTTCTTTACCCCGCGAGTGGCGTGTGTGGCCAAGTGAAAAAGTCAGTCACTTTGGGTTCTTTGCGTTGTTCCAGTGCTGGGCGCTGAAACAACCAGACGCCGGCTACCACCAAGGCCGCAACGCCTGCGACAACGGAAGCGCCAATGCCGACTTCCTTTGCGCCAGGCATAGTAAAGAGAGGAACTGGGTCGCGGAAAGTGCGGATGTCCCACTGGTTTTCTAATGCGGCCTTCTTCATGGCGCGGTCTGGATTAACGGCAACTGGGTTACCTACTAATTCCAGCATTGGAATATCCGTGGCCGAATCTGAGTATGCAAAGCTTTGGTTCAAGTCGATATTCTCGGAGGCGCCGATTTTGGCTACCGCATCCGCTTTGGCGTGGCCTTTCAGGTAGTGGACAATTCCGCCGGTAAAGCGGCCGTCCACCGTCTCTAATTCGGTAGCGACAACGTGTTCAACACCAAGTTCCTCGGCGATGAGTCTCACGAGTGTTTTCTCGGAAGCGGAAATGATCACAACTTCGTGGCCAGCGGCTTGGTGGAACTTAATGAGTTCACGAGCCTCGTGATAAATCGCTGGCGTGACCACTGTATGCATGGTCTCACGTGCGATATTTTCTACTTCTTCCACAGACCAACCAGTTACCATCGCTGCCAATTGGTCACGGGTGGCGTCCATTTGCTCAGAGGTCTGCCCGGCCATCATGTAGCTGGCCTTGGCCAATGTCATCTGGAGGGCATCACTTGGGCTAATGAGGCCGTTGTGCATGAATTCTTTGCCGAAGGCGAAAGCAGACGAGGTGGCAATGATCGTCTTATCCAGGTCAAAAAATGCCGCGATGCGGCCGTTCTTCGCTGGTAGAGGATCGTGTGTGCTCATGTTCTGCTTTCTTAAAATCCATGCCGACGATTATCTAACTGTTATCCGCTAGCCAATCGAGCAAGTGGCAATGCCAAAACAATACCGATTAATTGTAACGATTGGGAAACACGTTAACTGCTGTGACTATTGTGGCACCGTTCCTGGTCATTGTCTATAGGAAGAATCGGTGAAAATCATTGAATCGTTACTGAGTTATCCACAGGAAATCTATGACATGTCACTCTTTGGGTAGAGAAGTGGCGAGTTATCCACAGGCACTCTAAGTAGGCCTAGTGCTGGATATGCCCCCAAAGCCATAGTTGAAGACATGAAGCACCACACCGATTTTATTCTGATTGCCTGCACAGACCCCGTAGTTACACCAGAGGCAGCACATGCCGCTGCAGCCACCCGGCGCGAGGTTATTCACGTTACCGATCCGCGCGACCTTAGCCGCTACGCCCTTGATGCCGCGGCGGTGATTGTTGACGCCTCGACTGCTGTACACGTTGCAGCCACCGGGCGGCGCTCCCGCATTTACTTTGTAGCGCCAGAGCCCGGGCCTATTGATTATGAAATGGCGCTGCGCTCGCACGCCGAACAAGCTTTCATCCTGCCCGCGGAATCAACGCAATTGCTGCAAGCCTTGGCGGCAGATACCACTGAACAGCACCATGCTGCCGCGTTGCGTATCACGGTGGTTGGCGCCAGCGGAGGAGTAGGCGCATCCACTTTGGCTGCAGCGATTGCGCGTATGGCCTGTGCCGAGCAAAGTACGGCGTTGTTAATTGATGCCATTCCGCTCTCCGGCGGTCTTGATTTATTGATGGGCTTAGAAGCCGCACCTGGTGCCCGGTGGCCCGATATTTCTTTAGGCACTGGCGCAATTGATGCAACAGATATCGCGGCAGCTTTACCAAGTACACCTGATGGCATCACGGTGTTATCTGCGGCGAGAGCAAAAGTGGAGACTCCTTTTACTTTGGAGTCAGAAGCCGTCGGGCGTTTGATTTCCGCAACTTCAGGCGGATTCGATGTTTTAGTTGTAGACGCCCCGCCGACACATATTCCGCAAGCATCAGATTTGGTGGTTGTGGTGTGTGCGGCAGAGGTGAGGTCCTCAGCTGCTGCCGCTGAAATCTGCGCGGAGCTGAAAGCACGGGGAAGCAATTTTGTAGTGGCTCTTCGTCACCGTGGATGGTCAGGGTTAAGCGCTCGCGATATTGAGCGCATTACTCAAGGCGATGTGTCAGTGGAAATTTCCCACATCAAAAGCCTCACTAAGGCAACTGAGGTTGCAGGTCTTCCCACCGTATTGCCCAAGAAACTCGCAGCCCCGGCATTAGAGCTTCTAGCTGTGGCGGGGTGGTGACGATGGTGGATAACGCGGCAACTCTAGTTGCGTCCTTACAAAGTGCTTTGGCAGAAGAGCCCGGCTTAGCGCACAACCCCGCGGCGGTGGCTCGACGAATTCGGGAAGAGGCAGGAGTCATTAGTGACGTCGAGGTTTTAGAAATCCTCCGGCGTTTGCGCAATGACACCTCAGGTTTGGGCCTTTTAGAGCAAGTATTAGCGCGACCGGGGATTACGGATGTGGTGGTCAACGGCCCCGAAGATGTATTTGTGGACCAAGGAAATGGCCTGCAGCGTGCAGCAATATCTTTTAACTCTGATGCGGAGGTGCGCAGACTGGCCACGCGCTTAGCAATTAGCTGCGGTCAACGCCTTGATGATGCTCAGCCTTTTGCCGATGGGCGAATTAATCGCGACGATGGAACTAGTTTGCGCATTCACGCTCTACTTGCCCCGCCGAGTGAATCAGGCACCTGTTTAAGTATTCGCGTATTGCGCCAAACCAACACTTCGCTTGATGACTTGGTTGATAACCGCACCCTGACTAGAGAAAGCGCCGAGCTTCTTCGCGCCATGATTGCAGCACGGACTTCTTTCCTGGTTATTGGTGGTACGGGTTCTGGAAAGACCACGCTATTATCGGCGCTGCTGTCTGAGGTGTCTGTTGATGAACGCCTCCTTATTATTGAGGACACCGCAGAACTGCGACCTAATCATCCGCATGCGGTTACTTTGGTTGCGCGCCGGGCAAATGCTGAAGGCTCTGGTGAGATAACCATGGCGCAGCTTTTGCGTCAATCATTGCGTATGCGACCTGACCGCATCGTGGTCGGAGAGATTCGCGGTGCCGAAGTTGTGGACTTACTCGCAGCGTTAAACACCGGTCACGATGGTGGTGCTGGAACTCTACATGCCAACTCCTTGCACGAAGTTCCGGCACGTATGGAAGCGCTTGCAGCATTGGGAGGGCTCGACCGCACGGGCCTGCATTCGCAGTTGGCGGCAGCTGTCGATGTCGTCTTGACCATGGCACGGCAACCCGAAGGCAGACGCCTTCGGGAGATCGGCATCCTCACAGGAAACCCTGTCACCACCGAGGTCATCTGGTCAACGGATGCTGACCTGCACCCTGGATATCAGAGCTTTCGGGACTCTCTTGCTCTGCGAACGCATGTTCCGCGAACACATGCTCCGAGCGACTTTGAACCGCGGGCTGTTGAGGAAGATGCAAAGCCGGATGCTGTAACCGGGAACTCGAACCTGCATATTCCTGCTGGCTTTGATGGCTCATTGGATAACTTCCGAACAGGAGAAATCTCATGAATCCGGCCGTTTATGCACTGCTTCTTCTTGCCTTAAGCACATCAGTGTCAGAGACAAAGAACTCGGAACGGGTAGTTAATAACAAGAAGTTGGCCACCGCTGCGCCCGCCTGGATGATTCTGGCCACGGTATTTCTTGCAGTCTTTCTTTTTATGGTCCTTGGTCGACTCACTGTGATTGTGGCAGCCATCATCGTTGCAGCCACAGTGGCGTGTAGCTTCAACAATGCGCGGAAGAAGAAGATGAACGTGCAGGCAGAAGATGCCATCGCCAGGCTTTTAGGAAATATGACAGCCGACCTGCGCGCCGGTGCCTCGTTTCCGGCAGCACTAAAACGCGGAGCCGAAGATTTAGCGGCAAGCTCGACAACGTCGATGGAGATGAAAACAGCAATTGCAACCGCAGCGGTCGTAGCTCATCGCGGTGGCAGCGTCTCTACCGTGCTGGCCACTTCGCACCCGCAGTTAAAAACCCTAGGCGCGTTGTGCATGCTGAGTGAAAGGCACGGCATTCCGCTTTCCGATGTCTTCGAACAAGCCCACAACCACATCGAAGCCAGAAAGCGCCACCGTGCGGCAACGAAAGCCAGCCTGCAGGGACCGCAGGCCACCGCGATTGTGCTCACGTTGTTGCCGCTGGCAGGGATTTTCATGGGCACCATCATGGGCGCTAACCCCGTGGGGTTTCTCCTGGGCGGTGGCATCGGCGGAGTGCTCTTAGTTATCGGCGTGGCTTTGGCGTGCGCCGGATTTAGTTGGTCACGCACCCTCGTTGCCAACGCAGCGAGTTAAAAGAAGCTATTGAAAAGGAAAGAAAAGACATGAATTACAGCGTTATCGCTCTTATCCTCATTGCAGCAACCTTATGGATTCCCAGTGCTAGCGGAGACATCGCCAAGCGATATGTGCACAGACTAGGCCCCAAGACCCCGCGCGCCGGGCCGAAGGGAACGCTTAAGGATGACGGCAAGCTGCAAATTTTGCTGAGCAAAGTTCTGCCCCAGAGCTCATCCGTAGTTGATCCTTTGGTCATTGCTGGCGATATTGAGCTTTTCATCGCCTGCGTGCGCGCTGGGTTATCTGTTCAACAAGCCACGAGCGCAGTATCGATTGTGGCCGATGAACCAACTGCAACCTATTGGGAACAGGTCAACTCCTTGCTTGCGCTTGGAGTGGAACCACACCGGGCCTGGGTGCATATGGAGCACCTACCTGGATTGGATGAACTTGCCCGGTTAGTTGTCATGTCGGAGCATTCCGGCGCTGCTATTTCCTCTGGTTGCCAACGGCTGGTGGACACACTGCGGGCGGATGCCACCAGCAATGCCATTGCCAAAGCCGAAAGAGCAGGGGTCTTTATTTCCCTGCCACTGGCGATGTGCTTTTTACCCGCCTTCATCGTGCTTGGGCTAGTTCCGGTAGTAATCAGCCTGGGTGCACAACTTCTCTAACCGCCAACCCATTTACCAGTTCGAAAATAACAAACTCTCTGAACGCTTAAGAAAAGGAAAAATCATGAACACTCACAACAATCTGGCAAGCAAAGCTCTCGCGGTAGTCGTTCGCAAAGCGAGCGTAGTCAACAATGAAAATGGTATGAGTACCATCGAATATGCGATGGGCTCGTTGGCTGCCGCAGCCTTGGCGGCGGTGCTATATCTCGTCATTAATGGCGGCGCGGTAGTTGATGCCATTGAAGGAATTATCACTGATGCTCTATCGAACACGCCGGGTTAATCTAGCACATTCAAGATAAGGAGGAAAGCACGTGAAGAAGCTGGTATTTAATGACCGGGGCTCGGTCACCATTGAAGCGGCGCTGTCATTATCAGTGCTGATTATCGTGGCCGCGGCAATAGTCGGCGCGATTGCGAGCATGGCGGCATATATTTCCGCCGTTGATATTGCGGGTGCTGCTGCGCGGGCGCATGCCATCGGCGTTGAATACCAGCCACCTCGTGAAGATATCTCCGTGGCTGTCGCAGAATCTTCCGGACTCATCACGGTGACAGCACAGGTTCCTGGTGTTATCGGCACTATGAGCGCCACCGCAGCCTTTCCCGCCGAGGTAGGTGGGCTGTGATGATGGTGCGCAAGAAGCTTATCGATGACTCCGGGTACGCCACCATCGCTTCCTCCGGAATCATTATTGCCGTTGTAGTCTTGCTTGCTGCAGTGGCGGTGATTATTTCCCGCGTTGTGGCTTTCCATCAAGCCCAGGTTGCCGCCGATATGGCAGCGATTTCTGGCGCATATTCACTAGCCCGTGGGGAAGACGGCTGCGTCGAAGCCGCGCGCATCGCACTTGCCAATGCCGCAGACCTCGAGCAATGTACGGCCCAAGGAGCTGATATTCAGGTTGCAATTACCGTGCGCGGGCAAACTGCACAGGCGAAAGCGGGTCCTATTTAGCTAGCAGTTAACGTCACCAACGCGCCCAGTAGTTTGAGCGCGCCTGCCTTATCCAGCGGCTGATTGCCGTTGCCGCACTTCGGTGATTGCACGCAAGATGGGCAGCCGGATTCGCACGGGCAGGAGCGTACTGCTTCGAAGGTGGCTGCAATCCATTCGGGAAAACGCTTGAAACCTTCTTCGGCAAAGCCGGCTCCGCCGGAGTGGCCGTCGTAGACAAAGACCGTGGGCATCTGCGTGTCCTGGTGTAGGGCAGTGGATACACCACCGATATCCCAACGGTCACAGGTGGCAATCAATGGCAACAGACCAATGGCGGCATGTTCAGCAGCGTGCAGCGCGCCGGGAATATCGGCCGCGCGAATACCCATTGCTTCCAGCGCCAATGGGTCGACGGTATACGCCACCGCGCGGGTGCGCAGGCGTTGCTCCGGAAGATCGAGTGGGAAAAGATCGGAGGTGGTGCCATCGGCAAGCTTGCGGAAGTAGCCGACGACTTGGTCGGTGACTTCGACATCGACAAGCGCTGCCCATACGCCGCCACCGTAATCTTTTAGCTCATCCTCATTCGCCGCGCCCATAATTGCGATATCCGTCGTGGAATTGGGCTGCGTGGAATACTCCGGCTCGCCCGGGGTGGCAAAGGCGATGCCCTCATTAATATTGAGGTCATCGATGATAAAGCTTTCGCCCTGGTGCAAATAGACCGCACCAGGATGCACCTGAGAATTCGCGCGGGCACCATCGACGGTGCCCAATAACCGGCCATCGCTGGTGTCCATAATGAGCACGTCATTGCCCGCTCCGCCGCGCAGGCTGACCTGTGAGTGTGCGGTCTCCGGCCGCAGGTCACTATCTAACTGCGGCACGGCGAACCAGCCCTGCGGGCGGCGACGGACAAGTCCTTGGCGGGCAAGTTCTTGTATCACTTGCTCGGCGCGGTAGAAACGCACCTCAGCATCGGTCAACGGTTGTTCGGTGCACGCGCAGTAGATATGTCCGTAGAGGATATATGGGTTTTCGGGGTTGAAAACACTCGCCTCGACTGGCCTGCCCAGTAGCGCGTCGGGGTTGTGCACGAGATAGGTATCCATCGGCTCATCGCGTGCGACAAAGACCACCAGGGAGCCCTGCCCGCGGCGACCGGCGCGGCCAGCCTGCTGCCAAAAACTTGCTACCGTGCCGGGAAAACCCGCGGTGACCACGGCATCTAAACCGCCGACATCGATGCCCAATTCCAGCGCCGAGGTGGTAGCCACGCCCAGTAACTCGCCATTATCGAGTGCTTTTTCCAGCTTGCGGCGGTCCTCAGCCAAGTAGCCTGCGCGATAAGAGGCAATCCGCTGCGCAAAATCGGGCCTTGCTAGTGCGCCGGAAAGCTCAGCCTGGCAGCGTAAAGCGACCTGCTCTGCGGAGCGGCGGGAGCGTACAAAAGCTAAGGTGCGAGCACCTTCGCCAACGGTTGCCGCCATGATTTCGGCAGCTTCCGTGGTTGCGGCGCGACGCACTGGCGCGCCATTATCGCCTTCCGCGCCCTCGATAAAACCCGGTTCCCATAGCGCGATGGTGCGCTCACCAGTCGGTGCGCCGTCATCGGTGACCTCGGTAAAACCTACCCGGGAGGTCAACCGCTGCATGTGAGCGCCGGGGTCATTCATCGTGGCAGAAGCCCCAATAATGGTTGGATGCGCGCCATAACGTGCACAAATGCGCAATATCCGCCGCAGAACTAACGCGACATGTGCGCCGAATACCCCGCGGTAGGAGTGGCATTCATCAATGACAATAAATTCCAGGTGCCGCAAGAACCTGGTCCAGCGTTCATGCGCAGCCAAAATCGACATGTGCACCATGTCGGGGTTGGAAAACACAAAGCGCGCATGGTCGCGAATCCCGGCCCGTGCTTCGGTCGGGGTATCACCGTCATAAGGAGAAGGAATGACAGAGCTTAGCTTGTCGATGCCCTTTGTCAGCTCCATTATCGCCAACAACTGATCTGAGCCGAGTGCCTTCGTCGGTGTTAAATACAACGCGCACGCGGTGGAGTCTTCTGCCATTCGGGTCAAGATAGGAAGTTGATAACCCAAAGACTTTCCCGAAGAAGTGCCCGTGGCCACCACTACGTCGCGTCCGGCGAAGGCTGCATCGGCGACTTCGCGCTGGTGTGAATAGGGCGCGTGGATGTCGCGGTTCTTAAAAACCTCAACTAGCTCGGGCAATGCCCAGTGAGGCCACTCGGTATAGTGCGCCTTCTTAGCAGGCTGAGTGACGGAATGGGTCAGCGCGGAGGTAGAAAACCGTGGCTTTAGAGCGGCGAGTAGTTCTTCACCAAAACTCAAAATCTACCCCCTTTTTAGGTAGTCGAGAAAAAGAATTCCTTTAAAGACTACCGCCGGGTAAGCAAACGTGTCACACTGACTGTGGTCGCAGTTTCTTGGCGCAAGATTTAACACCACTTTGGTGCTCGCAAAAAGAGTTATAGCAAGATTTTATCGCGTGCACCCGGGGGACCGGGAGTTCGAAAAAGTTTGTTTGACCCGGCGTTGATAATTCTTCAACGACGAACCCCCTATTTTTAAGGATATTTATCATGGCACAGGGAACCGTAAAATGGTTTAACGCTGAAAAGGGCTTCGGCTTCATCGCTCCAGAGGATGGCTCCGCAGACGTTTTCGTTCACTACTCCGAGATCCAGGGCAACGGCTTCCGTACCCTCGAAGAGAACCAGCAGGTTTCCTTCGAAATCGGTGAGGGCCAGAAGGGCCCACAGGCAACCAACGTTAACGCTATCTAAGCATTAACCAACTGCCTTTATCCTCCACATCCACTTCGGATGTGATGGCTGGATAAAAAATTAAGGACTCCTTCGGGAGTCCTTTTTCAGTTTTGTCTGTTTGAATTTCTTACTTATTTACCGGGGTAGTGGATTCAACCACGTTTGTGTAGGGCGGCCAGATCTTGTCGAAGACCCACATGAACACGAAAGTGTAGATGAGGAAGAAGACCAAGATGCTGGCTTGTAGGAAGAAAGCTTCCAGTAAAGAGACTTTAAGAACCCAGGCAACAACTGGGATGAGAAAGCACGTTAACCCGCCTTCAAAACCAATAGCGTGGACAATGCGGTGCTTGACCGTGCGGGTTTGAGATTCTTGGCGGCGCTCCCACGCTTCAAACATCGACGTCCAGATGAAGTTCCACGTCACTGCCACCGTAGATGAAGCAATGGCAACAGCACCTGATTGCCCACCGCCAAATCCCAGTGCGGATAATCCAAAGGTTACAGCGAGGATTCCCACTAGCTCATAGACGATGACATAGACGATGCGGCGCGTAGTTGCTGACAAGAATCCTCCAAAAAGATGCAGTTAAAAGTGCGGAAATTGAGCTTAGTCTGTTTAAGCGCGAACGCACATTATCAAGGACTTCCCATGCCTGGCTGGTAGCATCGACGCCCATGAAGTTTCGCGGGTTCGAAGACTACGCACATGAACATGGCATAGACGCCGAGGTGCTCCCCGAAGAGCAAAACAGTGACTATGAATCCGGTGTTGCGACAATTGAAGACGCGAAATGGCACATTCGTACCGCGCGGAATACCCCGACCAAACCGGGAGCGTTCGTTGCTTTCTGGTGCCGAGATAAAGACGGCACAACGGCACCCTTCAAAGCTGATGAAGTTATCAGCGGGCTGCTTGTATTTGTGGAGCAGAACGGGCAGCGGGGAGTATTCCGATTTACCGCTGAGCATTTGGAAGCGCTTGGTATTACAACAGGGAAGCACTCCGGGAAGCGCGGGTTTCGGGTGTATCCAAGCTGGGAAACGAACTTAAATAAGCAGGCCACAGCAACGCAGCGTGCCCAAAGTCCAGCGTTCCAAGAATACTGAAGCGTTCAGAGCTCTTCATTAAGCGTTCAGCAATGAACGCTTAATTATGGGCTTCGGCGTAACCGCGGCGCACGTCCAAAGCGTCCATGATCTTATTTTGCGTGCGTTGAACCAAAAAGCCTAAGACGGTAGCGAGAACGACTGACAAGAGCATCGCAAATAGTGGGCTGCCAGAGAAAATGACGCCGCCGAGATAACCAATGGCCAGTGCTTGCGCAGCCCACAGGATTACGCCGAGGGTGTCGAAGATGAAAAACATTGGCCACGGAAAACGTACGGAGCCCAGCAAAATGGTCAGCAGCAGGCGGGCAGACGGGATAAAGCGGGCGATGATAATGGCCGCGCCGGCGTTTCTGCGCATATTGCGCTTGACCCACACTAAGGCACCATAGGCCTTGGAGCCGCGACGAATGCGGTTGACATAAGGCATCAAACGCGTGCCTAAGAGGAAACAGAGGTTGTCACCAACCACGGCGCACATCACCGCGACGATAAACATCAAACCAATATTTGGTTCCCCGCGCGCACCGGACCAAGCACCGACGAGATTCAGCGGAATTTCTGAAGGCAAAACGGGGATAAAGCTATCGCCGAAGATTAAAGCGCCGATGACGGGATAAACCCAAGCAGTGGACATGAGAAATTCAATCCACATCGTGAGGGTGTCAACCACTGGTGAATGCTCCCTTTCTGACGGGGAATTTCCGTCGAATACTAACGCGCCGTGGAAGTTGCAATGCAGGCTGATAATTAAAGGAAAGCCTGTTGCACTATGGGTCTTAAGAAGATTCTAGTGGCAAAAGCGCCAAGTGATAACAAGTAGTAATGCGTTCAACATTTAATCGAAATATTGACGGATCAACAGCGCATATCTGCAGTTAATAACGGTAGTTAGGGAGGATAATTTATTTATTGCGTCAGTGAGGCGCAACTTGTTGACTTTTGTATGGTGTGGTGAAGTAGTGGTAGAAACATCTGAGACAGCCCTATTAAATACAGTATCTCTAGTAAAACTTGCCCCACGTGCATGTGGTTGGTGATGTCGCTGTGTACTGTAGGGGCAATTAGACATTAGGTTCGAATCATCGAAGGAGATGAGGTCGACGTGGCAGAGCCATCAGGCAAGACATTAGTCATCGTGGAGTCAGGTACGAAGGCGAAGAAGATTCAGCCATACCTAGGTGACAACTACATCGTTGAGGCCTCAGTAGGCCATATTCGCGACTTGCCTCGTGGTGCTGCTGACGTTCCTGCGAAGTTTAAGAAGGAAGCTTGGGCGCGCTTAGGCGTCAACCCCGAAGACGACTTTACTCCGCTCTATGTCATTAGCCCGGATAAGAAAAAGAAGGTCGCTGACCTTAAAGCCAAGCTCAAAGAGTGCGACCAGCTTTATCTGGCAACAGACCCGGACCGCGAAGGCGAAGCCATCGCCTGGCACTTGCTGGAGGTTTTAAAGCCTAAGGTTCCGGTGCGCCGCATGGTCTTTAATGAGATCACCAAGTCGGCCATTTTGGAAGCTGCGGAAAATACTCGTGAGCTGGATGAGGACTTGATTGATGCGCAGGAAACTCGCCGCATCCTCGACCGTTTGTACGGATATGAAGTCTCGCCCGTGCTGTGGAAGAAAGTCATGCCACGTCTATCCGCTGGTCGTGTGCAGTCGGTGGCAACCCGTGTCATCGTTGAGCGCGAGCGTGAGCGCATGGCTTTCGTGTCTGCGGAATACTGGGATTTGTCTGCGGATTTAGCAGCGAAGAATTCCGATGCATCGAATCCTGCGCCGTTTAAGGCACGCCTGAGCAGTGTTGATGGCCAGCGCGTTGCCCAGGGCCGTGATTTTGGTGATGACGGCAAGCTGACTACCAATGAAGTAGTCGTGCTGGATCAAAAGCGTGCACAGGCGCTTGCCGATGGCCTCGATAACGCTGCCATGCACGTTGCTTCTGTCGAGCACAAGCCTTATACCCGTAAGCCTTATGCACCGTTTATGACATCGACTCTGCAGCAGGAAGCCGGGCGGCGTCTGCACTTTACCTCTGAGCGCACCATGCGTATTGCGCAGCGACTGTACGAAAACGGTCACATTACCTATATGCGTACTGACTCGACCTCGCTGTCGCAGCAGGGGCTGACCGCAGCGCGTGATGCAGCGGTGTCGAACTTCGGCAAGGAATACGCGGCATCGAGCGCGCGTCGTTATGACCGCAAGGTGAAAAACTCGCAGGAAGCACACGAAGCGATTCGTCCTGCTGGTGAAACCTTTGCAACCCCTGGCCAGCTTTCTGGTCAGCTGGATGCTGAGGAATTTAAGCTTTATGAGCTGATTTGGAAGCGCACCGTGGCATCGCAGATGGAAGATGCCAAGGGCCAGTCGATGAAGTTGACCGTTGCAGGTGAAGCATCGACAGGCGAGAGCGTGGAGTTTTCTGCAACTGGTCGAACCATCACCTTCCCAGGCTTTTTGAAGGCCTATGAGGATCAAGCTTCGGCGAAAAACGAAGACGAAAATCGTTTGCCGCAGCTTGAGCAAGGCGATGACCTCGACGTTGCCGAAGTTACTGTTGACGGGCACTCGACCAATCCACCGGCGCGCTATACCGAAGCCAGCTTGGTCAAGAAGATGGAAGACCTAGGCATTGGCCGTCCTTCCACTTATGCTTCGATCATCAAGACCATCCAAGACCGCGGCTATGTGGTCTCGCGTGGCAATGCCCTGGTGCCAAGCTGGGTTGCATTTGCCGTGGTGGGGCTTTTGGAGTCGCACTTTACGGAATTGGTGGACTTTGATTTCACCTCTTCGATGGAAGATGAGCTGGATGCGATTGCCTCCGGTAATGAGGACCGCACTCGCTGGCTCAACGGCTTCTACTTCGGCGATGCTGAGAAGGGCGCCGAAGACGCAGACATCAAGGCAGCGTCAATTGCACGTCACGGTGGGCTGAAATCGCTTGTCGATGTCAATCTGGAAAACATCGATGCCCGCAAGGTCAACTCGATCCGTCTGTATACCGATGCCGAAGGCCGCGATGTATTTGTGCGCGTCGGCCGCTACGGTCCTTACATCGAGCGCCAAGTCGGAGTTAACGCAGAAGGCGAGCCGGAATACCAGCGCGCGAACCTATCTGAGACCACCACGCCAGATGAGCTTAACGAGCAACTCGCGGAGAAACTTTTTGCAACCCCACAAGGTGGCCGTGAACTGGGCGAAAACCCAGCCAATGGGCGCACCATCGTGGCGAAAGAAGGCCGTTTTGGTCCCTACGTGACCGAAATCGTGCGCGACGATGAGCGTGCGAAGGCTGAAGCTGAAGCCGAGAAGGTCGTTGCCGAAGAACGCGCTGCGGAAGACAAGCAGCGTAAAGAAGACGGCATGCGGGCGAAGAATTGGGAGACCAAGACAGCCGCCAAGCAAAAGGAAAAGCGCATCAACGAATACGTTGATGAAAAGCTCAAGCCTGGTACTGCCTCGTTGTTTAGCTCCATGGAGCCTTCGCAAGTGACCTTAGAAGATGCTTTGCAGCTGTTGTCCTTGCCGCGTGAAGTTGGCGTGGATCCTGCAGATAATGAGGTCATCACGGCACAAAATGGTCGCTATGGCCCGTACCTCAAGAAGGGTACGGACTCGCGTTCTTTGGCGAATGAAGAACAGATCTTCACCATCACCTTGGATGAAGCGCGCCGTATTTATGCTGAGCCGAAGCGTCGCGGACGCCAGGCTGCGCAGCCACCGCTGAAGCAGCTCGGTGACAATGACGTCTCGGGTAAGCCAATGTCGGTCAAAGATGGTCGCTTTGGTCCTTATGTGACCGATGGCACCACCAATGCCTCGCTGCGCAAGGGCGATTCGCCAGAGACTTTGACGGATCAGCGCGCCAATGAGTTGTTGTCTGAACGTCGTGCGAAGCAAGCTGCCGATGGCGGTGGTGCAACTAAGAAGACCACCAAGAAGACGGCCGCGAAAAAGACCACGGCTAAGAAGTCCGCGGCGAAGAAGTCCATGGCGAAGAAGTCCACGGCGAAGAAAACTGCTGCTAAGAAGCCTTCGCCGGGAACGAAGAATGTGGTCAAAGCGGGTTCGCGCCGGAAGTAGTCATCAGCGGTAGGCTGGGCGGGGTTAGCACACGCACGAAAGGACTAACCCATGCCACAGTTGCCGCTGACTGCTTCGTTGGAAGAGGGGCTCGATGAGCTGCTTTCCGATGTCTCCCAGGTAGAAGTCGAAGGCGAGTTCCTTACCCGTTCGCTTGAAGGGGTTCACGCTGTTTTGGCCGCGCTAGCGCCGATGCCGAAAGAGCAGGAGCGTTTAGCCGTTGCGCTTTTAAATGATGTGAGCTTCTTCAGCCGTATTTTGCCGCTCGTGCCAAAGGTCCACGTGCTGGCGGAACCTGCGATTTTGCTCCTGCTGGCTGGCAACGCGATTGCGCGTGCCGGTGAAATTACGCCGGGACACTATGTGTCTTTGGAAGATTATGTGCAAGCAAAACGCAACCCCGGTTCAGTCGATGCACCAACGGCGACTCCGCAAACGCTGGAATCAGATTCTTTGTGGCAAACTACAGCTGCATTGGTTGCGGGAGCTGTAGCGCGCATCGCTAAGAACTCGGCGGAAAAGTCGCAGGCTCTTCGTACGCCATCGCGCTGGGGCGTGAAGGCTGTTGTTTTATCCAACCTGGGATATTCCGCCGCAGCACTGGGTGCGGGCGCGCGGCCCCAGGGCAAGACCATCGGTCTTTATGCCGGGGTATGGGCAGCGGGAGTTGGCGCGGCTGTACTTGCTGCGCGTAACAATAAAGTCTCCCAAGACATGGTGCCCGCGGTTGTCTTAGGTGGTGCAGCATCAGCGACCACGGCTGCTTTGGTATCGGATGAGTCAGTATTTCGTTCAGGCTCCATTGCCGCGCGCGGGGCGAGCCACGGCGCGAACCTACTATTTGCGGCAGAAGCCATGACCTTTGCCCGCGCCGTAGTGGAGGGAAGCATCGCCGGCAAGGGCAACAAGCGAAACTTCTTCAAGCGCAATCTGAATGCAGTCCTCGGTGCGGTGGAAAGCTCAACCAGCTTCATTGGCCACGTGCTGCTTGCCGATGGCCTCAACCGCCGCTAGGGATATTGCTTGTTGAAATATTCCTAGGACAAGTAATTGCTGCAAGCAATTACTCTGAAGCCTCCAATTCGCGGCGCTGTTTCGCGCTGTAGAGCTCTGGCTGCATCGTGGGGCCATAAGACAAGCGGCGGTGCACGGCTTCAAATGGCCCGCGTTTGTTGGCCTTTTCCAGTACCCACGCCAGCAGTAAGGACACTGCCCAGACGCCAAAGGCCAACGCTGTCTGGGCGGTGACGCTATCTGGTGCATAAGCAAAAGCAAACGGGTAGCAGATGATGATAAAGGCGATGGACTGGAAGACATAACCACTCATGGAACGCTTACCCAGGGCGATAGGAACCTGCAGCCACACCGGTGGGGTATGACCTTGGTTGACGCGGTCCTGGATGGGTTGAAGGGCTAGCGCAAACATCGCTAACAGCGCAGGGCCTGTCAGCGTACCCAGCATTGAGTTCGCAATGACGAAGTTTCCGGCGAGAGCTTCGGGCAATACGCCAATGACTGAAAGACCCCACGGTAAACCGATACCGAGGATAATAAGCCCGCCGACAATCGCCCAAGCCCACAGTTCTTTCCGGTGCGCGCGGACATCGGCAAGCACTCCGCGCCGCGCCCACGTAAACCCGATGAGCATAATCGGCACATACATAATCACGTAGCCTGGGTAGCCTGTCAGGTTCAACAGGAAGTAAAGCCCGTTAAAGGCCAAGAACTCTCCGATGCTGTGAAGCTCCGTATTACCGGCTCCGCCACCGAGCGTGTTGGCTATATCTGGCATGGCGATTAGCGCCCATATCAAGTAGCTAAGACCCGCCACCAGCACGATTCCCAAAAGACTATAGGAAATAATCGCGAGAATTTTATCGCGCATGGTCAATAGCGCCGCGATGAGCATGCCGGAGAGCCCGTAGTAAAACATGATGTCGCCGTAAAAGAGCAAAAGCAGGTGAACTGCACCAAATACGGCGAGGAAGAAATAGCGCCGCAGCAATACCGCGCGAGCGCGACTGGCAGGAAATTGTTTGCGCCACAAACTCATGGCAATCAACCCGACGCCAAAGCCCAGCATGGTGGTAAACAGCGTCAGGCCGCGGTTGTGGGCGAATAGGGTAGTCAATACCGCCAAGATTTGATCCCAGACCGTGTTGACTGAACCTAAGAACTCCGAATGCGGCGCACTAGGTGTCAACCATGCCGTAGGAAGATTAGCCACGGCGATGCCCAGCAGCGCTAGGCCACGGGCAACATCGGGCACCACCATGCGGGCGGTGCCTGCACTAGTTGCTCGCGGTCTCGGGGGTTGAGTGTCATCTTGAGCCATGAGGCCAAGATTAACAGCTATAATTCTGCGCGGTCGGCCAAAGTTGCGCGGATCGGGCGCGCGAGTTGCGTCATGCGGCGGCGTCCGCGCAGCTCAATAGACTTCATGAACGTCCAGCGAGCCTGTTCAGTCTCATTCGCATTTTTTAACGTGGAAGCATTAGTCAGCACGCGTCCAGGTGTATCTTTTGCGAGCTCAGTCAGACGTGCGGCTTCGTTGACGGCGTCGCCGATGACGGTGTACTCAAAGCGATCTAGCCCGCCGATGTGGCCGGCAACCACGTGCCCTGCTGCCACGCCGATACCGGCTTGGAGTTCCATATCGCGCAATTCGTGGCGCAGTTCGCGTGCAGCTTGCAAAGCTAGCGACGTGGAATCGTAGACATTCAAAGGAGCACCAAAAATGGCCAGCGCAGCATCGCCCTGGAATTTATTGATGATGCCCTTGTTGCGGTGAACTACTTCTACAACGTGCTCAAAGAAGTTATTGAGCTCTTCCACAACGCGTTCCGGGGTGTTGTTGACCGCAAACGTGGTGGAGCCAATGACGTCAATAAAGAGCACTGCTACCTTCCGGTCTTCGCCGCCGAGCTCGGGGCGCTCATCCATCGCGCGCTGCGCAACTTCATCACCGACGTAGCGGCCGAAAAGATCCCGTAGGCGCTGGCGCTCATGCAAACCGCGCATCATTTCATTGAAGCCGGCCTGCAATACACCCAGCTCGGAGCCATCGTAGATATCGACTTCTACGTGGCGTTCACCGCGACGCACACGGTTGATGGCATCTTGGAGCTCGTAAATTGGATCCACCACGCTCATGGTGGAATAGGCCGTGGCCATAGCGCCGGTGCCAAGGGCAGTGAGCGTCAACGCGACGACCGCCGGCAAGATGGCATTGGCATCGTCTGTAAAGATGCCGGCAACTTGCGCCAAAAATACTAAGACAATACCCAGCAGCGGCACACCGGTGGACATAATCCACGAAAGATACAGACGCTGCTTAATTGGCGGTTCTAGGGTGGAGTCCTCAAAGCGGCGCGCCAAAGCAGTAGCGGCAACAGGGCGAACCATGCGTTCTGCCTGCAAGTAGGTAATGAGGACGACGACCATTCCAGCCAGGATCGAGGCAACAGCTACTACTAATCCAAGTGTGGCATCGGAAGCAGAAGTAATCGCTACGGTGATACCGATTCCAATGAGCCACACCAGTGCGGCAACCGCTGCTTGGTAAATAGGAATGCGCATAACCAGGTTGCGCACCATATTCGGGTCATGGTTATCCGGATTGCGCTGCCAATCCCACACGGGGCGGAAGAGCAATATCGTAGCTGCCATGCCGACGATGACCGCGAAGATAACGAAGGCGAAACCTAGCCCCAAGAGATTGTCGAAGTTCGTGGTGAATTCACGAATTTCGGGCATGGGTAGGAAATAAACCACAAAGGTCATAATTGCAACGGCGCCAACAATATTGGTGCCCAACACGATCGCGGCATAGATGGGCCAGGAAGTGCTCATCAACCAAAAAAGACCGCGCATGACTCTGCTCATAGCTTCCCACTCTATCGTTAGTGACTAGGCCTTCGCCTAAAAAGGTCTAAGCTCATCAAAAATCAGACTTGTGCAGGGGGACAAGGCGCATGGACATAAGAAAGTAATATGGGTGAGGTGACTGAGATTTCTTTAACAAGCGGTTCTGTTGCGCAGCGTTTAGCAGATCGCCCGGCAGTGCAAGAGGCCATTTTGCAGGCCGCGCGCGCCGCCCGAGGGCTGCCAGGTGCAGATCCGCGCGCAATGAGCCACTCCTGGCTGTTTACAGGCCCACCGGGCTCAGGGCGTTCCAATGCGGCGCTGGCTTTTGCCGCAGCATTGATGTGCACCAATGTGGACACCAACGGTCCCGAAGCAGAGCTGGGGTGTGGGCAATGCGATGGGTGCCGCTCAGTTTTAGAGACCCAATCTCATCCGGATCTGAAATTTTGGACCCCGCAGGGGCTGACCATCAAGGTTGAGGAAGTCCGTGGGGTTATCAAAGACGCGATTGCGCTGCCTACCCACGCGAAGTTTCGCGTGATTATCTTCGATAACGCAGATCGCCTAACCGCTGGTGCATCGAATGCTTTGCTAAAGACAGTGGAGGAGCCTTCGGCGCAGACCGTCATCATTATGTGTGCACCTTCAGCAGATCCGCAGGATTTCTCCCAAACCTTGCGTTCACGCTGCCGGCATTTATATATCCCTTCGCCGTCGGTCGAATACATCGTGGAGCAATTAGTGTCGGAGGGAGCATCGCCTAACGATGCCCACCTCGCCGCACTTACTTCTCTTCGCCACGTGGGTCGCGCACGCCGATTAGTGACCAACCCAGATGCGCAAAAACGCCGCGCGATGGCGATTAATCTAGCCGAAGATGTCTTTCACGGCTCCCAAGCTTTCCAATCTGCTCAGGCGCTCATCAAGCTGGTTAATGACGAAGCTAAGTCAGACGGTGCAGAGCGGGAAGAAAAGGAAGTTTCCAACTTGGAAGTCGCCTATGGCGCCGGCGGAAAAGGCAAAGGCACCGGGCGTGAAAACCGCGACCTAAAATCTGCGGTTAAGCGATTGCAAGACCAACACAAATTGCAGCAAACCCGCCGCCAGCGTGACTATCTGGACTTAGTGCTCATTGACCTGGCTGGTATTTACCGCGATGCCCTCATGCGCAAAGTTGGAGCCGACGTGGAGCTCACGCATCCAGATTTCGAGGGACTAGCTGATGAGCTTGCCGCCCGCGTGAGCGAAGAAGGACTGTTAGCTTGCCAGAACGCGATTTCGAAGTGTCGCGAGCAAATGGGCCACAACGTCACCCAGCAAATTGCCTTCGATGGACTCATCGGAAGACTGCGTCTAGCTTGTAAAACGCGCTGATAGCCCGGCTGATTTCACGCCTGCAATGTAGCTAAGCTATTCTTTATAGGCGCCGATTTCTGTAATTGGCGCAGGCCGCTTTAGCTCAGTCGGTAGAGCGTCTCACTCGTAATGAGAAGGTCAGGAGTTCGATTCTCCTAAGCGGCTCACATTGAAACCCCAGTTCAGAACAAAACGTTTCTGGACTGGGGTTCTTTTTTAATTTTACCAGTTCGAAAAGTAGGGGCAGAGAAGTCCCAGGTTGACCAAGGCGGATATGCATGCAGGATGAAGAGGCTTCATGAAATTGCTACTTTTCCAGTGACTCAAGCCTGGTAGCATCTCAGCCAGCGACACCAACCCTAGAAAGATTAAGCTGGGTTCCCGATTGGGAGTAGGGCTACGGGCCGAGAATTCCTTTGCTGCCGTCGTTAGAGATTCATGAAACCGCGACTAGAGCATGCGCGGTACGACTTTGCCGGTGGGGTTGCGTGGAAGTTCATCGCGGAAGTGCACGTCGCGGGGAACCGAGTGATCGGCAAGGTTGTCGCGGACGAAGTCGCGGATGGATTCATCGGTAAGCGACTGGCCAGCCTCATCCCCATTACGTACTACCCACACGGCGACGCGGGCGAAGGTGTCTTCGTCTTCAACGCCTTGGGCGTGAACATCTTTGATGCCGGGCATTTCTTCCAAGACTTCAATGACAGATTGTGGGTGAACGTTTTCGCCACCGACGATGATCATGTCGTCGGCGCGGCCAACCACGTGCAAGTGGTTATCTTCATCGATAAATCCAAGGTCACCGATGGATACTAAGCCTTCATTCTTTTTTACCTGCTTATCCGGGTTCGTGTAACCAATCAGAGCAGTCTCGTTGAAGAGGAAAATCTCACCGATTTCACCGCGTGGCTTTTCTTTGCCGTCTTTGCCTAAGATGCGCAGCTTGGTACCGGAGGCAATCTTGCCGGCGGTGGTGGGATCTTGGGCGACCTGCTCAGCGGTCGCAGCAGATGCCAATGCGAGTTCGGTAGAACCATAGGCGTTGCACAGGATTGGCCCGAAGCGCTCGTGCACATCTTTGACCAGCTGCGGGGACACGGCGTTGCCGGCAGAAGCGATGAAGCCCAAAGTAGAAGTGTCGTACTTCTTCTCCGGATCTGCTTGGATCATCTCTTTGTAGAACACAGGAGAAGAAACCATGCCTTCGAGTTCATAACGCTCAATATCATCGAGCACGGTCTCTGGGTTAAACAGGCGATGGGTGACAATAGTATTACGCGCACCAAGGCCAAGGTTTACAGCGGCCCAACCCCAGGTGTGGAACATCGAGGCGGTGATTTGAACCTTTTGGTCCGCGCGCCACGGGATGGTGCCCATAAGAGTTGCGACCACGACGGGGAAGACCGGCTCGTTGCGCATGATGCCCTTAGGAATTCCGGTGGTGCCCGAAGACATCAACACGATCATTCCATGATGGGGAAAGAGCGGCAGCTTGATATCGCGAAGTAGTTCAGGGTGCGCCACGATATCCTTCATCAAAGGATAGTTGTGTTCAATAACCTCGTAAGGCTCATTCCCGGTGCCTTGGGTAGCGGTATCGAAACCAATGATGACGGGAATGTCATCCAAAATCTCGGTCGGCATGCGTCCAGCAAACTCATCATCGATGACAAGAACGTTGATGCCGCATTCCTTAATAGATCCAGCGAGCTGTTCCTTCGAGGAGCTGACATTGAGTAGATAAATAGAGGCACCGGCGTAGCCTTTAGCCGCCATCGGGGTGACAATTCCGCGGCCGTTACGCGCCATGACGCCCATGCGAATCTCATCAAGACCCAGCGTTAGAAGGTATTTAGCTAAAGTTTGGGAGTCATTGCGAAGCTGACGGTATGAAATTGCCCCGGTGTCATCGATAAGAGCAATGCGTTCGGGGCAAGTAGCGTAGCCCTGTTCGAGCTCACGTGCGGTGGTCAGGCGGTAGCGCGCCAGGTTTGCGGGAAGCACGGCTGTTGCTTTAAGGCCGTGCGCACCAATGATGCCGGAATTCACCAATGCTGGGACGAGCTCAGCAACCCCTTTGGCCTGGAACATTAACTCCTGGATTCCCTTGGGGGTAAATAGTGCTGAAACGTTTAGTGCCATAGCTACGATGAAGTCCTTGTAATAGAAAATAAAAAGAAAAAGTTGATCCCCCGAGGGGTTAATCGCTCGGGGCTTCCCGGACGTTTCTTTTGTTGCTAGTGTGACAAATGATAAAGATGTTACGATGGTTGCGAAACCTACGCTAGCGAATATAGTGTACTTTTGTCAGGGAATACAAACGTATCTGAGGAATCGAAGGCCAAAGAATTGAAGAAACTTCGTACATTACTTGCTGCGGCGCTCATGGCGCTGACTGTTGTGGCAGCCCCGACCGCCTCGGCGGCTGAAAGAAATCTAGTAGCCTTCGGTGACTCGCTGCTGGCGGATCCCAGTGCCGACATTTATCTGTCTACGCGGGTAACTTCCTCGACAGCAAATGGTGCGAACTGCCCGTCAGGCAATAACTACGCCAAGCGTACGGGCGCCAAACTGGGCCTTCGCGTGCGGGACCATTCCTGCTCCGGTGCAGTGTCCATGTCCCCCGGGCCGCAGATTTCCACCCAGGTTTCCACCGCAATTCGTACTGGTTCCCTGAATCCATCGACGCAGCGCGTTATTTTCACTTCAGGTTTCAACGACACCTACAACAACCGCAACCTTACCCGTCAGCAGCTGCGGGATCGTTTTGTGCGCACCACCGCGCCGCAGATCGAGCGCATCAAGCGCGCAGCCCCTAATGCCCGGATTCAAATCGTTGGCTACCCAACCATTGGCTCTGGAAATTACTACTGCTTAGTTCACGTGTCCTCGCGCCCATCGGATACCACTTTGTTGCCAGAAGTTCGCAGCTGGGAAGATTCTGCGCAGTGGATGCAGGTTGACCTTGCGCGCGCGACGGGCACTGAATTTGTAGACCTTAAGGGCGCTACCCGTAACAACGGCATGTGCGCTAATGCTAGCCAGCGCTACTTCGCCGGATTGATTGATTTTACGGCTGGTGACGGCAATCTTCCTATTCACGTCAACGCCCGTGGACATGAGGCGCTCGCGAGTATTTTGGCGCGTACCTAAATAACCTCAGCGCATAGTCGTTCTCACCGTCGCATCTCTCAACGGGGGAACGATTTTTATTTTCCGCCGGAAGCTAAGTTTTCAGATAGTCTGGCTACATGAGCGAAAACGTAACCGGAGTAATCGCCCGCGAAAAGGGCGCAGAAGTAGAAACTGTCACCATTGTTATCCCTGAACCAGGCCCTAATGACGTCATCGTCAAGATCCAGGCTTGCGGTGTCTGCCATACCGACTTGGCTTACCGCGACGGCGATATTGAAGACGCTTTCCCTTTCCTGCTCGGCCATGAAGCCGCAGGCGTTGTAGAAACCGTCGGCGAAGATGTTACCCACGTTAAAGAGGGTGACTTTGTCATCATGAACTGGCGCGCAGTGTGTGGCGAATGCCGCGCATGTAAGAAGGGCGAGCCAAAGTACTGCTTTAACACCCACAACGCATCCAAGAAGATGACCTTGGAAGACGGCACGGAACTGACCCCAGCGCTGGGTATCGGTGCATTTGCAGAAAAGACCCTTGTACACGAGGGCCAGTGCACCAAGGTCAACCCAGAAGAAGACCCAGCAGCAGCGGGCTTGCTCGGCTGCGGCATAATGGCAGGCCTTGGCGCTGCAGTTAATACCGCTGATATCCAGCGCGGGGAATCCGTTTCAGTATTCGGCCTCGGTGGTGTAGGCATGGCAGCTATCGCAGGTGCCAAGCTCGCTGGAGCTTCGAAGATTATTGCTGTGGATGTCGATGAGAAGAAGCTGGAATGGGCGAAGGAATTCGGTGCTACCGATGTTATTGATTCCTCGAAGCTATCTGGCCAGGGTGAAGACTCTGAGGTTGTAGCCAAGATTCGTGAGCTCACCGGTGGTTTCGGCACCGACGTCTCCATTGACGCCGTGGGCATCATGCCGACCTGGGAGCAGGCGTTTTACTCCCGCGACCACGCTGGCCGCATGGTGATGGTGGGCGTGCCAAACCTCACCTCCCGCATTGATATCCCAGCCATTGATTTCTACGGCCGCGGCGGCTCCTTGCGCCCAGCATGGTACGGCGACTGCCTGCCAGAGCGTGACTTCCCAACCTATGTGGATCTGCACCTGCAGGGACGCTTCCCACTGGGCAAGTTCGTTTCGGAGCGTATCGGCATCAACGATGTTGAAGAAGCCTTTGGCACGATGAAGACTGGCGACGTCCTGCGCAGCGTCGTGGAGATTTAAAAGTATGGATTTACAGCTACAAGATCAAGTAATCCTCGTCCTCGGCGGCAATGGCACCATCGGTGCAGATGTGGTGAACGTGCTGAAATCCGAAGGGGCCATTCCGCTGGTGGCTTCTCGCAGCAGCGAGCTCTCCATTGATGCCTCCGATGAAGCTTCAGTGCGGGCAGGCATTGAGAAAGTCGTCACCGAGTACGGGCGTTTGGATGGGTTGGTGGTTTCCTCCGCACCAGCGGCGCAAACCCTTGACCCAGCCAAGGCAGATGATCCGGAACAGGTTCTTACCGCTATCGATGGCAAAGCGATGACCTTCCTGCGTACAGCAAATATTGCGCTGGATGTCATGAAGAAACAAGGCTACGGGCGCATCATTGCGCTATCTGGCAAGAATTCTTATGTCACCGACAGCACCACGGCCTCGGCGCGCAATGCGACGCTTAATGTCATCGTCAAGAACTTGGCGGATCAAAATGCCGGCAGTGGCATTACGGTCAACGCCATTAGCCCGGGCTTTGTCATCGAAGATCCCAATGCTGGAATCGACCGTGCGGATGGTCAGACTTCACTGCGGGAAGTCGCAGACACCCTCGTGTTTTTACTGTCTCCAAAGATGGCGTCAATCTCCGGGGAAATCATCTCCGTGGGCCATAAAGCGAAGGGAGTAATTCTTCCGTAGATAACTGCAGATAACTGTTGAGAAATATTCGTTCCTAGGCATTGAGAATCCTCTTCAACCTCCAGCGAAAGGCAGATTCATGAAGATTGAAAAGTTTGTTACCTCCGGAAAATTCCGTCTCGACGGCGGCGAATGGGATGTGGACAACAATGTCTACATTCTTGGTGGCAAGGGTGGTGTTTACATCATTGACCCATCTCATAATGCTGAGCAAGTCATTGATGAGGTAGGCGATCGCCCAGTGCGTGGCATCATTTTGACCCACGCGCACAATGACCACTGTGAGCTTGCACCCCAGCTGGGTGAGCACTACGGTGTTGAGGTGCACCTGCACCCAGAAGATGATGAGCTGTGGAAGGAAAGCAATGGGGATGCACCTTATGTCCCGTTGACTGATAATCAGCAGTTTGAGCTTGATGGTGAGAAGATCACGGTCTTCCACACCCCAGGCCACTCACCAGGTTGCGTGGTACTCCACCTCCCGCAGGATAACGTGCTGCTATCAGGAGATACCTTGTTCAACGGTGGTCCGGGTGCCACTGGCCGCAAGTACTCCGACTTTGATGTCATCATCGAGTCTTTGCGCAACGTAGTATTCAACCTGCCGGGCAATACCAAGGTCTACCCAGGCCACGGCGATGAGACGACAGTTGGTGCGGAAGCAGCGCGTATCGATGAATACGTAGCGCGCGGCTACTAAGAATTGCTCCGGTTAAACCGAGCGAATCGTAACCCTAACCGGGTTACCAGCACTTAGGGTTAACCTGGTACGGGTTTAACCCTCTCGGGCTGCGGTGCGTAAATATGCGCCGTAGCCCGATTTTTCTAATGGTTCCGCTAGCTTTTCTAGTGCTGCGGCGTCGATGAAGCCTTCGCGGTAGGCTGCTACTTCGGGGGAGCCAATGACAGCGCCGGTGCGCTTTTGGAGCACTTCTACATAAGAAGATGCCTCAGACATGGAATCCACGGTGCCGGTATCGAGCCACACATCGCCGCGCAGAAGCTTTTTCACGTGCAGCTTTCCTTGCTGCAAGTAAGCGTCATTGATAGCGGTGATTTCTAATTCCCCGCGGGCAGAGGGCTTAATTGTCTTGGCGATATCGACAACGGAATTATCGTAGAAATATAAGCCCACGACAGCATGATTGGACTTAGGATGAGTAGGTTTTTCTTCAATCGATAATGCGTGCCCGGCTTCGTCGAATTCCACAACGCCGTAGCGCTGGGGATCAGAGACCTCGAATGCAAAGATGATGCCGCCTTCAGGATTGCGGCATTGCGCTAGCGCAGTGGAGAAGCCGTGGCCGTCAAAGATATTGTCACCCAATACTAAAGCGACGTGGTCCTCGCCGATGAAATCTTCTGCGATGATAAAGGCCTGCGCTAAGCCCTCAGGACGCGCCTGCACGGCGTAGCTGAGCATGAGGCCGAGCTGGGAGCCATCGCCAAGCAAGCGCTCAAAAGCCGCCGAGTCCTCCGGCGTGGTGATGATGAGGATTTCCCGGATCCCAGCCTGAATCAGCGTGGACAGCGGGTAGTACACCATCGGTTTGTCGTAGATCGGCATTAATTGCTTCGATATGCCCTTGGTAATGGGGTACAATCGCGTACCGGAGCCGCCAGCGAGAATGATACCTTTCATAGCTATAAACCCTAGCGTCTAGCTTTCCAAAAGCGCGAGGTACAAGGCCAAAGAAGCACGCCAATTCGACGGCTTGAAGCCAGTGGCTTCAATCTTTGATAAATCAAAGGTGGATTCTGCCGGGCGAGGTGCTTCCGCTTCCGGTGCAGGCTGACCTTTTTCCGCAGCTTGCTGGGCACGGTGCGTGTTGTATTGCGCAGTCGTTGCGGAATGCACTTCAGCGGGGTCGTGGCCAACACCAATGAACACAGCCATGGCGATTTCATCGCGTCCCACGGCATCACCTGCAGAGGAGAGGTTATAAACGCCGTATTCAGCTTGGGTTTCCAGCAGGTGTTTAATGCCTTTGGCCAGATCTTCAGCGTAGGTTGGCCTGGCCTTTTGGTCGTTGATGACTACCGGTTCAATATTGCGCTTAGCTAACGATGCCATCGTGGACATGAAATTATTGCCATCGCCAAAGACCCACGAGGTGCGGATGACATAATGCCGGGGTGCCGTTTGTGCAGCAGTATCACCAGCAGCTTTCGATGCCCCATAGGTCGATAGTGGCGACGGTATTTCTTCCTCCGTGTGGATTTCACGAGTGCCATCGAAGATGTAGTCAGAAGAGACGTGCACGAGCGTAAGATTATTCGCCGCAGCGATTTTCGCGAGCCGCGCTGGGGCAGTGGCATTGGTCTCCCAGGCACTTTGGCGATCTATTTCGGCGCCATTGACATCGTTATACGCCGCGCAATTGATAATCGCGTCGTACTGGCGCCACGGACGCGCGGTAGCGATATCGGGGGCTGTGATATCGAATTCTTGCCGGGTAGCAAATTCCACGTGCGCAGCATTCTTATAAACTTCGCGCAGAGCACGCCCCAGCTGGCCATTCGCACCGGTGACGAGGATCTTCCGCGGTGGCATCGGGGTGACATCGACAAGCTGCGGGTGGTTGCGGTCCTTGTCAGAAATCTCCGTCGGGGTCAGCGGCCAAGAAATCATGTCGAGGTTTACTGCCGTGTAGTCAGCGTCAGGAGACCAGTGATCGGAGACTAGGTAAGAATAAGCAGTGTTGTCTTCTAGGGCCTGGAAACCATTAGCCACCCCGCGGGGGACAAAGACCGCCTTGTCAGGGCCAATTTCTTGCTCCACTACCCTGCGATAAGTATCTGATCCTTCGCGCAGATCGCACCACGCGCCAAAGACTTTGCCGTGTGCAACGGAAACCAACTTATCCCAGGGCTCAGCGTGCAGACCGCGGGTAACGCCTGCCTCGGCATTGAAAGAAAGGTTGTGCTGCACAGGGGAAAAATCCGGCAAACCAGCCTTGCCCATGGTCAACCGCTGCCAATTTTCTTTAAACCAGCCTCGATTATCCCCATGGACATCGAGGTGGATGATCTTCAAACCAGCAATCGCAGTGGATTCAATGTGCACGAAAAATAGCCTTTCTTTCTCTTTTGTTAAAAACTTCTGGACAGACTACTGACCTTGTGCAGCATAAGTAGATTCCACTTTTTCCTTAGCATCTTGCCACCACGCGGTATTCTCGCGGTACCACGCGATGGTATCGATTAACCCCGCGCGCAGATCGGTATAGCGCGGGCGCCACCCTAATTCCTCACGCAGCTTGGACGCATCCATGGCGTAGCGCTGGTCATGGCCAGGGCGGTCTGCCACAAGCTCATATTGCCCCGGAATATCCATGAGCTCACAAATCAGCTCAATGACCTCGCGGTTATTGACGTCTTTTTGATCAGCACCAATATTGTAGGTCTCGCCGAATCTCCCGCGCGCGAGAATCTCCAGCACCGCCAAGTTGTGGTCTTCAACGTGAATCCAGTCGCGGACTTGCTCACCGGTGCCATAAAGCTTGGGTGTGCGACCAGATAAAATATTGGTGATTTGCCGCGGTATGAACTTTTCGATGTGCTGGTAGGGGCCGTAATTATTTGAGCAATTCGACACGGTTACTTGCAGCCCAAAGGACCGCGCCCAGGCACGCACCAGGTGGTCCGAGCTAGCCTTTGATGCCGAATACGGCGAGGAGGGAGCATAGGCAGTGGATTCAGTAAATTTTGTGGGCGCGCCGATTTCTAGATCCCCAAAAACCTCATCGGTGGACACGTGATGCAGATACACCGAATGCTTACGGGCAGCCTCAAGCAGCACGAACGTCCCCATAATATTGGTAGTGATAAACGGTGATGGGTCATGCAAAGAATTGTCATTGTGTGACTCTGCTGCAAAGTGCACGATGACATCAGTGTCTTTGACTAAAGAATCCACCAACGCAGCATCAGTGATATTTCCTTCGACAAACTTTGCGCGGGAACCAGCCAAATTGGCGCGGTTGCCGGCATAAGTTAGCTTGTCGATGACAGTGACCTCACATTCTGGCCACTGCTTTTCCACTAGGTGCACGAAATTGGCGCCAATGAATCCCGCTCCGCCTGTTACCAGCATGCGAGAAAATGAACGCGGCTCAGTACTGGCGTGAACATCCTTGATGTGAATATCCTGCGGGGTGGAATCGAAAGTGCGCATGAGAAATAAGTCTAGCCGTTGATAGTTCTTTAAGGCTTAGGCAGGAAACTTTGGTAGCTGCTTGTGGTTGAGCCAAACATCGAAAAGCTCGGCGACCTCGTCCAAACTAACCCCGGCCTGAAGTGCTGCATCATCGACGTGGCCAAAGAAGTCTTTGGGTATCACGGTGCTATTGCGGCCGGCCTGTAAATAGTTGCGAACAGCGCCGAAGAAAGCCTCATCACCTAATAAACGGCGCAGCGCATGAATGGTGATAGCCCCGCGCTTATACACGCGGTCATCGAACATATCGTGCGCGCCTGGATCGGCTAGCAAAAGGTTTTCCGCCTTACGGCTTAAGACCAAATAGTGGCTGCGTGCGACCTCATGCGCGGAATCCGTTCCTTTGTGCTCTATCCACAGCCATTCGCAGTAGCAGGCAAAACCTTCATTGAGCCAGATATCCTTCCATTCGGAAATTCCGACGGAATTACCAAACCATTGGTGCGCTAATTCATGCGCGATGAGCCGCTCAAAGCGATGATTGCCAGCGATGTGGTTGGAACCAAAGATGGATAAACCTTGTGCTTCAAGTGGAATTTCCAGCTCATCTTCGGTAATGACCACCTGATAATCCGGGAAGGGGTATTCCCCGAAGAGGGTTTCATAGAAATCGAGCATCTCTTGCTGCTGTTTGAATTCTTCCAGCACACGCGCACGCAAGTGCCCCGGGGCCCAGGCGGTGGTATTGCGACCGAGTTTGAACTCGGTAAATTCGCCTATCTGCATCGTCGCAAGGTACGTCGCCATGGGGCTTTTGACCTTATAGTTCCATTCTGTGGCACTATTGCGACGCTTCTTCGACACCAAAGTGCCGTTGGATATCACAGTGAAGGGATCATCGGCGGTCACACGGATGTCATAGGTGGCTTTTTCACTGGGGGTGTCGTCACACGGGAACCAGCTCGGCGCGCCATTGGGCTGTGATGCAACGAGAGCACCAGACTCGGTTTCTTCCCAGCCGATTTCACCCCACGTCGTGCGGATTGGCCGTGGGTTGCCGCCGTAGCGCACGGTGAGAACAAACTCTGTTCCTGCTTCGATGGCCTCATCAAAAGTGACGCGGATCTTGCCGCCGGATTGGCGAAAGCGTGTAATTTTAATGTGCTTATTAGCCGAGATGCGACGCGCGGCCATCGCTCCGCCCAAATCTAGCGTGAGATTGTCTAAGTCCTCTGCCATGGAAATGTGCAGGTGGGCAACGCCGGAGAGTAAATTCGGCTCAACCCGGTAGACCAATTCCAAATCATAATGGTAGATGGAAAAGCCGACGTTGTAATCAATACCGGTGTAAGGGTCTGTAAATTCCCCGGATAAACGCCGAAGGGCGGTAGAAAGCAGCGATTTCATGATGCTGCAATTCTACCGCCCTTTAGGTTTCTACCTAATCTGGCTCAACTCGAATTAGGAGAGTGCCTTTTCAAATACTGGCCACGACTTCTCCAAGTCTTCGCGCCAGCCCGGCCAAGAGTGGGTGCCGGTGTCGCGGAAGTTGTAGGTAGCTGGGATGTTCTGGCTCTTCAGTTTGGCTTCCAAGTTGTGAGTGCAGTGGTTTACGCCAGCTTCGATGATGCCGCCTTCAATCTGCAAGGTAGCTGCGCCAACGGAAGCTGCGGTTGGGTCTACACCCTGCTTGGTGTAGTAGGAAGGCATGTCAGTCTCACCTGGCAGGCCATTGCCCGAGGAGATGTACAGTGCGGTGCCACGCAGCTTGTCGGAGTTCAGCAGCGCATCATTATAGCGATTGGTGCGAGATCCCATCTTGCCCCACATCTGCTCTGGCTCGCCACCGCCACGGTTCACAGTCAGGCGCATAGCCTCGTACTCAAACGGAGTGGAGGTACCAGCACACCCGGCATAGGAGCCAACTGCATCGTAGAAGCCCGGGTTGTGCTGAGCCAATAATAGGGAAGAGGTAGCAGACATGGACATGCCTGCAATTGCGCGCTTGTTATTGGACTGCAGACGCTCTTCCAGTGGACCAGGTAGTTCCTTGGTCAAGAAGGTCTCCCACTTCTGCGGGCCCTTCAGGTAGCTCTTATTAGGGGTGGTGTTCCAGTCGGTGTAGTAAGAAAACGCACCGGCCTGGGGAATAACGACGTTTACGTCTTTATCGGCGTAGAAGTCTACTGCCTCCGACTGGTTCAACCAGTCTGTATCCTGCTCAGCGCTGCCTGCGCCGTTGAGCAGGTAGATCGTTGGACGGTCTGGGTTTTGAGCCCGAATGATGGCGAGCGGAACCTTACGACCATCCATTGCTGGGGAGGTCGCTTGAAGCTTGAGCACCCGCTCATCATCTACGTACTTTTGGTACCACTTCTGCCCTTCAATTGTGGAGTCAACTTCCAATTCCTGAATCTCAGACAGTGCAGTGTCTCCAGCGATATCAGCAGGAGTTTTTTCTGCTGCCGTTGCCACAGGTGCGGCCAGCATGGCCCCAGCGACGGTGAGCGCCGCAGCCAGCGATTTCATGCGTTTCATGGTGTTAATTATTCCGTTCTGTGTGAGTTAAGGGAATGGAAGGTTCCGATTAATTCTCTGCTAGTTCTTCACAACGCGCAAACGTAGAAGAAATCCCTACGAAAACAAGGCGTCGCTTCATTTCTATCAGATACCTGAAAAATGACTAGGTGCGAGATATTATTCCGCTGTTTAATTATCGCAGACTATCCAGATTTCGTTATCAGTTCCCAAAATCTCCTAGGCTAACGGGCTTTGGAGCTGGAAAGGGGAGTTTCTCAAAAGCCTGTTAAAGAAACCTGTATGACTTCTAGCAAAGATGGAGCATAAGAGAAGGGACACAGACAGCTTAACAGTAGAATGGCAGGACTGCTGGTGCGAATGTGACAAATATGTCATAATCTTTTCAGGCTCTTGACGGCGCGTGGACCGAATCCCAAAACCGAAAAGTTCATTTATCATGGACCAAATCTCAATTTTGGCTTCTGGGCAAAGCTTGACGCGCTGACTTTAGGGTCTTTTCTTTTGCTGGGGTAACAACCCCGGCATTTCAATCGTTAGTACTAAATGTCAACGCGAAACCTTGAAATGCAGTGTGAGTCTGAGCGTTAGCTGGATGCTAATGTTGACCACATTCGCGCACGATAGGTCGCCACCGGTAAATCCACACAATACGAAAGAACATCACATGAGCTTCCTCGATAACTTGATCGTTGCCTTCACCACCGCTATCGGCCCATTCGTGCATATGGGTTCCGCTGCATCCTCGAACCTGGCTTTGATGCTTGGGTGGATCTAGCCCCTTCAGAGACATTTGCGTGAGCAGTCGTCCGTGACTATTTACCTCATTTTGGGGTGATAGGTTCCCACATACCACCCAGTCCAACTGGGTGGTTTTGTTGTTTTATCCCCAGTGCTTGCGCGTCAGGGCCCAGAAATGGCTAACAAAAGGCGAATAAGTCATCCCGATGCAGACATTTCAATAACGATTTAAGTACCCTAGTAGGCGTGACTAATGAACATTATGACGTAGTAGTAATCGGTGCGGGCCCTGGTGGCTACGTATCCGCCATCCGTGCAGCGCAGCTGGGAAAGAAGGTTGCGGTAGTAGAAAAGCAGTACTGGGGCGGTGTGTGCTTGAACGTTGGTTGTATCCCATCCAAGTCACTGCTTAAGAATGCTGAAGTAGCGCACACCTTCAACCATGAGGCTAAGACCTTTGGCATCTCCGGCGACGTGAGCTTCGACTTCGGAGTCGCACACCAGCGTTCCCGTAAGGTTTCTGCGGGCATCGTCAAGGGTGTCCACTACCTGATGAAGAAGAACAAGATTACCGAAATTGACGGACTTGGCTCTTTTAAGGACGCTAAGACCCTCGAGATTACCGAGGGCAACGACAAGGGTAAGACCATTACCTTTGATAACGCCATCATTGCTACCGGCTCTGTTGTTCGTTCTCTGCCAGGCGTAGAGATTGGCGGCAACATCGTATCTTACGAAGAGCAGATCCTTGACGAGGAAAAGCCAGATTCCATGGTTATCGTCGGCGCAGGAGCCATCGGTATGGAGTTTGCTTATGTTCTTGCGAACTATGGCGTGGACGTCACCATTGTTGAGTTCATGGACCGTGTTCTTCCAAACGAGGACAAGGATGCCTCCAAGGAAATCGCAAAGCAGTACAAGAAGCTTGGCGTTAAGCTTTTGACTGGGTACAAGACCACCTCTATCAAGGACAATGGCGACGACGTCACCGTTGAAATTGAGTCCAAGGATGGTTCCAAGAAGGACACCTTGACCGTGGACCGCTGCATGGTTTCCATCGGCTTTGCTCCTCGCACCGAGGGCTACGGCCTGGAAAACACCGGCGTGAAGTTGACCGAGCGTGGCGCTATCGACATTGATGATCGCATGCGCACCAACGTTGACGGCATCTACGCTATCGGTGACGTCACCGCTAAGCTGCAGCTCGCACACGTTGCTGAGGCGCAGGGCATTGTTGCCGCAGAAACCATCGCTGGTGCAGAAACCCAAGAACTGGGCGACTACATGATGATGCCACGCGCAACCTTCTGTAACCCACAGGTTGCATCCTTCGGTTACACCGAAGAGCAGGCTAAGGAAAAGTTCGCTGATCGCGAGATAAAGGTTGCGACTTTCCCATTCTCTGCAAACGGTAAGGCAGCAGGCCTGGCTGAGACCGCTGGCTTTGTAAAGCTAGTTGCAGACGCTGAGTTCGGTGAACTGCTCGGTGGACACATGGTTGGCGCCAACGTTTCTGAGCTTTTGCCAGAACTGACCATGGCACAGCGCTTCGACCTAACGGCTGAGGAAATTGGACGCAATGTCCACACCCACCCAACCTTGTCTGAGGCAATGAAGGAAGCTGCCCACGGCATCGCTGGCCACATGATTAACCTCTAAAAGCCGGTCGGCTTTTAGCAGATGACAATCAAATAGAAGGATAAAACCTTCAAGGTGGTGCACCTACACAGTGTAGGTGCACCGCCTTTTTGGTTGATTTTTCTAGTACGGCGCTATCGAACTGCGGTGGGCATCGATTTCCAGGGGTTCGTTGATTGCTGGAAAAGCTCGTTGCGCACAATTTTCGCGGGGACACATACGGCAGCCGATGCCGATTGGGGTGGCAACAGACATATCGCTTAGGTCGAGCCCTTCGGCATAGATGGTGCGGTCAGCATGGCGGGCCTCGCAGCCAAGACCCACTGAGAACATTTTGCTGGTGTCTTTGAATTGCCCTTGCGGGTGCCGGATTGCTCGCGCAACCCACAAATAGTTACGACCATCGGGCATTTGTGCAAGTTGACGGGAGATAACACCGGGCTGTGCAAAAGTTTCATACACATTCCACAGTGGGCAGGTGCCGCCTGAATTGGAAAAGTGTACGCCGGTTGCAGACTGGCGCTTCGACATATTTCCCGCACGATCCACGCGAACAAAGGTAAATGGGATACCGCGCTGATTAGGCCGCTGCAGGGTAGAGAGCCTAGATGCGACGGTTTCATAACCGACGCCGAATGCCTGGCACAGGTACTCGATATCGTATCCACACTGTTCAGCTTCGGTATGGAAGGTGTCGTAGGGCATCAAAGTCGCTGCAGCAAAATAGCTTGCGATGCCACGTCGCGCCAGGTTCAAAGAGGCTTGAGAAGTAAAGGGCTCGGAATCGGTGAGCTCATCGAGCATGTTACCCACTTCCATAAAGGATAATTCCGAAGCCATGCGAAAAGCACGCTGCCCTTCCGTAAGCCGGCTAGCTAAAGCCAGGACCCCAGTCTTGGCATCAAAACTATGTTGCGTGCCATCGAGCGGGGAGGTTGTGATGACTTCGACGTTGTGTTTATCCTTCAGTCGAGCAACCAACGCTCGCTCGGTATCGCGAATCCTAAACTTCGAGACTCCTAATTCAAACGAGAGACCTTCGGCAGCATTATCTAAATCATCAAGATAATTCTGCCGGGCGTAGAAGAAATCACGAACTTCATCATGTGGCATCGATAAAGCCTGCGAACCATCCCGCGTGCGGCGTGTATCCGTAGCTAAAGAAAGCTTGTCCCGTGCATTGCGGTAGCGCCGATGAATATCCACCATGATGCGAGCAACCGAGGGGTGGTTGTACACCAATTCACTTAGCTCTTGGAACTCGACCGGGGTGGGGCAAAGCTCTTTGTCCTGAACGACGTCTTGGATTTCGGCGAGCAACCGGGAGTCATCGTCACGCGAGAAAAATGTGGCGTCGACGCCGAAGACTTCAGTAATCCTTAACAAAACCGGAACGGTTAACGGACGGACATCATGTTCGATTTGGTTGACATAACTAGCTGACAACCCCAAGGTAGCTGCCAGCGAAGCTTGGCTTAAGTCTCTTTCGCGGCGCAGTTGTCGCAACCGGGAGCCCACGTAGGTCTTACTCATGCAGGCAACGTTACCCAATGCAAATAACAGTTATCAGGAAATTAGCAAAGTTTGTGTACTTAGGCTTCACGAATTTGCAAATATGGGCGTGATTAGGTGTTTGTTGAAAGTCGTTGGTGTAGTGAGGGGGAGGGGTGGGGGAGTACTTACTAAAGTATGACACC
Organism: Corynebacterium stationis; assembly: GCF_001941345.1. NCBI lineage: Bacteria > Bacillati > Actinomycetota > Actinomycetes > Mycobacteriales > Corynebacteriaceae > Corynebacterium > Corynebacterium stationis. Next base: position 357,570 of record NZ_CP009251.1, read on the forward strand.
GATCGGGGTGGATACCTCACCCTTGGGATTGCCTGTGCTTAACCTCACAGTCCGCTCAGGTTTTACGCAATGCCAATGTTCCTTAAAGGGACGATCCCAAGCGTGCGGCGGTATTTATCGCCAGAAACGAAGGTAACCCTAACCTTATATATGGGCATGTGTCAACAAGGGGGTGCCTGAAAACCTTCGAAAAGAGCTATATCAACTGGTAAACGCCGGTTATTCCTGCGTAAGGTATTAGCGACAATGGAGGTGTCATGACTGTTAAGAATCCGGACCGTGAAGCCATAGATCACGGCCACATTACTAATGAGCCACTTCGCGCTAAGCCGTCAATTCCGTCTTGGGTGCTGAAGCTGACCATGGCTGTAACAGGCCTACTTTTTGCTTTGTACGTTGTCGGCCACATGGCCGGTAACTTGAAGCTTTACGCACCAGCGCATGGCGGTGAAGAAGCGCTTGACGTTTACGGTGAATTCCTGCGTAGCATCGGCGAGCCACTCTTGCCGCACGGTACTTTGCTGTGGATTATCCGCATCGTATTGCTTGCTGCCCTGTTCGGCCACATTTATGGCGCGGTTGCATTGCACAGCCGTTCCAAGAATTCCCGCGGTAAGTTCAAGCGCACCAACCTGATGGGCGGCCTGAGCTCGTTTGCAACCCGCACCATGCTGGTAACTGGCGTTGTGCTGTTGCTCTTCATCATCTTCCACCTCTTGGACCTGACCATGGGTGTAGCTCCAGCTGCTCCAGATGCTTTCGTAGCTGGTGCTGTTAAGGCGAACATGGTGGCAACCTTTAGCCGCTGGCCAGTCACCATTTTCTATGTACTGGCAATGGTGTGCCTCTTCTTCCACCTGACCCACGGCATCAAGCTTGCAGCTAATGACCTGGGCCTGACCGGTTACAAGACTCGCCAGACCTTCTTGTTCCTGTCTTATGTCATTCCCGCCGTCGTTTGCTTGGGCAACATTGTTATGCCACTGTCCATTGCTTTTGGCTGGGTCAGCTAGGAACCAGGACTGATAGGAAAGTTTGAATAACCCCATGACTAATACTGAACTCTTGCGCGAGCACCCAGATTTCTCGCACCCGAAGTCTATCGTTGACGGTGTTTCTGCCGGTCGAATCCTGGAATCCCACGAGCCACACGGCGTTCCTATGAAGGACATGTGGAACTACCACAAGGACCACATGGAACTTGTGTCTCCACTGAACCGTCGTAAGTTTACCGTCCTCGTTGTCGGCACCGGCTTGTCCGCAGGTGCAGCAGCGGCAGCACTTGGCGAGCTGGGCTACAACGTTAAGGTCTTCACCTACCATGACTCCCCACGTCGTGCGCACTCCATTGCTGCGCAGGGTGGTGTGAACTCTTCACGCTCGAAGAAGGTTGACAACGACTCCGCTTACCGTCACGCAAAGGACACCGTTAAGGGCGGCGACTACCGTTGCCGTGAGTCTGACTGCTGGCGCTTGGCGATGGAATCCCCACGCGTTATTGACCACATGAACGCAATCGGTGCGCCGTTCGCCCGTGAATACGGCGGCACCTTGGCTACCCGTTCCTTCGGTGGTGTGCAGGTCTCCCGTACCTACTACACCCGCGGACAAACAGGTCAGCAGCTGCAGCTGTCGACGACCTCTGCGCTTTACCGCCAGTTGGGACTCGGCAACGTGGAGCTTTTTGCTCACCACGATATGCAGGACGTTATTACCTTTGAGGACAACGGTAAGAAGCGCGCCGGCGGCATCGTTACCCGTAACTTGATCACCGGTGAGCTCAAGGCTCACACCGGCCACGCAGTTGTCTTGGGTACCGGTGGCTACGGCAACGTCTACCACATGTCCACTTTGGCTAAGAACTCGAATGCAGGCGCCTTGATGCGTGCATACGAGCAGGGTGCGTTCTTTGCTTCCCCAGCATTTATTCAGTTCCACCCAACTGGTCTGCCTGTGAACTCTTCTTGGCAATCCAAGACCATTTTGATGTCGGAGTCGCTGCGCAATGACGGCCGCATCTGGTCACCCAAGAAGGAAGGCGACGACCGCGATCCGAACTCCATTCCGGATGAAGAGCGTGACTACTTCCTAGAGCGCCGCTACCCAGCGTTCGGCAACCTCGTTCCCCGTGACGTTGCATCCCGTGCTATTTCTCAGCAGATCAATGCCGGCTACGGCATTGGCCCACTGAAGAACTCCGTTTACCTTGACTTCCGCGACGCCATCCAGCGTCTGGGTAAAGACACCATCCGTGAGCGTTACTCCAACCTCATTGAGATGTATGAGGAAGCAATTGGTGAGTCTGCATACGAAACCCCAATGCGTATTGCACCTACTTGCCACTTCACCATGGGCGGTCTGTGGACCGACTTCAATGAGATGACTTCCATTGATGGTCTGTTTGCAGCAGGCGAGGCATCGTGGACCTACCACGGCGCTAACCGCCTAGGCGCTAACTCCCTGCTTTCGGCATCTGTAGATGGTTGGTTTACCTTGCCATTTACCATTCCTCACTACTTGGCTAACCACCTCGGTGAGGAAAAGCTGCCAGAAGATTCTGCAGAGGCGCAGGCAGCTGTTGAGCGTTCACAGGCTCGCATCGACAAGCTGATGAACATCCGTGGTGAAAACCCACACGGTCCTGCGTATTACCACCGCCAGCTCGGTGAGATCCTGTACTGGGGCTGTGGCGTTTCTCGTAACGTCGAAGACCTTAAGACTTCGATTGAAAAGATTCGCGAACTGCGCAAGGACTTCTGGGAGAACGTACGTATCCCAGGTGCTGCTGATGACATGAACCAGGTACTCGAGTACGGTGCCCGCGTTGCGGACTACATCGACCTCGGTGAGCTCATGTGTATTGACGCTCTCGACCGCGATGAGTCCTGTGGTGCTCACTTCCGTGATGACCACTTGTCCGAGGACGGCGAAGCTGAGCGCGATGATGAGAACTGGTGCTTCGTGTCCGCTTGGGAGCCAGGCGCGGCCGAAGGCGAATTCATCCGCCACGCTGAACCACTGTACTTTGATTCGATCCCGTTGATGACTAGGAACTACAAGTAATGAAGCTGACTTTAAAGATCTGGCGTCAGGCTGGACCAACCCACGACGGTAACTTTGAGACCGTTCAGGTCGATGACGCCGAAGAACAAATGTCAATCCTCGAACTTCTGGACCACGTCAACGACCAGATTATTGAGCGTGGCGAAGAGCCATTCGCTTTTGCATCTGACTGCCGTGAAGGCATCTGTGGTACCTGTGGTTTGACCGTAAATGGCCGCCCACACGGTCCTGGACAAAACACTCCTGCTTGTCAGCAGCGTTTATTCCAGTTCACTGATGGCGACACCGTAACCTTGGAGCCTTTCCGTTCCGCGGCTTACCCTGTCATCAAGGACATGGTTGTTGACCGCCGCGCTCTTGACCATGTCATGGAGCAGGGTGGCTACGTCTCCATGGATGCAGGTACTGCACCAGATGCAGACACCTTGCACCAGAACCACGAGACCGCAGAGCTTGCTCTGGACCACGCGGCCTGCATTGGCTGTGGCGCGTGTGTCGCAGCTTGCCCAAACGGTGCAGCGCACCTGTTCACCGGTGCCAAGCTGGTTCACCTGTCCCTGATGCCTTTGGGTCAGGACGAGCGTGGCCGGCGTGCTCGCAACATGGTCGACGATCTGGAGACCAACTTCGGTCACTGCTCCCTCTATGGTGAGTGTGCCGACGTTTGCCCTGCAGGTATTCCGTTGACTGCTGTGGCAGCTGTTACTCGCGAGCGTGCTCGTGCAGCTTTCCGCGGCAAGGATGACTAAGCTATAGTTATCTATAGAAAATAGAAATACACAAGGTACGAGAAAGAGATATGAGCCGCCATGAGTGCACATAATCCCGCAGTAGCTGACTTCCGCAGCGAGACCTACCCTAAGTTCTCTGGAAAGATTCAGGATACTTACATTGAGGGCTATGTCCCTAGCTCCTTGTCGGCACCCCACTCCTCGCTCCAGCGCACTTCCACTTGGTTGGGCATGGGTTTGTTGATGGGTACCCTGCCACCCGCAGGTATCTTGATTTGGGCCCTTGGAGTGATGACAGAGCCAGCCGGTCTTCAAAGCGCTCAGCAGCACCAGACTCTGCTGTGGATTGGTATTGTTGTCACCGTAATTGTCGGTGTAGTTGCTTCTTTCTTGATCTGGTACGGTCGCCGTTACTACCGTCAGTACCGCGCGGAGACCGGTCGTAAAGACTAGTTCTTAGGTCTTTCACCTCCTTGCAGAACCCGCTGGTTTTACCAGCGGGTTTTGTGATCGCATAGACTAAATTGGATTAAAAGTTTTAGGTTTCAACAAGGATTTCGGAGAGACATCACCATGGGGAAACACCGCGCCGTAGACCCGGAAACAACCGGTCCGGAGATCGCGTTGCAGCGCGAGGAGGTGGCTACTAAGCCATCCAAGTCCCAGCCGCCGGCACGGCGTGATGACTTCCGGAAAGTTCCGGGCCCCTCACCGGAGGTAGAGGCACAACGCCGTCGTACCTTAAGAAATCACAAGATTTTCGTTACGGCATTGCTTATTGTCGCCGCGATTATTTTCCTCGCGTGTTCCTGGTGGCAAAACCAGGAAGGCGGCGCGCCGACCTGGGCAGGTTATGTCCGCGCTGCTGCTGAAGCGGGCATGATTGGTGGTTTGGCGGACTGGTTTGCCGTAACCGCACTGTTTCGTCACCCTTTGGGCATTCCTATCCCGCACACAGCCCTGATTCGGGAGAAGAAGGACTCCGTCGGAGAAGCTCTTTCGGATTTTGTGGGCGAGAACTTCCTCAACGCCGAATTGATTACCGATAAGGTGTCCCAGGCTAATCTGCCTGAAAAGCTCGGCACTTGGTTGTCGCAGCAAGCCAACGCAGAAAAGGTTGCACGCGAGGCGGGGCGTTTAACTGCGAATGCAGTTCGCGCCTTAGACCCAAAAGATGCCGAACTGCTTATTCAATCGCAGTTGATTGACAAACTCGCGGAGCCACAGTGGGGGCCGCCATTGGGCAAATTGCTTGCAGGGCTTATCGAAGACGGCAAAGTTGAGCCTGTCGTTAATGAGATTATTGACTGGAGCCACAAGAAGGTTCTGACCATGGAAGATTCTGTGGTCACCTTAATTGATGAACGCATGCCCAACTGGGCGCCACGTTTTGCCCGTTCTTTGGTAGGAGAGCGCGTTTATAAAGAACTGGTTTCATGGGTTACTGATGTCAAAAACGATGACGAGCACGAAGCACGCCAGGCAATTCGCCGCGGGTTAAAGAATTTCGCCGCGGACTTGCAGTCCGATCCAGAGCTCATCGCGCGCGTGGAGTCTTTGAAATCAGACATTATGGGCTCTACTCCAGTTCAAGGTGCAGCGGAAGCTATCTGGGCTAAGGCCGCCGAAGCGATCATCGACCAAGCTGAAACTACCGATTCAATGTTGCGGCAAAAGATTGTGGAGCTGTGCTTGAAGTGGGGTACCAACATCGTGGAAGACCCACAGCTGCGTGAGTCTTTGGATAAACGCATCCAAGGTGCTGCAAGATTTTTGGCTGATAACTATGCGTCCGAGGTCACCAGCATCATCTCGGAGACCATTGAGCGCTGGGATGCAGACGAAGCCTCAGACAAAATCGAGCTCATGGTGGGCAAAGACTTACAGTTCATTCGCCTCAATGGCACGATTGTCGGTGCGATTGCCGGATTGGCTATCTATACGGTCAACCACCTGCTTTTTGGCATCTAAAGTTTTCAGATTGAAGAATATCGGGAGCGTTGAGTGACCTGTGCCGCTAATATGGAAAGCACACTAACGCGAACGAGGAGAAAATCATGGCAGACCCAACATCCCCGTATGATTCCTATGATGACGCAGTCAACGCAGACCGCGATGCTGAGGGGGCAAAGCACCGCAAGGACGAAGACACCGACGCTGGTGCGAATGAGACCTTAGAGTCTCTCAAGGCAGCAGGTACGTCCGCGCTTGGGGCGGCTAAGGAATTTACCAACCGTTTCCGCGAAGACCGTGCAGCAAACGCGGATGGTAACGAAACTCCAGAAAGTGTTGAATCTCCGGGTGAGGAGAAGAAGGGTTCTTTCTTCGACCGCGCTACGGATTTTGCGAAGGATATTGGTGGATCTGTTCGCCGAGCAGCAGAAGGTACCCGTGATACTGAGGCTTTTAGTGAAGCTAAAGAAAAAGCTGGCAGTGCCTTTGGGGTGGTGCGCGAAGAAGCAAGCGATGCCGTTAACAACGTCAAGTCGCGCATCAATGAGCGCCGAGACGCAAAGTCTGTTGACGACGCCCAAGACACGAAGCCACAAAAGGGCGATGACGTAGCTGATCCAACTGCAGAAGTGGTCGAAGGTGAAATTATCTCTTCAGATAATGACACTGACAATCAGACTGGAAATCCTAATTCTTAGTCCGAGCACCAATCTTTCTTTGCCCTCTACCGCCCACTAGGTGCATTGGGTATTAGGCTGCTAGGATCACTAAGAGTATTGCGCGCCTAGAAACTTCTGGGCGCGAACCACCTTTAATGATTGAGACTTGACTGACGCATCATGGCTTTTGCAACTAATTTTATTTTTTTCGTGAGTGTCTTCCAGAATAATCTGTTTCGCGCGCTCGCTATTGCAGCGATCGTTGGTCTCATCATGGTGGTGATGACCCGGGAGGATGCTTTTCCTGCTGGTGACCGTCAGCCGAAGATGATCTGGGCAGCAATCTTGGGCGGCTCTGCTTTCGCAATGATTTTGCCGCTGCCGATTTTGTCTTGGGTAGGAGCGGTAGCCACCGGTGTTTATTGGTTTGATGTGCGGCCGCAGTTGCGCTCCATCATCAACGGTGAATACAACTACTAGTCAGTAGAACTGTTCTGAGAAAAGAAACCATAAAAGGACAGGGCGCAGAGTACTCTGCGCCCTGTCCTTTTATACGAGTAAGCAGGGAATACTGTGTCTGATTTTCATGCTCTATCGCTGCTGGGGGCATCTGCACAGCAGGTAGAAAAGGTAGTAAAAGAGCTAGGTTCTTTGCCGCATATTGGCAACCAGCGCGTTCGCCTCGTTGTAGATCCGCCGCAGGTAACGCTAGTTGTTCAGTTGCTCAAAGAAAGCCAGCTGCCGGTCATTGTCGTTAGTGTTGCGGGATATCCCACGGGCCGGCATCACACCCTGATTAAAGCCTCAGAGGCGCGCCTAGCAGTGCAATCTGGGGCAGAGGAAATCTGGGTCAGTGTTGATGACACCATCACGGATTCAAATACGCATTTAAGTGAATTCATTACTATCCGGGAAGCCTGCCCAGACCCTATTGAGCTGGGGCTTATTGCGCCTGCCGGTGCCAATGCTGAGCCAAGTGCTCAATCTGCCGTACAGGCAGCGAGCTTGGCGGCATTTCAGCGCATCGTCTCCACCCCCGGTGCGCCGGCTTTCGAAGAAGCCGCTAGCCCCCTGGAGATAGTCGAGGTAGACCTTTAGCTTGCCGGTGCTGGTTCTTCCACTGCATCGACAGTTTGAGACATCTGGCTATTCATTTCTTTGAAATTGACGTTGTCGCCAGAGACACGAATAGACACTGCGCCGTCAATGATGGTGACATCTTCGATTGTTAAATCACCGGTGAACTGTTCCTGCATTCCCTTGCTTAGTCCTTCAGAGATGGACTGCGTTGCTTGTTCTGGCAAGGACATGCCAAAGAGCGTGGAATCAGTAGCTTCTAGTTGAATCTGACCATTGGCAGCTGAAGGGCGCAAAGAGATAGTGGCGAGCCCGCTGCCCAATTCGAAGTCCAGCACGCCAGATTCACCATTGGCGGTGATATCAGTGACGACAACGTCGCGTAGCATATCCACCCCAGACTCATTGGCGATGGAGTCTTGGAACGTTACTAGCAGGTAGTCCTCTGGAATAACCGTGGCGGCGATCATATGTCGCGCAACGGGATCGTCAGAGACGGTCATGCCTTCTATTTCAATGGTGGATTCCGGCTGACCGGTAATGACATCACCGTTAATCTGCAAGGTCGATGGCGTGTGCAAATTCAGCTGGGAGATTTCGCCTTTAGCTAAGCCGAAAATCAGCGGAGAAGAACCGAATGAAACCTCGGGTTCTTCCGATACCTCAATGCCATCTGCTTGCGCGGAGGCATGAAATTGTTCTTTAACCTGTTTTGCGGTGAACCAACGCATGCCGAACTCAGCCAGCAATACGATGATGAGCAGCACCACCAGTATGCCGACGATGATTTTCCACGCGGTTGAGCCCGCTGATTTAGTCTTTGCCATAGCTACCAGTGTGACGCATGTGCACTACTTTGGGCAACGCGAGGCACATGTCAGGGGGCTAACTCACAGCTAACCTGCAGGGGCTACAACGTCCCAGTCCACGGTGAGTACACAATCGCGGATTCGACGTCGGATAGGGTGGAGTGCAACCCCCTGCGCAATCATCAATTTACGAGCCTCGCGCCAGCGAATCCGCGGACCATGCGGGGCCCAACCAGCAGCTTGCGCCCAGGCGGCGTCGGCAGCCTGCAGCAGCTCATAAATTGGCTCGCCCGGTACGTTGCGGTGAATAAGTACCTTGGGCAAACGCTCGGCCAATTGCGAGGGAGTTTCCACATCAAATGGGTCCCACGCCAAAGTTAAAGTCTTAGGGCCATTGGCATCTAATAAAATCCAGGTGCTGCGTCGCCCGAGTTCATCGCAGGTGCCTTCGACGAAGAAACCTCCCGGTGCCAGGCGCGAAGTTACAGACTCCCAGGCCGCAGGAACCTGGTCCACGTCATACTGGCGCAAGACATTAAAGGCACGCACAAGCTGCGGGCGGTAGTTGCGCAATTCGAATCCGCCTAGTTCAAAGTTCACGCCATCGCGCGGAGGCAAAACCCGCTCGGGATTAATCTCTAATCCGGTAACGCGCACATTCGGATTCACGGTGCGCAGCCAGCGGGCCCACTCCACGGTGGTGGTGAAAGACGCGCCATAGCCCACATCTAAAGCCAATGGTGCATCCGTCATGCGCAGCAAGGAGGAGATTTCAGGGTGATAAGCCATCCACCGGTCGCAGCGCCTTAGCCGGTTGTGGTTGGTGGTGCCGCGGGTAATAACGCCAAAAGGCCGACCAGCAACCGCGTCAGCGCGCAGGTTATGTGCATGGTCGGCCATGGAAAAATAAAGCCCGTGTGCTTAGAAAAGTCGAAGTGGAGAAAACCTTAGAGGTTCTCAGAAATCCACTGATCAGCGAGTTTAGCTTCGTTGCCGAAGAGCTCTTCTAGTGCTTCAGCAACCTTAGGTTCAATAGCAGCACCCATCAATGGGATGTTGATGGAGACGTCAGTGGTGTAGTTCAGGTCGGTCTTCTCGCCTGCGCCAACCAGGTTGATATCGCCCTTGAAATCTACTGGGGTGCCCTTGACATCAGCGTTGAAAGCGGTGGTGAACTTCTCCGCATCCAAGCCGCCGATGTTGAGCACGCGCTTGACCTTCAGAGACTGAGAGACCATGGCGCGAACAGCTTCTGGCAGAAGGGTGGTTGGCAAAACCTCGAACAGGGTTACTTCTTCAGTGGTGAACTCGTTGACCTCACCTGGTTCAGGGGAGAGGTTGGCGGTAATGAACTCCCAAAATTCCTTGGTGGAGTATGCCTTGTGCACCTTTTCAATGGGGTGATTGATAGTTACGGTGTTTTCGCTACGGGTTGACATGCTTAACAGACTACCTTGGTAAGGGTGAACGATGAATTAATGACCCAGCACCTGAAAGAATTCGTCGGCGTGGAAATAGATACCACTTCTACTTTCGCCGACATGACCACGTTGCGCGTGGGCGGAAAACCCCGCTACACCGTGCGTTGTAGCAATGCGGATGCCGCAAGCTTTGTCGTCCGCGTGCTTGATTCAGAAAATATCCCCTTGGTCATTGTTGGGGATGGCTCTAACCTTTTGGTGGCGGATGCGTCCATGGGCCAGGCGGATTTAGATTATGTCGTGGTCTCACTGGATTTTCCACACATTCAGGTCAACCAGGATTCCGGCATTGTGCGCGCGGGGGCTGGCGCCAATTGGGACAAAGTGGTGGCAGAAGCTGTCGATGCAGGCCTCGGCGGCATTGAGTGCCTCTCCGGTATCCCGGGGCGCGCTGGTGCCGTACCGGTACAAAACGTGGGCGCTTATGGCACCGAAGTATCAGATGTCTTAACCTGGGTGCGCTTGTATGACCGTAAGACGCAAGTTGATGAGTGGGTTGAAGCCTCCACGTTGAATCTGCGCTATCGCTACTCGAATATTAAATTTACCCAGCGTGCCGTCGTATTAGCCATTGAGATGCAGCTGACTACCGATGGTTTATCCGCACCGCTGAACTTCCGTCAGCTGACCGAGAACCCCGGTGAGCGCCGGCCGGTCAAGGAGATACGTGACACCGTATTAGAGCTTCGTCGCGGCAAGGGTATGGTCTTAAATCCCAACGATAGGGATACCTGGTCTGCGGGTTCCTTCTTTACCAACCCAATTGTGCCGGCAGAAAAGGCCGACGAGGTCGCGCAGCGTGTTGCCGCCAAGCTTGGCGATGAAGTCGCCGAGACCATGCCACGCTTCGATGCTGAGGGCGGCAAGAAGCTTTCAGCTGCGTGGCTCATTGAGCGCGCCGGGTTCAAGCGTGGTTACCCTGGTATCGAGGCGCAAGCTCGCTTGTCGACGCTCCATACCCTCGCGCTCACCAACCGCGGTGAGGCAACGTCTAAGGACATTGTGGACTTGGCGCGCACCATTCGCGATGGCGTCTTCGATGAATTCGGCGTCAAGCTCGTTCCTGAACCAGTTTGGCTCGGCACCGAAATCTAGGGCGAAAATTTAACGGGAATCAGGAGAGCCTATTGTGGTACATCTTGTACAAGATGTACTAATCGAATTATGAGCACTGAAGTAACTACCAGCGAGTTTCGCAATGAACAGAGCCGCTACCTCGACGCTGCTCAGCGTGAGCCCGTTTCAATTCTCAGCCGTGGGGCTCGCCGTCGTGCAGTCGTTGTCTCTCCTGATTTCTTCGATCGCGCAATTGAAGCTCTTGAGGATATGGAAGGTATCCGCGCTGCTGCGGCTGCCCGTCGAGAGGGCGGCGAAATGACTCTTAAAGAACTCAAGGCTGAGTTCGGTCTGGATTAATCTCTAAACAAATGTCCGAATCCAAATACTCGGTGTCGTTTAGAACTGCAGGGAGGAAGCGGCGAGTACCGCATTCGGGTCGGCTCTTATCGCGTGGTTTATGAAATTCAAGATAAACAGCTAATAATTCTCGTTCTTAATGTGGGGCATCGCAGAGAGATATATCGATAGAAAGACTGCCCACACGTTTGCAATCAACAAGGTTCAAACGTGTGGGCAGTACTTTTATTTATCAGCCTGATGCTTGTCGAATTCAGCAAAAGCTGTCAGGAGATCCAAGGTTGAACCCCGCTCAGCTTTGTTCTGGACGGGCTCTTCAACCTGTGTCAAAAGAGGAGTGTAGGAACGGTTGGTAGTGTTCTCAAGTCCGATGCCAATACACTCGGCATAGGGCTCTTCCTCAACGGGGCCAATTGCCCAGCATGTCCCGGTGGTCGCGATCATCCACGTGCCGGCAATGACGAGGATGAACAAGCTCCCTCCTGGTTGGATGTGGTTTCCCACAGTACCAATTCCGGGAGGGAGCTAATTTCTCTTGCGTGGCGTTAGCCTGTTAACTGCACCTTACTTAGCCGGAGGGAAAGTGCCTTCGGCGGTGAGACGGATGTCGTCGTCAAGCAAGAGCGCGATTTCTGCGGCCTTGTCTGCGGCGACTGGGCCGTAGTTCTCAATCTCTACAGTGCCAGCTGCCTCAGGCAGGCGGCGGCCGTCGATGACCTCGAACAAGGTCTCCTTGCCAATCATGCCGGCTTCGAAGCGAGCAGCACCAGCAGCCAGACGAGCATTGGCCTTCTCGCGCCACTCGTTAGCAGCCTCAGCAGATACCTGCTGAGCAACGGCAGCCTCGAAGACACCTGGGTGAGCGTAAACCAGCAGGGCGCCGACGTGGCCGAAGCCCAGGGAGGTCAGAGCTGCGGCCTTCACCGGACGGTTAGCTGCTTCCACATCAAGTGGGGAACGCAGCCAGACCAGGTTCTTCGCCTTAGCCTCAATCAGCGGGTCAACACAGTCTAAGGACTGGTTGGCTGGGATGCGGCCAGTGCGGAAGACGTCAATCAAACCACCGGTCTGGAACAGTGCTGCACCAGCCTTGGAGTGACCAGTCAAGGTCTTCTGCGAGATGACGAACAGTGGCTGGTCCACGTCGCGGCCAATAGCTGGCCACAGGATGGAGTGTAGCTCCGACTCGTTCGGGTCATTAGCGTTGGTGGAAGTGTCGTGCTTGGACAGAACCGAAACATCGTTCGGGGTCAGACCAAGCCCTGCCAGGCCCTTGGCTAGACGGGAGTTCTTACGTCCACGGCCAGCACCCAAAGCACCCAGACCTGGAGCAGGAATGGAGGTGTGTGCACCGTCTCCGTAAGAAGCCGCGTGAGCAACTACAGCGTAGACCGGAAGACCCATCTCACGAGCCAAGGAACCACGAACCAGAAGCACGGTACCGCCGCCTTCTGCCTCGAGGAAGCCGCCACGACGACGGTCATTCGCACGGGAGATGAAGCGGTCATCGATGCCCTGGTCGGTCATCTTCTTGGTCTCAGCGGTTGCATTCATGTCGCCGAAGCCGGTCAAAGACTCAACCTGAACGTCATCAATACCACCGGCAACAACCAGGTCAGCCTTGCCCAGAGCAATCTTGTCAACGCCCTCTTCGATGGATACCGCAGCGGTTGCACAAGCACCGATTGGGTGAATCATCGAACCATAGCCGCCAACCAGCGACTGCATGGTGTGCGCTGCAATAACGTTTGGCAGAGCTTCCTGCAGGATGTCGGACGGACGGTCCTCGCCGAGCAGACGGGTAACGAATACCTTGTGCAGGGATTCCATGCCGCCGATACCGGTACCTTGCGTGGTTGCAACCTGACCTGGGTGGATTACCTGCAGCAACTCAGCTGGGCTGAAACCTGCTTGGGTAAACGCATCGACTGCGGTGACCAGGTTCCATACGGCCATGCGGTCGAGAGCATCCAGCATGTGATCTGGGATGCCCCACTTGGCAGCATCGAAGTGGTCAGGCATCTGGCCCGCAACGGTACGGGTCAAGGTTGCCTTGCGTGGAACACGCGCGGTTGCGCCCTTGAGGCGGGTGACTTCCCACTCGCCGTCAACTTCACGCAGCTTGGTGAAGCTTGGGTCTGCTTCTTCAATGTCGCGTGCTTCTTGCTCAGATGCAACGGTGAAGACAATATCGCGGTCCAAGAATACGGAGGTCAGGTCAATGGAGCCCTGGTCAACCATGTTGTTCTTGTCGGTCAGGGTACGGATACCGGAGCGAGCAACAACCTCATCGCGGAAGCGGTTGTAGATATCCGCTTCGTCGACTTCGTTGCCCTCTTCGTCGTACCAGGCTGGACGTGGGTCATTTGCCCACTGCACCAGACCGGTCATCCATGCCAACTCCAAAACGCCAGCTGCAGTCAGGTCAACAGCACCGTCGCGCTGCAGGCCGTATTCTGCCTCGAAGCGGGTACGGCCGGATCCCCAGGAGGAAACCTCGCCGACACCTGCGATGACAACCATGTCATCAAGGTCGGTGGTGACATCGCCAACTTCGCCTTCGGCAAGTGGTGCGGGAAGCTCGACTTGGCGCGTGTTTGGCAAAGCAGCGATGGTTGCCTTTTCTGCTTGGAGAGTGCTGTTCGATTCGTTAGAAGCGGACGCACTCTCTGCCTCTTCGCGGACCTGCGCTGCAAGCTCAGAGATGGAAATCTTGGAAGAACCAAGGCCACCGGTCAGATCCAGCTCGAGTGGAGCCTCGGCTGCCTGTGCGCGGGACTCAGCGGATGCCAAAGACATCAGCTCAGAAGAAATCTCCTCTGGGTCCCAGACGTGGATGCCAGCTTGTTCTGCAGCTGGAATCAGGATGTCGTTGCCACCCATCAGGGAAGTACCGGAAACCCAGCCAATCTTTGCCTGCGCCAGGGTAACACCTTCTGGCCAACCTGCTTCAGCAGACCACTTCGCCAAGATAGCGTCCAAGGCTGCCTTGACTTCGCCGTAAGCGCCGTCTCCGCCGAACATGCCGCGGTTCGGGGAACCTGGCAGAACGATGTGGCAACGGGTATCAACTGCTTGCTGCGCAAGGTTGGACAGACCAGCAATCGTGCGCTCAACCGACCACAGCAGCAGACGGGTCTGGTTTTCAGCCTGTGGGCCAGCATCAGCAACTGAACCAGACACGGAAGGTGCGGCGAATGGGAATGCCAAGGTTGGGGTCAGCGCTGGCTTGGTGATCTTGACTTCGTTGCCAACAGATTCACGCTGCTCAGTACCAATCCAGTCGATGAGAGCATCGACATCGCGGTAGGAGCTCAAGTTCGCAGGAACCACCCACAGGGCAGCGCCTGGAATTGCGTGTGCAGCATAGAGCTTGCGGGCGAATTCCTTACGGGATTGGCTTACGCGTGATGCGGTCATAATGACGGTGGCGCCGCCTTCAAGCAGACGCTCAACCAATGCGGTTGCAATCGAGCCAGGGGCTGCACCGGTAACCAGTGCGACATCGCCAGCGAACTCACCGTCGAGTTCCTCGCGTGCGGCAGCAGCAATAGCCTGCAAGGTAGCAGCCGGGGTGGCCTTCGCGTGTGCGCCGGTGGCAGCAGCAGGGTTATTAGCCCACCACTCCGCCTGCTTGGCGATGGTCTCTCCGGTTCCACGGAAACGCTCCGCTGGAAGATCCAGCTCACCGAGTGCTACGCGCGCAAGGTCTTCACGCGCTGATGCCCAGCGGTCATCGAAAAGCACTGCGCGCTTCGCGTCGAAGGATGGGGTGACGGTCTTTGCCCAACCGGAACCAAGCTCGGCCTCGACGGTCTCGAACAAGGTGTTGTCGGTCTCTGGGGTCTCTGGTGCTTCTTCCACCAGACCCAACTGGGACAGGACCTGACGAGCAGCAGTTGCCAGAACACCGTTTTCACCGGTGACGGTATCTGCATAAGCATCCAGTGCTGCGGAGTCAACAACTCCACCGCCGCCGCCAGCTCCAGCCGAGCCCATGGACACGGAAGTGCCGTGAGCTGCTGCGACAGCCTGAACTGCGGCATCGACAAGAGCGTCAACGTCAGACTTGGAAGAAGCTGTGGTCGGAACGGTAGACAGGGAGCCACCGCGCACGGAGTCCTCATCGCGGGAGCCGAGCAAGATTTCGGCCTCAACGTGTGCAGCCCAGGACTGGGGCAAGCCCCAGGTGCCGGTAACGCGCTCAGAGATGTATGCGGGCTTTACACCTGCTGCACCGGTGAGCTGGCGCAGACGTGCGGTCACAGCCTCGGAAAGGACAACGCCGAATGGGGAGTAGCCCGGAGCTGCAGTCTTGACGCGCTCACGCAGGGTAGCCACGTCAGCATCAGCAGCACCATCAATAGCTGGTACGCCGATTTCTGCGGACATATCCATGAGCAACTGGTTACGGCGGGAAGAGACACCATTAGTGAGCTCTTCAACCGTATCGGTGTCATTGATCTGGTCCTGGCGGATCTTGTTCTGGAATGCGAACAGAACCATAATCGCCTCAGCTGCGCTAAATGGCAGGTCCGGAGCGTCAGCCGCAGCAGTACCGCCAGCTGGAGCAGCGGAAGGTGCCGGTGCGGCAGCAACGGTCTGTGCCTCAGCAGAAGGAATAGACTGAGTGTTGTCAGAGGCAGCCGCTGCCGACGCCTCAGCGGTATCCCCGCTGAGACCAGCCGCAGAGGTGGACGAGGTTGCTTCGCCTTCTTCAGCATCGAAGGTTTGAGCTGGTGCTTCTTTCACGTCTTGCAGCATGACCTGATCCTGGTCGCGCTCAACGTTGAATACTGGCAGGTCAACGCCCGCGATATCCATGGAACGCTTAGCCAGGTTGGTCAAGGTAGGCGATGCCGCGAGACCAACTTCAATGATCTGGTCTACTTCATCAAAGAGCAGTTCCTGGGTTTCAATCCAGCGCACTGGTGATGCGAACTGCCAGGACAACAGCTCAATCATGAGCAGACGAGCAAGGGACTGCTCATCGAGGTCTTCGACCTTGAGGTTGTCCAGCTTGCCGGAAGGAGCCAGTGGCTTAACCTTCTCGATGAATTCCTGGGTGAGCTCGAATGGGGAAGCCACCAGGTTTGGCACATAACGGCCAACCAGTGCGTCCAAGTCGAGGGTTTCTGGCAGCAGCTCATCGAGCTTTTCAGCGAACGCTGGAACGCCGCCGCGCAGAACCTGGGAGTGGAAAGGCACGTCAATGCCAGGAACCGTGACATATGCGCGGTCCTTGACGGAGTTAGCCTTCTTCTTCAACGCCGCAAGACCTGCCTTGGTACCCGCGATGGAGTACTGCTGGCCAGCGATGTTGTAGTTGACGATTTCGAGGAATTCGCCGGTTTCTTCAGCGGTCTGAGCAATGTATGCCTCAACCTCATCAGCTGGAACACCAATCATGTTTGGACGCAGTGCGCCCATGCCGTAGTTGGAGTTACCGTCTTCGTCGCGCTCAACCAAGGTGCCCATTGCGGAACCACGGGAGTAAACGATGTCGATGACTGCTTCGAGGTCGAAGATATTCGCCAACGATGCCAGCGCGGTGTACTCACCAAGGGAGTGACCGGCATACATGGAGTTGGTACCCAAAGCGCCAGCTTCGCGCAGACGCTCAGTCTGAGCGTAAGCAACAACAGCAAGCGCAACCTGGGTGAACTGGGTCAGGTGCAGGACACCGTTCGGGTGGATGAACTTGGTGCCGCGAACAACCAGCTCGGTTGGGTTGTCGTCGATGATCTGACGGATGGAGAATCCCAGTGCGGTGCGGGTGTGGCGGTCAGCACGACGCCATACTTCGCGTGCAGCTGCCGATGCATCGCGGTCACCACGGCCCATGCCCTCAGCCTGGATGCCCTGGCCTGGGTAAACATAAGCGGTGCGTGGCTGCGCCATCAGAGCCTGACCGCGAGATACTACCTCGCCGTCGATACGACAGGTGACCTCGAATGCAGCGTGGATGCCCTTGCGGCCAACGCGCTCGACGGTGATCTCAACTTCATCGTTAAGCTGCACCATGCCGAACATGGAGTAGGTCCAGCCCACAACGGTGCCGTGGTTGCCAGCGAGGTGCTGAGCGGTAGCCGAGAGCCACATGCCGTGCACCAGTGGTGCCTCGAGGTTGACCAGGCGAGCTGCGTTGGTGGAGGTGTGAATTGGGTTGTAGTCACCAGAAACCAGCGCGAATGGGGTCATATCCGCAGGTGCGGTGACATATGCGCGGTCGACGAAGGAACGTGGAGTGACCTCTACCTTGTCCTGGGACTTTCCGCCGCCCCATGCTGGAGCAGGAACCGGAACGGAGGTACCAGTCGCGCGACCACGGATGGCGAAGCGCTGCATCTGTGTTGCCACGACTTCTTGGGTCTGTGCATCGCGCAGTTCCAGCTCAACGGTGACAATACGGCCAGCGTTGGACTCAGCGATGGATGCACAACGGGAAGTTACGTCAATGCGACGGCCTTCGCCCTTTGCGCCTTGTGCCAGTTCGTCGAGAGGAACGCGCACGTCCACGACGTGGTCAAGGTGAACTGCGTTGAGCAGGCCTTCAATGACTGGGAAGTCGGTGCCAGCTGGCTCGCCGTGTTCTTCGGTCAAACGGCCGGTGCCCAGCGCGGTGTAGATTGCTGGCCAGCAAGGTCCAACCAAAGCATCTGGGGCGCCCGCATTGACGGTGCCCAGTGCAGCGCCGGTAACCGCGGTGTGTGCGGTCAGCAAGGTGGAAGGCAAGGTGAAGGAGTATTCGACCAGGCCGTATGGGTTTTCTTCAGAAACAGAACCTTCGATGACCTTTGGCAAAGCGGTGATTTCATCGCCGGTCTCGGAGATAGAACCAACACCAGCAACGCCTGCGAGCAGGTCAAAGACTGCCTTTGGCAGACGTGCATCATCTACAACTGGGGACGCACCGGTTGCTACTGCCTCAGACAGTGCAACCGGGATATCGACGTGCTGGACGTAGAAAGGGCGCTGCTCTTCAGGCAGGTTATCCCAGTAAGAGTCAGAGTTGATGCGAATTGCAAAGCCTTCGCCATCATCAACGATGTCGAATGCTTCTTCTGGCAGCTCATATGCAGGGTTAGCAATGAGGTGGCCGTGCCACATAATGGTTGGCGCGTTGCGCAGGAACTCTTCTGCGTTCTTGGCAGAAGCCAAGCGGGAGTAGAGCTCAACTGGCTTGACGCCGGCATCGTTAAGCGCTGCGGTGGTGGCATCTTCGAAGCGGCCCAGCAGCTCAGCTACTGGCTCATTCTTCTTGGTAATACCTGCAACCGCGACTGGACCAGGAATGATACGAACGCCATCAGCGTCGTAGCGTGGGTCCTGTGCCTGCCACAAGGTGTCCTTTGCGAACCATTCCTTAAGGTCACCGTCAATAGCGGTGGTCCATGGCATTGGCTTAACGTGCTTGCGGATAAGGGTTGGGAACCAAGCCTCATCACGAGTGTTGACCTTGGTGATCTTCGCATTCGGGTAAGCAGCAATAAGCTTTGCTACTGCCTCTGGTGCGTTCTCGGAATCTTCGAGTGATGGGAATAGGGTAGGGATTTCACCGTGGTCTGCTTCGTTGAGACGAGCCTCAACGCGCTGCAGGAGATCGTGGAAACGGTCGTGCCAGGTTGGATCAACCCATGGGTAGGCCTGTTCTGCGAAGCGGGAAACCCACTGCTCGTAGGTCATTTCGGAGACGTCGCCGAAGTAAGGCTTCGAGGTCTTTGCCAAAGCCGCGATGATTTCATTACGACGGGAGTCGTATTCCTCGATTGGGATCGAGGTGATCAGGCGAGATGCCTTCGCGAACGAGTTATCAATCTCGTGCAGGTCAGCCAACAGGTGAGACTGGGAGGAGGAAACGCCGCCGTCAGCCTTCAAACGGCCAACCCAGCCGCCGTTGGTATCTGGGGTGATACCTGGGGTGTCAACGAGCAGCTGCTTAACGTCATCGTTAGCGGTTGCTTCCTTGGTTGCCATGGCTACGGTGCCCAAGAAGACACCATCAACCGGCATGATTGGAAGGCCGTACTTGGTGGACCAGGAACCGGTCAGGTACTCGGATGCGCGGTCCGGGGAGTAGATGCCGCCACCGACGGTGATGGCAAGGTTGTCATGCTGGCGTGCTGCTGCATAGGTAGCAAGCAGCATCTCATCCAGGTCAACCCAGGAGTGGTGGCCACCAGCGTGGCCGTCTTCGATCTGGACGATGACGCGGTGAGAAGGGTTATCTGCAGCAATTGCGATGCAGTCCTGAATCTGCTTGGTGGTACCTGGCTTGAAAGAGATATAAGGGAAGCCATCAGCGGTGAGCTGATCCAGCAATTCTGTTGCTTCTTCTGGCTCAGGGATACCAGCGGAGATGGTCACACCGGTAAAGGCAGCACCATTTGCACGAGCCTTAGGCACGATACGTGCCTGACCGAACTGCAGGTTCCACAGGTAGCGGTCGAAGAACATGGTGTTAAACGCTGCGGTGCGGCCTGGCTCTAAAAGCTCCATCATGCCATCTTTGTTGATGGTGAAAGCTTCGTCAGAGTACTGTCCGCCACCGGCCATCTCTGACCAGTAGCCACCGTTTGCTGCTGCAGCAACGATGCCTGGATCCATGGTCGTTGGGGTCATGCCGCCCAAGATGATTGGGGACATACCGGTCCACTCAGAGAAACGGGTCTGAGTGTAGGACTTGCCGTTAGGCAGGGAGATGAGCTTTGGTGAGAACTCTTCGTAGTTCACAGCGGTTGGCAGCTCGGTGCCTGGGGTTGCCAGGTTATCGCGCTCAGCGGCGGTAGCAGCTGGAATAACAACCTTGCCGGTGCCAGTGATCAGTGGTGCGGTCAAAGAAGACAGGCCACGATCCAGGGAAATCAGATAGTTACTGTTGAGAGCGTTCACGCTCTCAACCCAGTTGTGTGGCTGAACCAAGATGGAATCAGCGAGCTCACGCGCAAGATCTGCATCCAGGCCACACTGGGTGGCGTATTCGACGGTCAGATCCGCTGCTGCCTGCAAGGAAGCGTGGTGGAAAGGAAGAGCAACGCGCAATACGTCAAAGACTGGGTTGATCTCAGAACCACCAATCAGACGCTCTTCGAGCGCCTCATTGTAAGACTCAGCTGCCTGCGCAATGTTGGACTCGGTCTTTGCCAAGTCTTCTGGGGTGCCGGACAGTGCGAAGTGTACGCGGCCGTTAACTACAGCAATAGCTGCGTCACCAGCGAGGTACTCTTCGATCATCTCGCGTGGCACGCCACGTACAGACAGCATGTGGGAGCGGGAGTCATTCGCGCCCTGGGTGACAGCAGCTGCAGTACCCATCAAAACTGCCAAGGCCAGGGCCTGGCGTGCATCCTTCACGGCTGCAACGCCCAAAGAGCCCTGGGAGTGACCAGCAAGCTGCGCGGAATCTACATCCACGCCCAGCTCGCGCAGGTGCTCGATGGCACCGATTTGTCCCAAAACAATGCCTGGGATGGAGTATGCCGGGTATGCGTCATATTCCTTAGCCACTGGGCTTTCATCAGCCGGGGTGTTAGCTAGTTCTTCTAAACGCTCATAAACTCCTGGGCAAGAAGACGCGATGATGCGTGCTACCGGGCCGGTGGTCGTGCGTACTTCTTTTAAGATGTCGCGCAGCTGTGCTGCCTGGTGTGGGCTGGCTGCGGCATCGGCGATGGCCTTTTGCCATGCAGAACCCTGACCTGCAAACAGCACTGCCGGGGCAGTGCTGTCATTAGACAAGGTGTGCAAGGGGGTCAACGACATATTAAATAGTCCTCTTTAAACGTATCGGTGAAAGGTTTATGGCTTTTCCCTAAGCCAGAAAATATGACGCGATAGGCGTCCGGGGTTTGCTACACGAAAACAAACTATCGCGATTACGCCACCGTAGCCTACTTAGGCGTAAGTTGGCGGCCTCACACGCCCAAATGTGAGGTTTTTCTCATATTTATAGAATATGTAACCGATCGATGTCTGACCACGTCAATCACCATGAAAGAGCTCGCCAAATTTCCCGGAGTTAGACTTAAAATCTGCCTGTAATGCGCCTGAAATTGTGCTGAAAATGCCTGTCTTTTCGGCCAGTAAATGCGATGCGAACAACAGGACTAGAAACGGATTCATGGGATGTCGAGGCCGTAAACCCTTCTCGGTGGGATACATGCTTAAAGCCCCGTTTGAGTAGCGAGAGGGACAAGAAATCCAACTCAACACTCAAACGGGGTTTTGTTTTCTTAAGCTTTAAATTTCTGCGTTTAGAAGGTAGCTGCTTCTTGGCCAGCTGCAGCACGTTCCGCGGCGATAGCGTAGATGCGGCCGCGGCAGGCATACCATCCGGCGATGAGGATTGGAATGATGACCAAAAGTCCTGCAACCGTCCAGGTTCCCACTGGGTTATCGAACGCCATCAGTACCACGATGAACACGAGCGCTACTAGTACGAACCAGCTGGAATATGGTGCGAAAGGCATGCGGAAGCTCGGGCGTTGGAGCTGGCCACGTTCTGACTTCTTTACCAATGCGATGTGGCAGAGCATGATCATGCCCCAAGAAGCGATGATGCCGATGGCTGCGAAGTTAAGAACAATTTCAAATGCCTGAGCTGGAACGATTGCGTTAAGGACAACGCCGACGGCTGCGACGACTGAAGTGATGACGATTCCGCCATAAGGAACACCATTGGCGCTGATGCGTCCTGCGAACTTTGGCGCAGAACCGTTCAACGACATCGAGCGCAGGATACGGCCGGTGGAGTACAGTCCCGCATTCAAGGAGGACATTGCTGCGGTGAGAACCACGAGGTTCATGACCACGTCCATGCCGGGAACGCCGATGGCGCCGAAGAAAGTAACGAATGGGCTTTCGCCTGCTTTGTACTCAACATAAGGAAGCAGCAGCGACAGTAAGATCAAAGAGCCTACGTAGAAGATAGCGATGCGGAAGATAACAGTATTGATTGCCTTCGGCATGACCTTCTCAGGGTTTTCTACCTCGCCTGCGGCGGTGCCCAAAAGCTCAATGGATGCATACGCGAAGACCACGCCCTGCATGAGAACCAGAACTGGCAGGATGCCGTTAGGCAAAATACCGCCGTTGTCTTGAATGAGGGACCAGCCGGTGGTGTGGCCTTCAATAGGGGTTCCGAAGACGACAAAGTAGCAACCGGCTACCAGGAAGGCAGAAAGTGCGACGACCTTGATGAGTGCGAACCAGAATTCCAGCTCGCCGAGCGCACGAAGAATAAGGAAAGCCAGCTCGCCACAGATGGCGTAGCTGATGACAATTCCGGGACCAGCTTGGGCAAGGCGGCCGCCGGCACCCATGAACAGTCCGGTACCAATGGCACCGCCGATAGCGATCACGTTGACCTGACGGGTGCTTAGCCCCTTGTGGTAGTCACCATCGCCAGCAGTGATTGCAGATTCAGTTGCGGAATTTGCCGGCTTTGTCGTGGCTGCAGAGCCTGAGACTTGAGTCGTTGACATAGTGTGCCTTTTCTTTAAAGGAATGAAACGGTTGGGGTGTCTATTAACAGAGCTTAGGGCTGCTTTTTGACGATCCCATCAACAGCAACGCGTACTGCGGAAAGGTGGAAGGCCATCGCTTCTTCAGCGGCGTCTTTGTCTTGAGCGGCAATCGCTTCGACGATGATGCGGTGTTCCTTGTCGGAAGGTTCTCTGCGCCCGGAGACCACGTTGACGGTCTCGGACTGACGCGCCAGGGATTCGCGAATATCGCGGACAATCTTGGTAAAGACCGAGTTTTTGCTAGCGCTGGCGATGGTTGCGTGGAATTCAGTATCCAATTCAACCCACGCGACGTGATCGTCTTCGGCCTCCATCTGCTCCATGATGTCTTGCAACTTCTTCAGGTCATCAGTGGTTCGGCGCAGCGCAGCGAGGCCAGCGGCGGGGACTTCAATGTGCGGACGGGCCTCGTGAATGTCGGTTGAGGAATAGTTGCCGAGCACTAAGTCGTTCGCAGGCGTTGCAGAAATGACAAAAGTGCCTCGGCCAGTTTCGGTTTTAGTTAGTCCCAGCGTTGCCGAGGAACGTAGCGCTTCGCGGATGACCGAGCGGCTAACGCCAAAAGATGCCGCAAGTGAAGCTTCCGAGCCCAGCTTTGAGCCGATGGGGATTTCTCCGGATTCGATTCCTTGGCGAATGGAGTTGAAGACTTCCTCGGCAGCACTGGTGCGCGAAAGCACCGGCTGTCGGGGTGTCCAGCTGTCAGACAGGTTCATACCGGAAGTTTGTGCACTGTGATGCGCCTTACGTCAACAGCCAAATGTTGTATGCGCTGATATTCTGCTCAATCTAGCCTGCGTAACAGCTACGTTTTAAAATTTCACGCAGCTGGATTCCTATTGCACATAGCGTGTGCGTGGCTCGGCCAGGAGATGCTCTGCCATATACGGCTGGGTGAAGCGCACATACCCGTGTGAGGAAGGCTCAATGAGCTCTTGCTTAATTAGTGCCGCGCGGATTCTGCTGATGCCGGTGGTGGTCTTCTTCAACAGCCCGGCGATTTCACTAATGGACTGTTCCTCACCGCCCAAACGCGCCATTGATCGCAAAAATTCACGCTGTAAGTCGGTGACATGCCGCAGCGCTGGTCGATGCACCTGCGAGCCGAAAGTATCAATTGCCTCTTTGAGGATGGCATCGATAGTTTCTTGCGCGACTTCCTCTTCTACCTGGTCTTTAGTTACCCGCCACGCATGCGCGCCAATGAGCTGAACCAAGTAGGGAAACCCGAATGATGCGGTGGCCGCGCGCCGGGCAGCAGCATCGCCAAAGTGGATACCGGAGCCATCAGCGGTAGCGGCGAGAAGATTCACGGTGTCATCGGCAGTCAATGGGCCTAGCTCATAGGCACTTGCACGGCGTAAGAACGTGGTGCCCGGCAAGTCCAAGAGGTCCCGGGTGCCAACCGTTAGGCCTGCGAAGGCAAGAGCGACAGGAAGTTCATCCTTGATGAGATTCTGGAAGGCTTGCGCTACCGCAGCGAGATCCTCACTCGGGGCGTCTTGGACCTCATCAATCGCAATGAATACGCCGCTTCCACTAGTGTATTCCAGAAGTTGCCGGATACGAGTTTCTACCGTGGGTACAGGTTGCAGCTGCCCGTAACGGGGATCGAGTTCGGTTTCTACACGGCCTAGACCTGCGACACCAAGCGACTTCAACCGGGTCTCCGCCTGTGGGTTGAGCCTGGCAATCTGCGCTGGAATAGCCGTATTAATAAGGTGCTCGGCCATGCTCGTGCTACCGATGGCCCGCACTGAGATCCACCCGCGAGCTTCGGCAATATCTTCGAGCTCCGTCAACAGAACTGTCTTGCCAATTCCGCGGGTACCGCTGATTAACATCGCGCGATCAGGATGGCCCACGGGGCTGTCGAGAGCTTCCGCGAATCCTTCTAAAATTACCGTTCGTCCTGCCCAAAAGCGTGGCGAGGCACCAAAAGTAGGACGAAACGGGTTCGGAGTTTCTGCTGGAAGCTCAGGACTTTTAGAACGCGGGGACATATGTACAAGTTACATAAATTATTTCTCGAGCAGCTTAAGCAAGTCCGCCTGAACTTCACGGCGGCGAATCTTGCCCAGCTGGTCTTTGGCGAGCTCTTCGAAGTGGTAGAAGGTGCGCGGCACTTTGTAGCGGGTAAGGCGTTCACGGGAGAAGTCCTTGAGGCCTTCTGGATCCAAAGCCGCACCATCGCGCAAAGTCACACACGCAACGACGTCTTCGGAGCCATCGTGACGCGGACGGCCAACCACGGCAACATCGGTGATATCGGGGTGGGTAAGCAGAATTTCCTCGACCTCCGCCGGGTAGACATTGAATCCACCGGTGATGATGATTTCTTTGATGCGGGCTACCAGGCGGACAAAGCCATCTTCTTCCATTACACCGACGTCACCGGTGCGGAACCAATCACCGTGGAAGGCTTCTTTAGTGGCTTCAGGCTTGTTGAGATAGCCCTTAAAGACCTGCGGCCCGCGAACCAGCAGTTCGCCTTCTTCACCATCGGGCATAGTTTCATCTAGGTTCTCTGGGTTAGCAATGCGCACTTCGGTATCAGGGAAAGGAAGACCAACATAGCCCGGACGGGTCTTGCCGTTCATGGGATTACCACAAATAACTGGGGAGGTTTCAGTCAGACCGTAGCCTTCCACCAGCTTGCCGCCGGTAAGGTTTTCCCAGTCCTCAACGGTGGAGACTGGCAAGGTAGAAGCACCGGAGAAAGCATTGTCGATGCCCGTGATCTCGATATTCTTCTCATTCGCTGCGGCAATGATCTTCTCGTATAGCGTCGGTACGCCCGGTGCAAAAGTTGGAGTGTGCTTCTTCAAAACATCGATGATGAGTGGGATCTGTGGTGCTGGGAGCAAAACCATCTCAGCCCCAACATAAGGGCCAAGGGTTGCCACCATGGTGAGGCCATAGACGTGGAACATCGGCAAAGTTGCGAGGAAGCGCTGTTGCTTATCGCGCAGTCCCGGGACCCAGGCATCACCCATGACAACCATGGAAGCCATGTTGCCGTGGCTGAGCATCGCGCCTTTGGGCTGACCCGTAGTACCAGAGGTGTACAGAATCAGCGCAGTGTCTTCACGCGTGACTACGGGGTATTCAATGTCCTTGCCGGAACCGCCAATTGCGTGTGAGCACAAGGTGGACCAGGGCACGGTGTTCGGAGCATCGCCGGTGAGAGCATCGCGCTTGGACGTAATCGGTGGAACTGGAATGCGCAGCAAAAGCTGCATACGCCGTGGCATGGCTTCCGTCATGTTGACGGAGATGATGGTCTCCAGCGGGGTTTTCCCACGCAGCTTTTCTAATGTTGGTGCGGCCTTGTCCCAGGCAATGGCAACACGCGCACCGTGGTCATTGAATAGACCCTCTAATTCATGTGCGGTGTAGAGCGGGTTATGCTCCACTACCGTTGCACCCAGCTTTAATACGGCATAAAAGGCTGCGATGTGCTGCGGGCAGTTCGGTAAAACCAAAGCCACGCGGTCGCCTGGGCGAATGCCAAAAGCTTTCAGGCCTGCGGCGGCAGCGTTTACCTGGTGGTCTAAGTCGCTATAGGTTTGAGTGCGGCCGAAGAAATAGGTAGCAGACTTATTGCCATTCTTTTCTAGGTTGTTGTCGTAAAAATCAACCAGCGTGTCATCGCCATAGTCCAAGTGTGGCTCGGTCCACGCTGCGTAATTGTGGATCCAGGCTTTGGTTTGAAATGCCGACATAAGACGTCCTCCCAGGGATATTTTATCGATGGTGCATCTGCAACGGTCAGCGCGAAAAGCTTAAAAGGCTAACCCGCCGTAAGGCGAAGAAGAGTGTGCTTCTTTTTAAGTTTAATGCACCACGGTCATATCGCCGGGGAGGACGACTTAATTACTTGTTGCCAAGTAATTACTTACTTCCGAGCATCTTCAGAAGGTCTTGCTGGACTTCGCGGCGGCGAATCTTGCCCAGCTGGTCTTTCGCTAGTTCGTCGAAGTGGTAGAAAGTGCGAGGCACCTTGTAGCGAGTAAGGCGCTCCCGAGCGAATTCTTTCAGGCCTTCGGGGTCGAGAGCTGAGCCATCGCGCAGCGTGACACAGGCGACGACATCTTCAGAGCCGTCTTCACGCGGGCGACCAACAACGGCAATGCTTTCGATATCGCGGTGGTCGGACATGGCCTCTTCAACTTCGGCCGGGTAGACGTTGAAGCCACCTGTGATGATGATTTCTTTGATGCGGGCAACAAGACGCACAAAGCCATCTTCTTCCATCACGCCGGCATCGCCAGTACGGAACCAATCGCCGTGGAAAGTAGCGGCGGTTGCCCCAGGGTTGTTGAGGTAGCCCTTAAAGACCTGCGGACCGCGAACTAGCAGCTCACCTTCTTGTCCATCCGGCATGAGCTCATCGAGGTTGTCTGGATTAACAATGCGTACTTCGGTATCTGGGAAGGGAATACCGACATAGCCCGGACGGTGATTGCCATCCATCGGGTTTGCGCAGATAACTGGTGCGGTTTCTGTGAGACCGTAACCTTCTACCAACAGCCCACCGGAGAAGGCCTCCCACCGTGCAACAGTGCGAACCGGCAGGGTAGCTGCGCCGGAAAACGAGTTAGCAATAGGGTGTTGGGTCTTGTCCATGCCCTTTTCCTCGGCCGCCGCCAAAATCTTGTCATAAAGCGTCGGCACACCTGGAGCCCATGTTGGAGTGTGCTTTTTAATGACATCCATGATCAAAGGAATCTGCGGGGCAGGCAGCAAAATGATCTCTGCGCCAACGTAGACGCCCAGTGCCACCACGGTGGTCATGCCGTAGACGTGGAAGAAGGGTAAAGCGGCGAGGAAGCGTTCAGGTTTGTCACCGAGACCTGGAACCCAGGCTTTGCCCATGACGCAGTTGGCCAAAATATTGGCGTGTGAAATCATTGCGCCTTTCGGCGCACCGGTTGTACCCGAGGTGTAGAGAATCAGTGCAGTGTCATCGGCAGTAACTTCATTGTTTTCAAAGTCTTTGCCGTTGCCGCCAATGGCTGGGGAGATAAGGGTTGACCAAGGGACAGTATTTGGAGCATCGCCCGTTAGCGCATCACGCTTAGCAGTAATTGGTGGAATCGGGATGCTCAGAAGCAGCTGCATGCGCCGTGGCATAGCTTCAGTCATATTGACTGAAATAATGGTTTCTAAGTCCGTGGTTGCGCGAATCTTTTCCAAGGTTGGGGCCGCTTTGTCCCAAGCAATAACAACGCGTGCACCGTGATCCTTGAACAGTCCTTCGAGCTCATGAGCGGTGTATAGCGGGTTGTGCTCAACCACGGTCGCGCCGAGTTTTTGAATAGCGAAGAAAGCCGCAAGGTGCTGTGGACAGTTAGGGAGCACAATGGCGACACGGTCGCCAGGGCGAATACCGAAGGCCTTAAGTCCTGCTGCTGCTGCACGAACCTGTTGGTCAAGCTCTTTGTAGCTTTGCCCGCGCCCGAAAAAGTAGGTTGCAGGTTTATCTGCGTTGAGCTCAAGGTTGCGGTCATAGATGGACGCTAAAGTGTCATCGCCATATTCAAGTTCGTGGTCAGTCCAAGGGGCATAGAGTTTGGTCCAGGCCTTGGTTTCAGATGCTGACATGCGGGTCCTTCCAAATGTTCGGGCTCGCGGTGATGCGATTGTGTCCGGTCTTCGTTGTTTATCGACGCCGAAACAACAGTTGCATTTAGACGCCTAAATATTTTGCGCTCTATAATACATTGCAAACATGACGGAAACCTCATATTTGGACGGTTTGTCACAGGAAAGTTTCTATTTCTACCCCCAATTACAGAAAAATCCCACAGGGATTGCCCCTGTGGGAAAATTGAAACAGCTATTACTTGCTTTGCTTGTTTAACCGGTCAATGAGGTCCTGCTGGACTTCGCGGCGGCGAATTTTCCCCAGTTGGTCTTTGGCTAGTGCTTCGAAGTGGTAGAAGGTACGCGGCACCTTGTAGCGGGTAAGAAGCTCCCGTGAGAACTCTTTGAGGCCTTCGGGGTCAAGTGCGGCGCCATCACGAAGCGTTACGCAAGCAACGACATCTTCGGAGCCATCCTCACGCGGGCGGCCCACTACGGCGGCTTCTTCCACGTCAGGGTGGGAAAGCAGGGCTTCTTCAACTTCAGCGGGGTAGACGTTGAAGCCGCCGGTGATGATGACTTCCTTCAAACGCGCGACCAGGCGGATGAAACCGTCTTCTTCCATGACTCCTAGATCCCCGGTGCGGAACCACCCATTGTGGAAGGCTTGCTCGGTGGCCTCAGGGTTGTTGAGGTAGCCCTTGAAAACCTGGGGGCCGCGAGCGATGATTTCGCCTTCTTCGCCATCAGGCATTACCTGATCAGGATTTTCTGGATTCACAATGCGGATTTCAGTGTCCGGGAAAGGAATGCCGACGTAGCCGGGCCGGCGGCTATCGGTCATCGGATTGCCAATAAGGATGGGGGAGGTTTCCGTAAGGCCAAAGCCTTCCACCAGGCGGCCTTGGGTGAGCTCTTCCCAATCTTCCACGGTAGATACTGGAAGGGATGCCGCGCCGGAGAAAGCGCTGCGAATGCCCTTAATCGCAATGCCCTTGTCTTTAGCTGCTTCCACGATTCGGCTGTAGAGAGTGGGCACGCCGGGAACCCAGGTGGGTGTGCGCTTTTTCATGATGTCCATGATCAGCGGAATCTGTGGTGTTGGCAGAAGAACTAGTTCGCCGCCGATGAACTGCGCCAGGGTCAGGTTCATGGTCAGGCCATAAGCGTGGAAGAAGGGCAAAGCGGCGAGCATGCGCTCGTCCTGATCGCCAAGCCCTGGAACCCACGCTTTGCCTTGTGCAATATTGGCAAAAAGTGAACCGTGGGTAAGCTCAGCGCCTTTGGGCTTGCCGGTGGTACCGGAGGTGTACATCACCACGGCAGTGGTATCTGGCGTAACTGATGGTTCGGATTCAATATCGCTGCCGTCGCCACCAATGGCATTGCCAATAAGGGTATCCCACGGAACGGAGTTGCGAGCTTCGCCCGTGAGCTGGTCGCGCTTTGCTTTCAAAGGCGGGATTGGAATACGCAGGGCGATCTGCTGCAAGGTGGGCATCGCGTCAATCATGTTGACGGAAATAACCGTTTCCAAATCAGTGGTGCCACGCAGCTTTTCCAGCGTAGGGGCTGTCTTGTCCCAGGCGATGGCGATGCGCGCGCCGTGGTCCTGGAACAGGCCCTCTAATTCGTGCGCGGTATACAAAGGGTTGTGCTCAACTACCGATGCTCCCAGCTTCAGCACCGCATAAAATGCCGCTACGTGCTGCGGGCAGTTCGGCAATACCATCGCGACGCGGTCGCCAGGACGCACGCCGAAAGCTTTAAGTCCGGCGGCCGCGCGGCGAACTTGGCGGTCCAGATCGATATAAGACTGGCTGCGGCCAAAGAAGCTTAAGGCAGACTTGTGGCCGTTGATAGCCAGGTTATTGTCATAGACGTCCAGCAAGCTGGTGTCGCCATAGTCTAGAGAATGGGGGGTCCATTCGGGGTAGTGCGAAAGCCAGGTCTTATTTTCTGAAGCAGACATTTCATCCTTCTAATCTCATTGAGAAATCAAAGTATTGAGCAGCGCAGCATGGACAGGGAGTCACTATCTGTCTCTCACCATACCGTTGGTTACGTAAGTGTTTATTTGCTCCAGTGTAGCTACATAAACCTGAGGATTTACTCAGCAACGAAGGTAAAATAGATCACGGATAAAACTATTTCTCGATTAGATCAAGTTTAGATTCATCGACACATAGCGCAGGCTGGCAGTGATTCAGGCATTAATGCAGGTGTGGTTTAGTAGTTGTGGTTTCTGTTATTCAATGTGTGCGCAACCGGGTGAAAGTCTAGGATATCCGGTATGAGAGTCGCCATGATTTCGATGCATACTTCGCCGATTGCCCAGCCCGGCTCTGGCGATGCCGGCGGGATGAATGTCTACGTGCTGTCGATTGCGACGCAGCTCGCACGCAAGGGCGTAGACGTGGATATTTTTACGCGTGCGACCCGCCCGAGTCAGGGGGAGATTGTAGAAATTGAGCCGCACCTACGCGTGATCAATATTGTGGCCGGTCCATATGAGGGCTTAAGCAAAGAGGAATTGCCAACCCAGCTCGCCGCATTTTCTGGCGGCATGGTGCAATTTATTAAGTGCAATAACTTGTACTACGACCTTATTCACTCGCACTATTGGCTTTCTGGCCAAGTGGGCTGGTTACTGCGGGATTTGTGGGGCATTCCCTTGATTCATACTGCGCATACCTTGGCGGCTGTGAAGAATGCCTACCGCGCGGCTGATGATTCGCCTGAATCAGAGGCCCGCCGTATTTGTGAACAGCAATTATCGGATAACGCGGATGTCTTGGTGGTCAATACTGAGGACGAGAAAAATGAGCTCATTGCGCATTATGATGCCAATGATTGTCATATCTCTGTGATTACTCCGGGTGCTGATACTGAGCTCTTTACCCCAGGAACAGATCGCAACACTGAGCGCAGTCGCCGTGAGCTGGGTATTCCATTGCACACCAAAGTGGTGGCTTTCGTTGGACGGTTGCAGAAGTTCAAGGGCCCTGAGGTTTTGATCCGCGCGACCGCCGAGTTATTTAAGCGAGATCCGCAGAGGAATTTGCGTGTGGTTATCTGCGGCGGAGCATCGGGTGAGACTTCGAATGTGCAAAATTATCACGATTTAGCGCGTGAGCTGGGTGTTGCGCACCGCATTCGTTTCTTGGATGCGCGTCCCCCGCAGGAGCTAGTTGCGGTGTATCAAGCAGCGGATATCGTGGCGGTTCCTAGCTACAACGAGTCTTTTGGGCTGGTCGCAATGGAAGCGCAGGCAACTGGCACCCCAGTGGTCGCAGCGCGCGTTGGTGGATTGCCGATTGCAGTGGATCACGATGTCACCGGCTTGCTTATCGATGGCCACGGGGCCTCGCAGTGGGCAGATGCCTTGGCGCAATTGCTGGACGATGACGAGAGGCGCATCCATATGGGCGAGCAAGCTGTGGAACATGCCGCGAAATTTAGCTGGGCGGCTTCCGCACAAGAGCTTTTAAAGGTGTACGAGGAAGCCACCAAAATCGACATGTCAGAATGTCACGGACCGCGCCAGGCCGCAGGTATTTAAGCCCAAGGGCTCTCTTGAGCGGAAATTCGCTACCCAGATCACAGAAATAAAAAGCCCCTCAAGGCTCATTTCGTGGCATGCTTGATGACATGACTAACGGAAAGCTAATTCTTTTACGCCATGGCCAGTCCACCTGGAACGAATCCAACCAGTTCACTGGCTGGGTAGATGTAGATCTGACCGAAAAGGGCGAGGCTGAGGCAAAGCGTGGCGGTGAGATGTTGGTAGAGCACAACATCTTGCCTTCTGTTGTGTACACCTCCTTGCTGCGCCGTGCGATCCGCACCGCGAATATTGCGCTTAATAAAGCTGATCGCCACTGGATTCCAGTCATTCGTGACTGGCGCTTAAACGAGCGTCACTATGGTGCGCTGCAGGGCTTGAACAAGGCTGAGACCAAGGATAAGTACGGCGATGAGCAGTTCATGGAGTGGCGTCGTTCCTACGGCACCCCACCACCAGAGCTTGCGGATGACGCTGAGTACTCCCAGTCTGAAGATGCCCGTTACGCAAACCTGGACACCGTTCCTCGCACAGAGTGCTTGAAGGATGTCGTGGAGCGTTTCATCCCGTACTTCAAGGAAGAAATCCTGCCACGTGCCCAGCGCGGTGAGACCGTTTTGATTGCAGCGCACGGTAACTCCCTGCGCGCATTGGTGAAGTACTTGGACAATATCTCTGATGAGGATATTGCAGGTCTGAATATTCCAACCGGTATTCCACTGGTCTACGAAATCACCGAATCGGGCGAGGTTGTAAACCCAGGTGGTACCTACCTTGATCCAGAAGCAGCAGCAGCTGGTGCGGCAGCAGTAGCAGCCCAAGGCGGCAAGTAAGAAAAGCGTCAGCTGGCACAACGACCCCAGGGAGAGCATAATTTCCCTGGGGTGCTTTCACGTTAGACCCAAGTTTAAAACACAAGGAGATCAGTGGCCGTAGTCATTGCATTTATCGCAGGCGTTATCGTCTGCCTTGCCGCAATGCCAGTTTCGCGTTTTATCCAGCGTCGGATTTTAAGCTCACGGCAATCAAGTTCGATTGAGGCCAACCAAGTCACAACCGTCAGCCAGGTTTTGCATCTAGCTATCCAAGGCGCACCCACTGGGGTCACGGTGGTGGATCAAAGTGGCGATGTCATCTTGTCTAATACCGCTGCGCATGAAATGACGATTGTGCACGACCGCAGCATCAATCCGGAACTGTGGCGTGTGGCCGAAAAAGTCTTTGATGATAAAGAAGAGCGCACCATCGATCACTCCGTGTCGAAGCGTCGCACGGGCAACCGCGTGCTGCAGATCCGGGCGCTGGTGAAGCCTTTAACGCTTATCGATGACCGCTTTGTCATCATCTTTGCCACCGATGAATCCGAATCCACCCGCATGGAATCAGCGCGCCGGGACTTTGTTGCCAATGTTTCCCATGAGCTAAAAACGCCCGTTGGCGGTATCGCGCTGCTGGCTGAGGCGCTGTTGGATTCTCCAGATGATCCAGAGCATGTGGAGTATTTCGGATCCCGGGTACAAAAAGAGGCCTACCGCATGGCCGATATGGTCAATGAGTTGATCGCGCTGTCGAAATTGCAGGGTGCGGAGGCTCTACCTGAGCTGGAACCAGTGTCTGTGGATGCGGTGATTAATGAAGCCATCGTGCGTAATCAGCTCACGGCTGAAGCACATGAAATCCAAATCACGCGCGGAGTCAGCGTAGGCGCTTTTGTTAAAGGCGATAAGGCTTTGTTGGTGACAGCGGTATCCAACCTGATTTCTAATGCCGTGCATTATTCGCCCGAGGCCATGCCGGTGTCGATCTCGCAAAAGCGCGTCAATGATGATGTCGTGGCAATTCGCGTCACAGACCGCGGAATCGGTATTGATACTGAAGACCAAGCGCGCGTTTTTGAGCGCTTTTTCCGTGTTGATAAAGCCCGATCTCGGCAAACCGGAGGTACTGGCCTAGGATTAGCAATTGTAAAACATGTTGTGGCCAATCACGGAGGAAACATCAAGTTGTGGTCTCGTCTTGGCACCGGCTCAACCTTTACAATTGAACTTCCTATTTATCACGAGCCCGAACCGGAAAAGATTCCAGCGGTGACCGATAATGAACATGAGAAGACTCCGAAGGCTGACCTGCATTCCGCAGTTGCCCGGGAAGCTTCTCGTCGAAAGGATAAAACCTCATGACGACCATTCTCATCGTTGAAGACGAGGAATCGTTGGCGGATCCGCTGGCATTCCTGCTTCGAAAAGAGGGATTTGAACCAATCGTTGCGCACGATGGGAAAACCGCATTAGAGGAATTTGAACGCCACGATGTGGACATCGTATTACTTGATTTGATGCTGCCTGGCATGTCTGGCACGGATGTGTGTAAGCAACTGCGCGCGACATCTTCCGTGCCGGTCATTATGGTCACTGCACGTGATTCAGAAATCGACAAAGTTGTTGGCCTCGAACTTGGCGCTGATGACTATGTCACCAAGCCTTATTCTTCTCGTGAACTTATTGCACGTATCCGCGCTGTACTGCGCCGCGGCGGAGACGCAGTGGAAGTAGAAGAAGAATTTGAAGAGCAGGTTCTCGAAGGTGGCCGCGTGCGTATGGACGTGGAGCGCCACATCGTGTCCGTCGACGGTGAACCTATCTCGATGCCTCTAAAAGAATTCGACCTGCTTGAATACTTGCTGCGTAACGCTGGACGCGTACTTACTCGCGGTCAGCTCATTGACCGCATTTGGGGAGCTGACTATGTCGGAGATACCAAGACTCTCGACGTACACGTCAAGCGCCTGCGCTCCAAGATTGAGCAAGAGCCATCTCGCCCTCAGCACCTGGTGACGGTGCGTGGCTTGGGATATAAGTACGAGGCTTAAAACCTCGCTTATCTTGGCAGCAGGGCCGGCTTGGTAGATTTCTACCAGCCGGCCTTTGCGCTTGCTGGGTGCAAAGGCAACTCAATGTTTGCGGCCTTGGCTGCACCGCGAAGCTCTGCGCGCTGCTGGCAATGTGCAGCTAGAAGCTCATAAGCCTTTTTACCCATCAACGCGGTCAGCTCAGAAATGTGGGAACGCCACATAGGTTCGGGGGAGTTGTGGCAGGCGGAATCTGTGGTGCAGTACCAGTCAAAATCCTCGCCGCCATTGCCCCAACCCCGGCGGTCGTATTCGCCCAAAGTGGTGCGTAGGATTTCTTGGCCATCGGTACGCTCTTCCCATTCTTCATGTCGGCGGATAGGAAGTTGCCAACAAACCTCAGGCTTTACAACCGTAAGTTCTTGGTCCTCTGCCATTGCCCACTGGTGCAATGCGCAGCCGGCGCCGGTGGCCCAGCCCGCGCGGTTGGCAAAGATGCAGGCACCATCTTGGACTTGGGTTTTCAAGGCGGGTTCTGGCTCGCCATCATCGTCGTCGAGTTCATCCCATACGAGCCATGGCTCAATTTGGAGGGGATCTTCGGCCGATAGGAAGGCGTCTGTGTCGGCTGGACGATTTTGCCAATATTTTGCTGGCATTTGTGCCACGGCATCGTAGAGCTGATCCCGGTCGGTTTCGTCAGCCATGAAAGCGCCGTGCCCACAGCAACCCACATCTGGGTTTTCTGAGTCAATACCGAAGCATCGCTCAGTGCCGAATTGGCACGTGTAATGAGACTCTAACCAGGTTAAATCCACGCTAAATACGTGGAACTCATCATCGGGATCAGTAAATTCAAACCATTCCCGTGGAAAGTCCGGCGCTAACTCGCGGCCTGCGCGGATCGATGCGGCCGCCGGAGAAAATTCGGGGAAACCTAGGTGAACGGTTTTCGACGATGGTTGATACTGCTGTAAAAAATCCGGGCGATTCACACTTACCAACGGTAGACCTACTACGCTTAGGGGTGTGCGATTAGGTGTATTAGATGTCGGAAGCAATACTGTCCATCTCGTGGCAGTCAACGCCACCGTTGGCGGTCGCCCGACCCCGATGAGTGACTGGAAGACTCCGTTGCGCCTTGTGGAGCAATTGGACGACGACGGTAACATTCACGCCAAGGGCGTCAAAAGGCTTATCTCCGCAGTTAAAGAAGCTTCTGAGCTGGGCAAAAAGCTGGACTGTGATGAGTTCATCGCCTTTGCTACCTCCGCTGTGCGTTCTGCGCCGAATTCCGATGAGGTGTTAGCCTTAGTCGAGAAAGAAACAGGCGTCCATCTCGAGATTTTGTCCGGTGAGGAAGAAGCGCGCCTGACTTTCTTGGCGGTGCGTCGTTGGTATGGCTGGTCAGCCGGTCGTATTACCAACATCGATATCGGCGGTGGCTCGCTCGAGCTATCTACAGGTTCAGACGAAGAGCCAGAGATGGCATTCTCCTTGGACCTGGGTGCCGGGCGTTTGACGCATAACTGGTTCGATACTGACCCACCTGCCAAAAAAGATGTGCAGGCGCTGCGTGATTACATCGATGCTGAGCTCGAGGATGCAGCAAAGCACATGAAGACTCTAGGTCCAGCCCGCTTGGCGGTTGGTACCTCGAAGACTTTGCGCTCCTTGTCACGCTTGACGGGTTCGGCACCTTCTTCAGCTGGTCCGTTCGTCCAGAGAACGTTGACGGCTGCCGGTTTGCGTCAGCTGATAAACTTTATTTCTCGTATGACTGCGGCAGACCGTGCCGATCTGGAGGGCGTAAGTTCCGACAGGTCGCACCAAATCGTTGCTGGTGCCCTGGTGGCTGAAGCATCGATGCGTGCATTGGGCCTAGAAAAGTTAGAAATCTGCCCGTGGGCACTGCGAGAAGGCGTAATTTTGCGCCGGACTGACAAGGGACTGGATTAAGAACATGGCTGAGGATAAGCAATTAACAGTTGCCGAACTGCTTGCTCGAAGCTCGAAAGAGCGAGAGCGCCGCGGCAGTGCGGGTGCCTCTGAACAGGGAACTGACGGCAAGGAAGTTCCACGCCGTCGACGTCGCCGCAGCTTAGATGAAGGCGGTATCTCTGTCGCGGAGCTCACCGGATCAATTAAGCGCGTGCAGTCGGAGCCAGCACGTTCCCGTCACTCTGAAACAGACACATCCGCTGCCGCCGCAGCTTCAGCAGCTCAAGCAGCGAAAAAGCCTACGCAACCTTCGGCGTCGAACGCCCCAGCGGATTCTGACACTTCAAAGCCTGCAGACGCCAAGTCGGTGGGCGCTAAATCTGCTGATGCCCCGGCAGCTTCCGCCAAGACTGCTCCTGCTGAGCCAAAGACTCGTGCTGCCAATGCGGCGAAACCTGGTGACAAAGCAGATGCGAAGGCGGCAGATGCTTCTGTAGGCAAGGAAACTCCTGCAGCAGCTAAGCCACAGGTTGCGAGCGAAGCTGAAGCTGAAAAGAAGGCTGATACTCCGAGTAATGATGACACCACTGTCATTAGCAAGGTAGAAGCAGATTATTCGAAGTCTGAGCCCCAGAAGCCTGAGGCGCAAAAAACCGCAGCAAAGCCAGCAAAAGTGAAGGCTGATACGGCGAAGCCAGCAGCAAAACCAGCTGAGGCGAAGGTCGACGAGACCACTGTGATGCCAGTGCAAACTGCTGCGCCTAAGCCGGTTGCTTCTGCAGATGCGCCACAAGTGGAAGATGCTGCAACGGGTGAAATCCCAGTGGTGCCTGCAGACTCACACGGTGATGCTGCAGTGGCTCAGCGTGAAGACGAAGATTTTGAGGATGAAGAAGACGGCAAGCTAAGCGCAGTATCCATCGTGGTACTCGCGTTGATCGGAATTATCCTCGGCGCAATCGTATTCAAGGGCTTTGAAGTCCTGTGGGGACGCTTTGACCGCATCATCGTTTCGATTCTCGCGCTAGTTGTTACCGGTGCAATGGTCGGTATCGTCCATGCCCTGCGTACAGCGCGTGATTCTGTCTCCATGACCTTGGCTGCTGTTGTCGGGTTGGTTCTTACCTTTGGCCCTTTACTGATTATCATCCTGTAAAGACTTACCTCGGTCAGTTTAAAAAGCCGGTTGCTACGAAATGGTGGTGGCCGGCTTTGTCAATATCTGGCACGCTAGATCGCATGACAAAAATTGCAGTAATCGGCGGTGGCCAAATCGGTGAAGCTTTAACCGGTGGGCTTATCGCATCAGGATCTGATGGACACGACATTGTAGTCACCAACCGTCGGGCAGAGCGCCGAGAAGAGTTTGAAGAAACCTACAAGGTAAAAACTACGGACAATAACCAAGAAGCGGTTAAAGGTGCCGATGTTGTCTTCGTTTGTGTAAAGCCTTATGCAATCGTGGATATGCTTGCTGAGATCAACGACAGTCTCGCGAAGAACGCAGTGGTTGTTTCGATGGCCGCAGCAATTACTCTCGATAAGCTTGAAGGGGCAGTGGGGGCACAGGTTCCAGTGGTGCGCTCGATGCCAAACACGCCGATGTTGGTGCGAAATGGCATGAATATCGTCGTGCCCGGAAAAAACGTCACTAGCGAGCAGCTAGACACCGTAAAAGAGCTCCTATCGACGGTGGGCAAGGTTTTGGAAGTCACGGAAGACAAGATGGACGTGGCTGCCGCGTTGGCAGGCTCTGGACCGGCGTACTACTTCCTCGTCACTGAAGCGCTCATCGATGCCGGCGTAAATTTGGGTCTGACTCGTGAGCAGGCATCAGAATTGGCTAATTCGACCGCAGCTGGTGCTGGCCAACTGTTGGTGGAATCAGAGCAAAACGCCAGCAGCCTCCGCTACGGAGTCTCGTCTCCCGGCGGCACCACAGTCGCGGCATTGCGCGAACTTGAAGAGTCCGGTATCCGCGGTGCTTTCTATCGCGCTATCGACAAGTGCGTTGAACGTACCCGCTCGATGAACTAGAGACCTTGTCGGACGAGCGCATTGTAAACAATGTGACAAATCTGACTCAAGTGTTCTGAGGGCTTTGTGGTTCCCCAGTTATTCGCAGGGTAAATAACGTACGTGTGATACCCACGGGGGTAAAATAAATAGTTGTGACGGGAAATTTTTGCACTTGAGTCGCATTAGTCACATGTTTCACGTTAGGCTGGTTCCAGCACGAGCGTGATCATCCTGTGGGAGGGGAAGCCTACAGCGCGTTTCGGGCTGAAAGGTATTGAATTATGGCTAATGAAGATAAAGGAACCTTTCTCACTGTCGCAGAGGTCGCAGACATCATGCGTGTCTCGAAGATGACTGTGTATCGATTGGTTCACGCAGGTGACCTGCCAGCTGTTCGCGTGGGACGTTCTTTCCGCGTTAACGACAAGGCAGTTCAGGATTACTTGAATAACTCCGTCTACGACGTTGGATAATCCATCCTGCACAAGCTCTCGCAGCGCCCTCCTCTTTGTGTCTCACATTTATTGTGGACAGAAGGTGGAGGGCGCTGTTGTATGCCATGGAATCTCTCTAAAATAGGGGCGTTTTGGTTAGCTGGTACATCAATCAGTAGAATGGTTGGCATTCGTGTCAGCGCCCGCGCGCCGATTCTGGCTGCGGCCTGCTAAAGAGTGCACCTTGAGCGGGCAAGGAGCTGACAGGTTTAGTACGTACTAAAAGTTCGAAAGGAAACCTCCTATGGGTTCAGTTATTAAGAAGCGTCGTAAGCGCATGTCCAAGAAGAAGCACCGCAAGATGCTTCGTCGCACCCGCGTGCAGCGTCGTAAGTTGGGCAAGTAAATCTTGCTTGCAAAAGGCTCTGAGTCTCCACTTCGGTGGGAGCTCAGAGCCTTTTTCGTGAAATACCGCGTATTAGGTGTTACCGGCTGCAGGTGGTGGGTGCACGCGCCCCAATAGGATTATT
Organism: Corynebacterium stationis; assembly: GCF_001941345.1. Taxonomy (NCBI): domain Bacteria; kingdom Bacillati; phylum Actinomycetota; class Actinomycetes; order Mycobacteriales; family Corynebacteriaceae; genus Corynebacterium; species Corynebacterium stationis. The sequence goes on from NZ_CP009251.1 coordinate 397,210, forward strand.
GCTCCTTACCGCCCCGTTTGAGTAAGAAGCGCCAGCTGCCAAACGAGAACGCTGCGGTAACTAGAGCGGGGAGGCCATAGGCGCGAATAGCGCGGCGTACTGAGCGATAATCACGGATGAGCCAATCTCTATCTTCTGCGATATCGCGTAATTTCCGGTCGGGGTTGATAGCAACAGCGGTGCCGACCATGGACAGCATCGGCACGTCATTGGCAGAATCAGAATAGGCAGTACAGCGGGGAAGATCGAGGTTTTCGATGGTTGCCAGTGCCGCCACTGCATGACGTTTGCCAGGCCCGTGCAAAATATCGCCGACTAACTTGCCGGTGAATTTACCGTCTTTGACCTCAGCTACCGTGCCAAGCGCGCCGGTAAAACCAAAGCGATGCGCGAGAATCTGGGCCAGCTGCACAGGCGTTGCCGTCACCAGCCAGACTTGCTGGCCAGCATCCAAGTGCATCTGTGCTAACTCACGCGTACCTGGGTAGGCACGCCGGGCCATCGAGTTATCAACGATTTCTTCGCACAGGGCCACCATGTCTTCGACCGAGCGGCCTTTGAAAAAATCCAGCGCCAATTCGCGGCCTTTATCCACATCTTGGGCATTTTCTTTGCCGGAGATACGGAATTTCAGCTGCTTCCACGCAATGGTTCTGATTTGTTTGAAGGTTAAAAACCTTTTGCGCGCAAGCCCAAGACCAAAAGAAATCAGCGAGGAACCCTGAATCAGAGTGTTATCGACATCGAAAAAGGCCGCGGTGCCGCTATCGATAGGAATATCGGGATCTGCGGCTGTGATGTGTTTGGCACCGGCGGCATCAAAAGAGCCGGAAACAGAGTCAACACCCTTGGCATAAGAATCTAAATCGAGGTCATAGACCTCATTAATAGCAGCGGCAGCGGCTGCTTCACCAGCTTCACGCTGCGCTTCATCATCAATAGGCGGCAGGTAGGTATTTTCTAGGAAATTACGCAGGTTGCCGCGGCTAGCTGTCCAGTTGGCTAAGAAATCGCGAGGAGAATCTGGAAAGCCGGGAGGGGTAGGGTGAGATGTCATCGCGTTCCTGGGGAAGAAGTTAAAACTTAAAGTCTTTCAGTAATGTTTCTATAGTAATGGTTTTCAGCCCACCCGTCTTGTTCAAAGTAGCAAGCGGAGAATTTAAGGAGGAGCGCTATCCATACCGTCGAATTGATGGTTCGCACCACCTGCGGATCGTGCAAGCGTGTACATGAACAAATCACACCAGTTGTTGCTGCAGCAGGTGCTGAATTAGTGGTGCGTAATGTTGACCACGATCCGGAGCTCGCGGCGGAATACGGTGACCGTGTACCGGTTGTAGTAGTTGATGGTGAAGAATTTAGCGCCTGGGAAGTCGACAACGAAGAATTAGCTGCTGAGCTTTCTTAAAACACGTGCGCATAGGCTGCAGTTCGGGATCCGTCGCCTAAAAGGGTATCCTTTGGTTTGATGTAAGTTATCGTACTTTTTATTGATATGCGTAGTGCTGCGTGTGACACGCTGAAATCCCCTAATGACGCTGCCTTTGGCGCCAGCTTTAAAGCCCGGATAAAGCTTTGAAAGTCATCGCTGTCGTTGCTGTTGTCGCTGCACTCGTACACGTGGAGGAATGTTCATGAGCATGCTCGTTGTGGGAATGTCCCACCAGTCAGCCCCAGTGGCACTGCTTGAACGGCTCAGTATGGATGACACGGTTCGCAATGATACGTGTGAAGTTTTAGTGTCAAAGCCTTCATTGTCTGAGGCAATGATTGTGTCAACGTGCAACCGTTTAGAGGTCTACACCGTGACCAATTCTTTCCACACTGGTGTCCAAGATGTGGTGAAGGTGCTAGCTGGTAACTCCGGCGTAGATGAAGATGAGCTGCGCGGATACCTATACGTGCGCTATGCCGATGCCGCAGCAGAGCACTTGCTCACGGTTACCGCTGGGCTGGACTCGATGGTGGTCGGCGAACAGCAGATTATTGGCCAGGTGCGCACGGCTTATCAGCTAGCAGCAGAGCAGGGCGCGGTAGGGCCGCGCATCCATGCGCTCGCGCAGTCTGCGTTGCACACCGGCAAGCGCGTGCATTCGGAAACCGACATTGATGAAGCCGGTTCTTCCATGGTGTCTTTCGCCTTCGATCAGGCCATGATGGCCATGGGCGCGGTGGATCTCAAGGGCAAGACGGCTCTAGTGCTGGGCGCGGGCGCGATGTCTTCCTTGGCTGCGACGCAGGCGGGCCGGTTGGGCATCGACAAGCTCATTATTGCCAACCGCACTTTTGATCGCGCGGAACGCCTTGCAGGTCATGCACACGAGGCAGGGGTCCACGCTGAGGCCATCGAGTTTCATCGGCGTACCGCAGTGCTTGACGATGTCGACGTGGTCATCTCCGCCACCGGTGCCCAAGAATTCACGCTGACCAAGCAAGATATTCCAGCGGGGCACAACTTAATGATCATTGACCTGTCATTGCCGCGCGATATTGATAATGCCGTGGCAGAGCTAGACAACGTTACCTTGATCAATATCGAGCGCCTGAGCAATTCGCTCGATGCGGCCGATACTGAAGTCGCAGGCGGCGCCGACCCCCAGGTGGCAGCGCGCGCTATTGTGCGGGAAGAACTCGAGGCATATAGCTCTGCACAGCGCGTACGCGAGATTGTTCCAGCGGTTGCAGCTTTGCGCCGCCGCGCGGCTGATGTCGTGGAATGCGAATTAGGTCGTCTGCAGCAAAAATCCCCCGATTTAACGGATGAACAAATTGGTGATGTCTCCCAAGCCTTAAAGCGCGTAGTAGACAAACTTCTCCATGAGCCGACCGTGCGTGCGAAGAAACTCGCCGCAAATTCCGGTACCGTGAGCCATGAAACTGCACTTCAAGAACTATTTGGACTGCAGCTTGAAGGCTCCGGTGTATCCGTAGATGTCAAAGAGCTCCCCGAAAATCTTGATGCTTCCGTTTCCGGAAAGGATGTTTAACCATGGCTGAACTGAAAAAGATTGGCACCCGCGGATCCAAACTTGCCACCACCCAGGCAGGACATGTGCGCGACTGGATTACAGATAATGGCACGCCTAGTGAATTACATATTGTGACCACCGAAGGCGATATCAATATGGCGCCGGTTGAGCGCATCGGTGTTGGGGTATTTACCCACGCTTTACGTGAAGCGCTGCATGCACAAGAATGCGATATCGCCGTGCACTCTTTCAAGGATCTGCCGACCGCGCCCGATGAGCGCTTTCACCTCATCGTGCCCAAACGCGAAGACAACCGTGAAGCACTTATCGCACGCGATGGTCTGACCTTGGATGAACTTCCTCAAGGTGCCAAGGTCGGCACCTCGGCGCCACGACGCATCTCGCAGCTCAAGGCGCTGCGCCCGGACCTGGATATCCGCCCACTGCGCGGCAATATTGAAACGCGCATGTCTTATGTCACCGATGGCGAACTCGATGCCGTCATGTTGGCTTATGCCGGCCTAGTGCGCGCGGGCTACGCCGATCGTGCAACCCAGGTATTTTCCCCTGATGTGCTGATGCCGGCACCAGCACAAGGCGCACTGGCTGTGGAGACTAACGCTGAAGATGCAGAGCTGGTCAACGCGATTAATTGTATTGCAGATGCCAAGGCCGGCCTGCAGGCAGCAGGCGAGCGCGCCATCTTGCGCCGCCTGGAGGCAGGATGCACCGCACCGGTGGCTGCAACCTCTGTGATTGATGAGGATATTATTACCGTCCACGGCGGCGTCTTTGCCCTCGACGGCTCCCGTCAGGCAGTCGCCTCTGAAACCGGACCGTTGGAAAATGCTTATGAAATCGGCGTGAAGGTCGCGGAAGCACTTATTGAACAGGGCGCTTTTGAAATCATTGAAGCCAGCTAGGAGCCATTAAATAGGTGTGAGATGGCACCTGATATAGGCGCGGGTTTTGATTGCTGCCTATTCAACTTATATGGTGTAAATATCACAAGGTCTATTGCGGATGTTTTATCGGCTCCCTTTAAGGGCCCCCAGGGTTGGAAAACCCTGGGCTTTTGGCCGTAATGACCAGTTCATATTTTCCGTTTTCCACATTGGCTCAACGGTCTTTAGCGCACAGCGCAGTCATCGGCACGTTGTAGATGGTGGCGTGTGATAAAGACCGTCCTGATCGCCGTTGATATTAGAAAAGAACCTTTAATGAGCAATGCCGTGCCCCAGCTTGGCAAAGTTATCTTCGTTGGCGCAGGCCCAGGAAATCCTGAGTTACTGACCGTTCGCGCCCGTGAAGTGCTAGCCCACAATGCGATAGCGATCGTAGACCCTGAGGTATTAAACGGCGTAAGAGACATAGTCGGTACCGCTTTACCTGTTCCGGAAGACAAGCTCGCGGCTCATGAAGCTGAATATGAGCAGATGGTGGCGGACGCGAAGGCGCAAGGCGCACGCCGCAAGCCACCGCGTCCAGCGGCACCGACTGCTGCGGAATTGCGCGAAGCAACTCCTACCAACGGTGAATCCGGGGTAGAGGCCAACGTTGCTGCAGTCCAGCAAGGCTTGGAAGACGCTCAGGCTTTTGCTGTGGAGTACTCGCATCCAGAATCTTTAGACGTTATTCGTCTGGTATCCGGCAACCCTTTAAACCGCGCCTCCATTAAGGCGGAAATCTCCGCTGTGGCTGCTGCCGGTCTAGAGTTCCAGGTCGTACCAGGTATGTCTTTGCCTTCGACCGTGCCCTCTTTTGCTGGTCTGGCTTTAGGCTCCACGTACACAGAAGCGGATGTCACCGATGGGGATGTGGACTGGGACCTTTTAGCCCAGGCGGCGCAACCTTTGGTTTTACAAGCAACAGCTGAGCATCTGCCTTTGATTTCCCAGGAACTTTTGTCTCGCGGATTGCCGTCAGAGATGGAAGCGTTTGTGACTGTGCACGGCACCACCCGTTTGCAGCGCACTTATGAAACGAACCTGGGGACCATCGGCAAGCTTAATGCTGAGTTAGTAGGGCATTTAGTGATTACTTTGGGACGTAGTTTTGATGACCGCACGAAGTACTCGTGGTGGGAAAACCGCTCCTTGTATGGCTGGCGCGTCTTAGTGCCACGCACCAAGGCGCAAGCGGCAGCGATGTCTGCGCGCTTGGCCTCCTATGGTGCAATTCCGCAGTCGGTACCAACGATTTCTGTGGAGCCACCCCGCAACCCTGCGCAGATGGATCGCGCAATCAAGGGCATTGTGGAAGGCCGCTACAAGTGGATCGTGTTTACATCGGTCAACGCCGTGACCGCGGTGTGGGACAAGATTGCTGAACTTGGCCTGGACGCGCGTGATTTCGCCGGTGTTAACCTCGCTGCCGTGGGGGAGAAGACCGCCGATGCCATCCGCGAAAAGGGCATGAGCCCTGAGGTCTTGCCAAAGCCCAACCGTCAAAATGCTGAAGGTCTGGTGGATGTATTCCCGAACTTCGTCGAGGATATCGACGCTGTCGGCCGCGTACTTTTGCCACGCGCTGATATCGCCGGCGAATCCCTAGTTACTGGCCTTGAAGCTTTGGGCTGGGAAGTTGATGACGTCGTGGCTTACCGCACTGTGCGCGCGGCACCGCCATCAGCTGAAGTTCGCGACATGATTAAATCCGGTGGCTTTGATGCCGTGGCCTTTACTTCGGGCTCCACCGTGCGCAACCTTGTTGGCATCGCCGGCAAGCCGCACCAGCGCACCATCATCGCGTGCATTGGCCCATCGACGAAGGCTGCAGCAGAAGAGATGGGGCTGCGCGTTGACGTTGTCCCAGAAGTCGCCGACGTGCCAGCGCTTGTCGATGCTTTGGCCGACCACGTCGCCGCCCTTCGCGCCGCAGGCAACCTGCCTGCACCGCGCAAGAAACGCCGCGCGCGTAAGAAGACGGTTAAAGTCGAAGGGTAAAGAACTAAAGTTCTTTACCTAGATATAAGTAAGGTTTTAGCCTTATACCGCAAGACAAAGGAGCCTGATTAAAGGTGAGCTATTTTCCACAACGTCGTCCCCGTCGTCTCCGCCAAAACCCTGCCATGCGGGATTTGGTTGCGGAAACACAGCTTTCACCACGCGATCTCATCTTGCCGATGTTTGTGGCCGATGGAATTGATCAACCCAAAGAGATTTCTTCCATGCCGGGCGTCTACCAGCACACTGAAGAGTCTTTGATCCAAGCCATCCGCGAGGCCCAGGAAGCCGGCGTGCGCTGCGTTGACCTCTTCGGCGTTCCACGAGAAGAAGACAAAGATGCTCAAGGCTCCCCAGCGTGGGATCCAGAAGGCATACTAAACCGTGCTTTGACCCGGGTGCGCAAGGAATTCGGAAATGACATTTTGATCATGGCTGATACCTGCCTGGATGAGTTCACCGACCACGGCCACTGCGGCGTGCTCGATAGTCAAGGCCGCGTCGATAACGATGTAACACTCGAGCTGTACGTCGCTATGTCCATCGCGCAGGCGCGCGCTGGTGCACATATCGTGAGCCCTTCGGGCATGATGGACGGCCAAATTGGCGCTATCCGTGAAGGCCTCGACGCTGCAGGCTTTGAAGATGTTGCAATCATGGCCTATTCCGCCAAGTATGCTTCGGCCTTCTTCGGACCTTTCCGTGAAGCAGTCGGTTCTTCTTTGGAAGGCGACCGACGCACCTACCAACAAGACCCTGCGAATTACCGCGAGTCGATGTTGGAAGTAGACCTCGATATCGAAGAGGGTGCGGACTTTGTCATGGTCAAGCCAGCTCTTCCTTACCTCGATGTACTGGCTGGTACGGCTGAACGCTCGCCAGTGCCAGTTGCGGCTTACCAGGTCTCTGGTGAGTACGCGATGATTAAGGCCGCTGGTGCAAATGGCTGGGTTGATGAGCAAGCCGTTATGATGGAGTCTTTAATCTCGATCAAGCGCGCTGGCGCTGACCAGATTTTCACCTACTTCGCTACTGAAGCAGCACGAATCTTAAACCAGCAGGTTTAAAACAAGGAGGCCTCCCCACAGTGATTTCCGTGCCATTGACTGCCCAGCAGCGCTTTGCTGCTTCGCAGGACTTAAACCCCGGCTCTCCGGAAGCTTCTTCGGAAACGGGCGGGAATCCCGGGGAGGGTGACACCCACGGTAGCGGGAATCAACCTGCGCCGACTCCTCCTGCCAAAGACAGCAAGCCGGCAGATGCTAAAAGGCCGGAATCAGCTCAGTTGCTCATCAACGTTATGGGCGGCGCGCTGATTCTGGAGTTTATCCACCAGGTATTTTCTTTCATCCTGGCGGTGTTGAACTTTGATGTTCTCAAAGCCACCGCAAAACGCACCGTGGGGGAAGAGTCAGCTTTTTCTGACACCCTGATTAACCTCACCGCATGGGGTTCGCTGGCGATGACCACGCTTATTTCCCTGGTTATCATCGCGGTGCTGGCGTCCATGGTGTGGCTTTTTAATAAACAGTCCAAGCACGCTGGTACAGCGCGACGCATGCTGTTTATCTTTTCTTTGTATTTTACTTTCCGTCTCTTCCTGGTATTTATGACCAGGCCTGCCACGGGCACGGATTCTCCCGATTGGCTCTATGTCATCGATGGGTCTTTGCAGATTCTCGTCGGCGTTGCCGCAGTTCTAGTGATTGTCTTTGCTAATCGTTCTGAGACTTTGGAATACACCGGCGAGATGGAAAAGCTTCGCCAGCTCGAGCAAGAACAAAGGAAGCTACAAGAACAGCGGGCTCGGGAAGCCAGAGAAAAGCTCAACAATGCCGATAAATCAGGCAAGTCCGGCAAGTCGGGTAAGGCTGGCAAGAATTCGCCGAAGGTGCACGACGAAGCAGACTATGGCACCTTCAAAGGCATGATTGGTCGCTGGTTTAAAGGCGGCAAAAATGACAAGAACGACAAGAACGATAAACACGACAACACCAACGGCAAAAACTAGGTCGTCTAATAAACTTGGCCGTGGGTAAAATTGTGGCCAACTAGCGAATTAAAAGCCTTAAAGGAAGCACGCGATGGATGATTACGATCGACGGCAAGGCCCGGTTGACTACAACCGCGCATACACTCCGCCACGCGTGCCGCAGGAAGTTTCGCCTGCGTCTTTGCGCTGGGCTTATTGGGCACTGGTAGCAGCTGCCGTAGTGATGCTCTGTGCGGGACTATTCGGCATTTTTGAAAACGGTCCCGAATCTGGAATGGATGAACCAGGCGCGGTAAAATTCAACCGCTATTTGATTGCCGGGTTCAATATTGTCGGCGCCATTATCTTCTCCGTCATTTCTCCGCAATTGGCGCAGGGCTCCAAATTGGGCCGCCGCATCATCACCGTCACCGCAGCCATCGTGCTATTTATCATCGTCGCAGGTTTCCTGATCGGTGTCTCGGGCTTCTTCTTAGTTATCATCCCGGTGCTCATCGCCATCGCGCTATTACTGATGTTTAGACCTGCCGCAAATGACTTCATCGCGAAGAAAGCTGGTAGCCCAACTTGGGATTAATAGCCGCGCCACACTGCATGACTCATACTTTTGGACGATAGTGGGGCATAATGTCATGTATGTCGAAACGTAACCTCACCAATGCTCCCTTGCTTGATGCTGCAGCTGGTAAGACCCCGTCACGCCCGGCCGTATGGTTTATGCGCCAGGCTGGTCGTTCACTTCCTGAATACCGCACAGCACGCGAAGGCATCTCGATGTTGGATTCGTGCTTCATGCCAGAACTCCTCGCCGAAATCACCCTCCAGCCAGTCCGCCGTCATGATGTCGACGCGGCGATCTTGTTCTCCGATATTGTTGTCCCGCTCCGCGCCGCAGGAATCGGCGTAGACATTGTTGCCGGCCGTGGACCGGTCATGGATAAGGCGGTACGCACCCGCTCCGATATCCACAATCTTCCAATCTTGGACCACCACGTCGACGAAGTCGCCGATGGCATCAAGATCATTTTGGATGAACTCACCGATACCCAAGCTCTCATCGGCTTTGTGGGCGCGCCCTTTACCTTGGCTTCCTACCTGATTGAAGGTGGTCCATCTAAGAACCATGAAATCACCAAGGCGCTCATGCACTCCGATCCGGAGACCTGGCATGCCTTGATGAAGCGCCTGGTGCCAACGATTATCAACTTCCTCGACGTTCAAATCGAGGCAGGCATTGATGCCATGCAGCTCTTTGACTCGTGGGCAGGCTACCTCAACCGTGATGACTACCGCGAGTACGTGCTGCCATATTCCACGGAAATCCTGGAGCATGTTGCAGGTGTTGTCCCACGCATCCACTTCGGTGTGGGCACTGGCGAGTTGTTGCCAGCGATGGCTGAAGCAGGCTCGGAAGTCATGGGTGTGGATTACCGCGTGCGTATGGATGAAGCAGCTGAGCGCATCCACGCGGCGCACGGTGCACACGCATTGCAGGGTAACTTGGATCCTGCACTGCTTTTCGCTGGCGATGATGCGGTTCGTAAGGCTGTACGTTCTATTCGTGACCAGGTGGCCACTGCGCAGGCCGCAGGCCACGCAACCGGACATATCTGGAACTTAGGACACGGCGTATTGCCCACCACGGATGCTGAAGCGATTACGCGTGCAGTAGCAATTATCCACGAGGAGGGTTAAATGAGAATTGCCATTGTTGGCGCAGGTCTAGCGGGATTAACCACCGCATATGAGCTTCGAGGCGGAGACTTAGGCGCAGATGCGCATATCGATGTCTTTGAAGCCTCGGATCGCATTGGCGGCAAGCTGTTTACGGTGCCGTTTAATGATGGGCCCGTCGACCTTGGCGCTGAGGCATTTTTAGCACGCCGCGAAGATGCTCTGGAATTTTTTACCGAACTGGACCTCGCCGATTCTCTGGTGGAACCTTCCGGCAAGTCCTCGTTGGTGTACTCCCAAAGCAACCTGCAGGATCTCCCACGCGGGGGAGTCATGGGTATTCCATCAACCTCCGCGCCGGTAGCCCACCTGGTCAGCGAAGAAACCGTACGTCGCATCGACGCGGAAAATGATGCAGAGGCAATCGATTGGACCGTGGGTGAAGACCGCAGCATTGGCCAACTCGTGCGCGAGCGCTACGGCGATGAAGTAGTCGACCGCATTGTCTCATCACTTCTGGGCGGAGTGTATTCCTGCCTCGCTGATGATTTAGGTGTACGTGCAACCGTGCCGCAGCTAGCAGAAGCACTTGATTCCTTGGCACAGGCCGGGGAAAAGGTCACCCTCTCGGCTGCAGTGGCGCAGATTGAGAAGTCACGGCCTGCGCCTAGCGATGGCCCAGTAAAGCCAGTCTTTAATGCCTTTGCAGGTGGCTATGCCGAACTCTATGAAACCTTGGCGGAAAAATCACAAGCAGATATCCACCTGGATACCTTTGTTTCTGGGATTACGTTTGATGCCAAGACGTCGAAATACACCATCACGGGCCAGGGTGTCCCCGGTGATACGGAGGCTTATGACCGCGTTGTCGTGGCAGCGCCAGCGCCAACGACTGCGCGTTTGCTGAGCAAGGTTGCTCCCGAGGCAGCCGCTGCGCTCAAGCCCGTAAAGCTGGCCAGCTCCGCGGTCGTGGGATTGAAATTCGATTCCGATGCTGGCTTGCCCGATAACTCCGGGGTGTTGATTGCTGCGGATCAACCTGGCGTGCACGCTAAGGCTTTTACCTTTAGCTCGAAGAAATGGCCGCATCTGAAAGAGCGCATCGGTGATGGTGCACTGATTCGGGCCAGCTTCGGACGCTTTGGCGATGACGCCCTCGCGCGTGAAGAAGAAGATACGTTGGTCGATTACGCCCTAGATGATCTACTGACCATTACTGGCTTTGATGCGCGCGCTGCGGGCGTGAGCGAAATCTACACCCAGCGCTGGTTCGGCGGGCTGCCACGGTTTGATGACAACCACCTAGCGACCGTAGCGACCGTGCGTGAAAAGATCGCTGCGCAGCCAGGCCTAGAAGTTACCGGTGCTTGGGCTGGGGGAGTGGGCGTGCCAGCGGTTATCGCTGATGCCCGTGCTGCTGCGCAGCGGATCCTGGGTAGCTAAAGCTTCGGCTTAAAACCTGGCAAAACAAACCCCAGCCTGCTTTTCTTCGGGAAAGTGCAGCGCTGGGGTTTAATGATTTTTAATCCTTGCGGTAGACGAAAATAGAGGAGAAGTCCTCATCGCCGTGGCCGAGTTCTTGTTGGCGTTCAAAGTTCTTGATGGCAGCTTGAACTGCAGGCAGTTCTTGCTTGGCGGTATCCACCATCAACTTAGAGTCTTTGCACAGCGCATCCACGGTGAAATCACCCGGGGCAGTCTCACGTTCGCCCAGGATAAACGGTGCCTTCATATTCTTCATGAAAGCAAGGCCCGTGATATCGAGCATCTTCAAGGTCTCTTCTTCACCCAAGCCTTCGGCCTCGCCCAGTGCCAAAGCTTCGAGAACACCCTGCGCGGTGACTGAGAGCGCTAAGTTAGCCAACAGCTTGCCGGTCGCAGCTTTCGCAGCGGAATCCACGCCGATGAGCTTGTTCTCACCAGCCCATGGACGAGCAATCTCTAATGCCACCTCGCGGCGGGCATCATCCGGGGTGCCTACATAGACACCCAATTCGCCATTGCGTGCAGGAATCAAAGAACCAACGACTGGCGCGTGGACATAAGAATCAACCGCGTCTGCGAATTCGCGTGCTGCCTCTGGAGAGACGGTGGTGGTATCAATCCACGTCACGCCCGGCGGAATGAGGTGCTGTGAGATAACAACCTCACGGATATCATCTGGTCCGAAGAGGGAGGTAATAATGACCTCGGCACCATCAACGGCAGCAGCAGGCGAATCCGCGAGTTGTGCTCCTTCATCAACCAATGGTTGCGCGCGCTCGGGTGTGCGGTTCCATACGGTTACTTCGTGGGATTTCATCACATGGAGCGCTAATTCTGAGCCCATGCGTCCAGTACCTAAAAATGCAATCTTCATAGTTGCCCATTGTGCCAAAGATTGCCAAAGTAGGATCTTATGGCATGGATCATTTTAGTTCTCTCGGGTGCATTTGAATCAGTATGGGCAATCGCGCTTTCCAAATCTGATGGATTTACCCGCCTGTGGCCGGTGGTGACCTTCTTTATCGCTGCAGCTATTTCCATGGGTGGGCTGGCATGGGCGATGAAGTACCTGCCGGTCGGCACAGCCTATGCCGTCTGGGTAGGCATCGGCGCATCCATAACCGTTATTTACTCTTTTGCTACCGGCCAAGAAGCCGTGACTGTCCTCAAGATTGTTTTTCTGCTGATGATTGTGGCAGGGATAATCGGCTTGCGCGTGGTTAATTAAGGTACGACCAGGCGGAAATCAGGCAGGTTGGTGCCGGGGAGTTTCAACACGGGTCCCTTCTTCGCCGGTTCCTGTGGTGCTGGAGCTGGCGCAGGTCGCGGAGGAGCAGGACGTGCTGGTGCAGGCGCAGGTTGCGGTGCTGGTTGTGGCGGCGGCTGCGGGGCCGGGTGCTCCATCACGGGAGCCGCCGGAGCAATTGGGGCGACCGGAGCAACAGGTTCTGCTGGGGCAGCAGGCTGCGGACCCTCTGGTTGATTTGCTTCTGGAGAGCGCGAAGCGCTCGAAGAAGCGGACGTTTGCTGTGATGTCGGTGACTGTTCGAGGCGCTTCACAAACTCCGGGTTGCGCGATATAGGCTGTGGTAAATGCGCTGGTTGCCACGATTGCACGTCATGCGAAGCGGTACGTGTGACCGGTTCTTCCTGTGCGCAAGCGCTTAAACACACGCCTGCCAGCCCAAGCATTAACCCAACTAGCAGCGGATATCGCTGGCGGTGGGTGGGTGAAGAAGGGATGGATGGAACATCGACAATCATTGCGAAACCCCCGAAATATTTTCTGCAACTTAATTGTGAGTCTAACCTGAGAAAATCAAAGCTGCATCACAGCAATTACTCAAACTTTTGTATGGCGGCAAAATACGTACAATGAGGGCTATGGCTTCTTCCCCGGACTCCTTGAATTCTTCTCAAACTTCTACTTCTGCGCAGTGGTTTTCCCGCGCCACTAAGGTCACCCCAGGCGGTGTGAATTCCCCCGTACGTGCCTTTGGTTCCGTCGGTGGGCAAGCGCGCGTGATTGCCTCGGCAAAGGGCTCGCAGCTCACGGATGTCGACGGCAACACCTTTGTTGACCTGGTCGGCTCTTATGGCCCGATGATTCACGGCAATGCACACCCTGACATCGTTAAGGCTGTGCAGGAAGTAGCTCAAGATGGCTTGAGCTTCGGTGCTCCTACCATCGGGGAGACCTTGCTGACGGAAGAAATTATTTCCCGTACCGCTGCGGAAAAGGTTCGCCTGGTCAACTCCGGTACGGAGGCCACCATGTCTGCTGTGCGTTTGGCACGTGGCTTTACTGGCCGCGCGAAGGTCCTGAAGTTTGATGGCTGCTACCACGGTCACGTGGATGCGCTCTTGGCTGCTGCCGGATCGGGCGTTGCTACCTTGGCTTTGCCAGATTCACCTGGTGTCACCGGTGCGGCTGCGGCAGATACCATCGTTGTGCCTTATAACGACTTGGATGCGGTCAAGCAGGCTTTTGCTGATAACCCAGGTGAGATTGCCTGCATTATTACTGAAGCTGCCGCCGGCAACATGGGCACGGTAGCACCCGCGGAAGGCTTCAACCAGGCACTGAAAGATATCGCGCATGACGATGGTGCCTTGCTGATTATCGATGAGGTTATGACCGGTTTTCGCACCTCGCATCAGGGTTGGTTCGGCGTGGACCATGTTGCCGGTGATTTGGTGACCTTCGGCAAGGTTGTCTCTGGTGGCTTGCCCGCTGCTGCTTTTGGTGGCCGCGCAGACATCATGGATTACCTCGCACCGGTTGGTCCGGTCTACCAGGCGGGTACGTTGTCCGGTAACCCAGTGGCCATGGCATCGGGTTTGGCATCGCTCAAGCTTGCCGATGAATCCCTGTACCCACGCCTTGCCGCGCATGCAGACCGCCTGTCGGATTTAATCTCTTCGGCACTTTCCGCTGAGGGCGTAGCGCACCACATGCAGCGTGCATCTTCGATGCTTTCTATTCGCTTTGCCGAAGGCGAAGGCTGCAACTTCGATGACATGAAGGCGGCTGATACCTTCCGCTTTACCCCGTTCTTCCACGAGCTTTTGAATGCTGGCGTCATGGTTCCGCCAAGCCCATTTGAGACCTGGTTTGTATCTGATGCCTTAACGGACGATGATTTTGAGGTAATCGAAAAGGCTCTCAAGCCTGCTGCCCAGGCAGCTGCTCAAGCGGAAGGATAATCCAGCTGTGACGAAAACTCTCGTCCACCTCGTGCGCCACGGCGAGGTCCACAATCCCGATAAAATTTTATACGGCCGCATTCCTGGCTATCACCTGTCGGCACGTGGGCATTCCATGGCGGCACGCACGGCAAAAGCCTTTGAAGGCCACGACGTCGCATATTTGGCGGCATCGCCGTTGCAGCGCACCCAGGAAACCGCGCAGCCTTTTGCCAAAGTCACGGGGCTTGATGTGGAAGTTGATAAGACCCTGATTGAATCGGGCAACCGCTTTGAGGGTCTGCACGTCAAGGGTCTGCGTTCGGCATTGTGGAATCCGCAGCGGTGGCCGCTTCTGCGAAATCCACTGCAACCAACTTGGGGTGAGCCATTCTCCGAAATTGCTTCGCGCATGATGGATGCCGTGGAACGTGCACGAGTTGAAGCTGAAGGCCGTGAAGCTATTTTGATCAGCCACCAGCTGCCGATTGTCATGGTGCAGCGGACGGTCTTAGGTTTGCGTCTGGCGCATGCGCCGTGGAACCGTGAGTGTGATTTGGCATCCGTGAGCACGTTGGTGTTTGACGGTGAGCAGATTATTGACATTTTCTACTCTTCACCTGCCCAAAGTATCTAAATATACCGCACCATTTACTTCTAGAAAGTCTTCTTCATGTTTGCTTCTAAGCGCCTAGCGTCAGCAGTTATGATCGCTGCCGCCAGCGTGGTCTTAGCCTCGTGTGCTCAAGATTCTGAGAATGCCCAAAATGCCGTTGCTACTGGCGCGACCTTTGAATTCATCACCCCTGGCGGCCAGCAGGAGATTTTCTATGACGAAGTAGACCGCAAGCCTTTGCAGTCTTTCTCAGGCGAATCCCTGATGGATGAATCTGAGACTATCTCCTTGGATGATTATGAAGGCCAGATTGTGGTCTTAAACTCCTGGGGACAATGGTGCGCACCGTGTCGCGCAGAAGTCGATGACTTACAGCGCATCCAGGAGGATTTGGAAGAGCGCGATCTGGGCACCGTGTTGGGCATCAATGTGCGCGACTACAACCCGCAGATTGCCCGCGATTTCAAAGAAGATAATGGCGTAACCTTCCCGTCTATCTATGACCCACCATTTAGAACTGCGGCTGCACTCGGTGGTGTTCCTACCTCCGTGGTGCCGACGACTATTGTCTTGGACTCTCAGCACCGCCCAGCGGCAGTGTTCTTGCGAGGTATTACGGACAAGGAAATCACAGAGGTCGTTGATAGTCTCGAACAGGAACAGGCGAGCAAGTAAGTGACTGAAATTGGAAGCGCCTTCGCAGACGCCGCCGCAGGTGGGCCGCTGCTTTTGGGGCTATTGGCTGCTGCTGCCGCTGGACTAATCTCTTTTGCCTCGCCCTGCGTGGTGCCGCTGGTACCGGGCTATATGTCTTATCTTGCAGGCCTTGTCGGTGGGCAAGTGGAGTTTAAAAATAACCAGCCGGTGGTCACCAAACAACGCCAATGGGCAGTCGTCGGTGCCGCGCTGTTGTTCATTGTGGGCTTTACCGTCGTCTTTGTGCTCGCGACCGTGTCTGTCTTCGGCGCTATTTCGATGCTTACCCTCAATGCTGATGTGCTCATGCGCGTTGGTGGCATAGTCACCATCTTGATGGGCATTGTCTTTATGGGTGGCATTGGCTTTATGCAAAATGACACCCGCATGGCTCCGAAGCGCTGGACCAATTGGCTGGGTGCGCCGCTTCTGGGAGGCGTCTTTGCCCTGGGGTGGACACCGTGTCTAGGCCCAACACTGGCGGCAATTATCTCGGTCTCGGCTGGTACCGAAGGCATGACCGCGATGCGTGGCACGTTGCTAATCATCGGCTACTGCTTAGGGCTGGGTTTGCCCTTCTTGCTCGTCGCCTTGGGTTCAGCACGCGCGATGCGCAGTATCGAATGGATGCGCAAGCATTCCCGCATCATTCAGATCATCGGTGGCATCACCATGATCATCGTTGGTATTTTGCTCGTCTCGGGCGCATGGGCATATTTCATCAACTGGGTTCGTCAATGGACCGTCGAATACGGCATGACGCTGATTTAAGCGTAAGGAATAGGAGACCGTCCACATTATGAAGAAAATCAGTACCGCCCTCCGCAAGGCCTGGCACTGGCTGACCAGTATGCGCACCGCGTTGGCACTGCTGTTTTTGCTTGCACTTGCCGCGATTCCCGGATCGCTTTTGCCACAGCGTGATTTAAACGAGTCCAACGTTAATGACTTCATTGCGTCAAATGGGCGCGTGGCAGAAATCTACGACAAGCTTCAGCTTTTCGATGTTTTCTCCTCCACCTGGTTTAGCGCGATCTTCGTATTGCTTACCATTTCTTTGGTGGGCTGCATCATCCCGCGTTCGTGGGATCACTACAAGGCGTGGAAGACGCCACCAACGCGTGCGCCGAAGAACTTAAACCGCATGCAAATGCATGCCAAGGGCGAGTCTGAGCGCAGCTTTGAGGAGATGCGCACGCAGGTGAAAACCCGGCTGAAGAAGTGGCGTGTCTCGGAATTTTCTGCTGAAGAAGACCGCGCGGGTGCGTACACGATTTCCGCAGAACGTGGTTATGGCCGTGAGTTGGCAAACCTGATCTTCCACATCTCTTTGGTAGCAGTATTGCTCACGGTCGCTTTCGGCCGCTTGGTCTACTACGAAGGCCAGGTCATCGTGATTACCAATACTGGTTCTACGGATCTGGAACAGTCGACCGAATTTTGCAATACTTCCTTGTCGAACTATGACAGCTTCCGCGCGGGCCCGCTTTTCGATGGCACCGGTCTGCACGAATTCTGCATCCAAGCCCATGACTTTGTGGCGGATTACCTGCCTAATGGCCAAGCAGAGATGTTTACCTCGAATATCTCCTATGCCAAGGGTGAGGACATCTTTAATGACCCAGAGACCTGGGAAGATTACCAGCTTAAGGTCAATCACCCGTTGCGTACGGATAACAACCGCATTTACTTGCAGGGACATGGTTTTGCCCCAACCATCACCGTGGAATGGCCAAATGGCGAAAAGCGCACCCAAACGGTGCAGTTCCGTCCCGATGACCCAACCTTCTTCCTCTCTTCTGGCGTGATGCGTTTCGATCCACCAGCGGGCATGTACCCGGACCTTTATGATCGCCGTCAAAACCAGCTGGCGATTCAAGGCCTGTTTGCTCCTACTGCGAGCTGGGATGGCGACAACGGTGAGCTGTTGACTTCGAGCTACCCATCCATGACTGACCCAGCCATGGCGGTGGATATCTACCGTGGTGATGCTGGCCTGGACACGGGCACCGCGCAGTCCATCTTCGACTTGGATTCCACTTTGGTGCACTCCGGTCAGCTGCAGCGCATCGACCGCGTGAACCTGACAATGGATGAGTCAGTGACCTTGGACGATGGCACCACGGTAACTTTTAATGGCGCCAATGAATTCGCGAACTTCCAGGTTTCTTATGACCCAACCCAAAAGTGGGTTTTGGTCTCGGCGATAACCATGTTGGTGTCTTTGGTCTTCTCTCTGGTCATTAAACGCCGCCGCATCTGGATTCGCCTCCGCCCATTGGATGTCGCATCCAATGGAAGCGCCGGAACAGGGATTGAGATGGCAGGTCTGGCTCGTACCGACCGCGCAGGCTGGTCCGAGGAATTCGACGAACTCTACCGCGAGCTTCTCGAGTTGCCCGACCCGGACGAAGTCGAAGAGGACGAATTATTCTCTGAGGACTAAAACCCTCATTCATAGTGCTCAACGCCCTACACCTCATCCATCTAAAGTTGGTTAAGGTTAGACAAAAGTAGTAGGGTGATGAACATATAAGCCGCTTTGTGGTGGTCTAACTCCGATAGGTAAGAAAAATTGATGCCGGTTAATCAGAATCTGTCCAGCTTTTCAGACATCGCATTTCAGACAGCATTTGTTGTTTATGCGGTCGCGTTGATTTTGTCTCTCATTTATTATGGGCGACTTAATGGCGTAATTGATGCGCGTCGTCAGCGTTCCGAAGCGACAGTCAACGCTAAGAAGCTGAAGGCGCCCGTAGCCGCCCACGGCGTTGCTGGTGCTGACAGTGTCAGCAGTGCGGATAGTGCTGAAGGCTCCGGAAGTGGCACGGCGGGTGTATCTGCTGCAGATCTTGCGAAGCAGGAATCTAAAGTTGACCGCCTCGGTGGAATGACGCAGTCACTGTTGTGGGTTGCTATTGCTTTGCATCTCGCATCGATTGTGCTGCGTGGTCTTGCGGTCAACCGCTTCCCGCTGGGCAATCTTTATGAATACATGATGATGATTACCTTCGGCGCGCTGCTTGCGATGATGGTTGCTATGCAACGCAAGGAATGGCGCACCTTGTGGCCATGGGTTCTCACCCCGCTGCTCGCGTTGATGTTTTACGGCTCCACCAAGCTTTATGCAGAATCCGCACCAGTGGTACCGGCATTGCAGTCCTACTGGCTGCCAGTACACGTCACCATTGTTTCTCTCGGTGGTTCCCTAGGTATCGTTTCCGGTATTGGTTCTGTCTTGCACCTGCTGCGTCGTTGGCAGCCAAAGGGTAAAGAGCATGGTTTCTTTGGTGCGGTTGCAAAGCCATTGCCGTCAGCGAAGAAGCTCGACCAGCTGGCGTACCGCGTCGCGGTGGTTACCCTTCCAACCTTGGGTCTGGGCATCGTGTTGGGCGCTATCTGGGCAGAAGCTGCCTGGGGTCGTTTCTGGGGCTGGGACCCGAAAGAAACTGTCTCCTTCGCAACCTGGATTCTGTATGCTGCCTACCTGCACGCGCGTGCAACCCCATCCTGGGCGAAGTTCGCGCCATGGATTAACGTTGTTGCGCTATCCACGATGATTTTCAACCTCTTCTTCATCAATATGGTCGTATCCGGACTCCACTCCTACGCTGGGCTAAACTAGTTGTTATGACGAACCCAACCCGCAAAAAGCAGGGCAAGCCCGCCAGCGATAATCACACGCTAGTTGAGCTTGGTCAGCGCCTCGCACAAAGGCGCCGTGATTTTGGGATCGTACAACAAGATTTAGCTAAGACCGTTGGAGTTTCACGCTCCACGCTGCACACCATTGAACACGGCGGCGAAGGCGTGCGCTGGGAAAAGGTTATTGCTGTAGCCCAAGCTCTCGATTTCGATATTAAGCTGGTGCCCCAAAACCCAAAGGCTTAGCGGCTTAAGCACTAAGCCTGGGGACTATCTTCGCCGGAATCGGGTTTCTCCCCAGGATTCGGAGTATCGGGAGAATTAGAAGTATCCGGAGTATCTGCAGCGTTATTTTGATTCTTGGGCTTGGGCGGACGCTTTTCTTCTGCTGCGCGCTCGCGTTGGCGGCGCTGTTTGAAGGCTTCTTTTTCTAATTGCCACAAGAAATCTTCATCGTCGTCGGGTCCCTTAATTTCGCGTGGCGGCGCCACCGTCGGGGTTTTCTTCTGGTTCCAGGAGCTAGGTCCAAAGGCTTTCCAGACTAAAACCACGGCTGCGATAAGCAAGAGCAATAATATAATCCGACCCATGTAGGCCATTCTACGTGGCGAAAATCTCAGGAGGTAAACTAAGTGCCTGTGGATGATCAAGCACCAATTCCGGACCCCGAACTTCGCAAGAAGTCGCGCCGCGCAGTAGTAAAATACGGGCTCGCGCGCCTTGCCCTGTTCATTATTCTCACTGTCGTTATTCAAGTAGTGGCAGTTGTCATTGATGCGCCGATCCCGCTGGTATTTACCGCGCTGCTCGCACTCTTTGTAGCATTGCCGCTCTCGATGCTGGTCTTTTCCCAGTGGCGCCTAGAAGCTACTCAGTCCATTGCCGAATACTCCCGCCAGCGCCAAGAGCATAAGGCTTGGGTGCAGCGCGAGCTCTCCGGACGCGGCAACGAGGAAAACGACTAAACCCCGAACTCTGCGCCAAAATCCGCCCAGCGGGCTTTCACGGGCTGGGCACCAAGGTGCTCCAACAAGGCTGCGCGCCACCATCCCCAGTCATGTCCGCCGTCATAAACGTGTAATTCATGCGGGATTTCGCGCGCCTTTAACGCCATGGCCAGCAGGTGTGCTTGATTGACCATCGCGCCCTCACGCACCCCGACATGGATGTCGAAGTTGGTGTCGTGCGGAAGTGCTTTGGGCTTGGTTTTATAAAACTGGTCTATTAGCCACCCATGAGAAGGGTGCTTTAAATCACGCGGGGTGCTGCCTTTTGCGGGGCTCCACCACAAGGATGGGGACTGCGCGATGACCGTGGAGTATTTCTCCGGATTTAACAGGCCGGCATACAGCGCGGATAGCCCGCCGAGGGACTGTCCGGCGATGGTGTTGTCATCGGGATTTAGCTCCATCCCACGCTGATTTGCTTCATTGTGAATCCAGGTTTCACCAATGTCGCCGACCTTTTCTAGAAATTCCGGATTGGCCTTGAGCTGCTCAACCCGGTGCGCATTGTCGTGATTGGCAATTCCTAAAACAGCAACTGGTTCCATGCCATGGGCGACAGCCCTTTCGAGTACGTAGGGCAGGTCGAATTTGAAGAACCAGGTTTCGGCATCGAAAAGCGTGAGCACCCGGCATGGCTTCTTCGCAGCAGCGCCAGAAAATTCATGGGTGGGAAGATACGCAAAAATCTTCAGGTCTGGGTCTTCGAGATAAGCGGTAATAACTTGCCCGTGCAGCCGATGATTGTCACGATTCCAATGGTCTTGGTTCGGGGCCAGCGGACCTGAAACAAGTTTGGTGCCGCGGCCTTCCTCATCAACATCAAGCCTACTGCGCATTGAAATGTCTGAAACGCTGGCATGATCCGGATAAGCCGTGCGAACTTGCTGGCGGACACGGGTGTGCGGTGGTTGGTCAATGACTTCGTCATCGTCTGTAATCAACCGGAAACTATAAGCTCCCAAGTAGGTTGGGGTAATCGGGATGGTGCGCACCCAAATAGAGGTGCCGGGCACATACCGCATCAGGCCGTATTCGTAATTTTCCTTGTCCGTAATCCGGTTGAGATTCACGTGCACGGCGGTAACTTTTTGAGATTCCAACTCTAACTGCCAATGCCGGGAGGCAAGTTGGCGCACATCAACGGCGAAGGTGACGGTGTTGGTCTTGTCATCGATCTCGCCGGATTGCCATTGCGTGAGCATGAATGCGCGTCGGAGCTCGTCGGGTTCCAAACCCGTGAGTTCGCGGACCAGCCTGTTTTCAATAATTTTAGCAAGCTGTTCTGGGCTCCTGCGGGATTTCGCAGTGGGCTTTTTCGCGTGTGCTGAGTTCTTCGGTTTGGACACAAGACATACCATCTAGCTGATAGGAAGACTTAACGTCCAAACAATAGCGCGATAATCAGCATCACCGGAAGGGATGCAAAGGTGGTGATGAACACGGTATCGCGCGAGATAGTTTGGCCGCGTTCAAATGTAGCGGCGTAGTTGTAGACATTTTGGGCCGTAGGCAGCGCACACAAGATGGTGCAGGCATAGACCAGGTCGGTTTCAAGCCCTAGCAGGGTAGCGGTGATAAAACCTGCCAGCGGCATGCCGACAAGCTTCAAGGTGGTTGCAGTCAGTACAGCAGGGCGGGATTTCACATCAGAAAGTACGCCCGCACCGCTAATCGATGCACCAAAGCTCATCAAGACCATCGGAATGGCCGCACCGCCCAACAGTGCGATTGGCTCAGCCACAGGATCGGGGACTTCCCAGCCCATTACTGCGACGATAAAACCGGCGAAAGAAGCCAGCACAACCGGGCTTAAAAGCCCCGTCTTGACGGCACCGAAGAAGGAGCCGCCGCCCAACATTCCCAGGATGACCGGGGTATAAAACATCATCTGCAGCAACATGATGGGGACTACGTGGGTGGCATCACCAATGACGTAGATACTGACCGGCAGGCCGATATTGACAGAGTTGAAATAGCTTGACGATGCCGCACCAATTCCAATTCCCGCGATTCCTTGCCGGAAGAAAATCACCCCATAGATAACTGAGACCAGCACCGTGGCAATCGAAATGACCAAGGTGACTGGGGTGAGGAAGTTTTCTGGGTCGGCTTTGGAGACGGCATCGAAAAGTAGCGCGGGTGTCGCAGCATAAAAAGCCACCCGGTTGAACATCAAACGCTCTGAACTAGAGCGAATGATTTTTGTGCGCGCTAGAATCCAGCCGGTGAAAATCACGGCCAAGATGATGGCGAAGCCAGTAATAACCCCCAGCATTGTTTAAACCACCGCCACAGCAAGAGCGGATAGTACTGCCCAGATGAGCATGGCGCGCCCGGTGAGACCAAGCACAGGAATGAGTTCTTTGCCCTTCGCGCCGCGGTTGACCGTGCGTACGGACTTCAAAGCGAACGGTATGTAGACCAGTGCGACCAGTGCCGCCCAGGAGCCGAAGGCAATGAGGATGGTGTAGAGAACCGGCAGCGTAAGCAACACGGTAAAGAGCAGGCGGGAGCGGGCATCGCCTAAGCGTACGGCGAGGGTGATCTTCCCGGTCTGTGAGTCCGATGGGATATCCCGGATGTTGTTGGCCAAGTTCACTGCAGCGCTCATGCCACCAACACCCAGCGCCAACAGCAGGCCGGTAAAGGAGACTCTGCCAGCCTGGGTAAATTGGGTGCCCAGTACCGCGACGAGGCCGAAGAAGACGAATACAGCGACTTCACCCAGCCCGCGGTAGCCATAAGGGTTTTTCCCGCCGGTATAAAACCACGCGCCAGCGATACACAACGCGCCGATAAGGATAAACCACCACGCGCCAGCTGCCAGCGAGAGCCAGATGCCAGCTACGGCTGCAACCGCAAAGCAGCTAAAAGCTGCGAACTTCACGTGCTGGGGTTTGGCTAATCCGCCGCCGGTAAGCCGCTGCGGGCCAGTACGGTCATCATCGGTGCCGCGAATGCCGTCGGAATAATCATTGGAGAAGTTCACGCCAATAATCAGAGCCCACGCGACAATAAGCGCTAAAAGCCCTCGGCCAAAGTGGAACCCGCCGACCGCGGCGGCAGCACCAGTACCTGCCAAAACAGGGGCAAAAGCATTTGCCCAGGTGTGTGGGCGCGCGCCCTCAAGCCAATTTTTCGCACTAGACATAGCGTCCATTGTCTCACGGTGCGCTGTTGCGCGTTGACAGGCGTATTAACTTGTGCTTTTCGACGCCGAGCTTCGTCGCAGCCAGATAAGAAAGTTAGGTTGCTAACGTCGCGGCCTAAATACCTTGCCCCAGCTAGTGGTGCGCTAGTTAGAGGTCTACTGTTTATGGAGATTTATCCACCCTGTCTTATCCCCTTGATGCCTTCGTGAAAAAGGAAGGAGCTTTCGCATGTCTAATCTCGCTGCTGCTGAATCTCGTGAATCCCGTTTCCTCATTGTTCCTTTGACCGCCATGAGCTTTGCGGCTTTTGTGTATGTCACTTTTGAGATGTTCGCCGTCGGGTTGATTAGCCCTATGGCGCGTGACTTAGATGTCTCTGAATCGCGCATTGGTTTGCTGATGACCATTTACGCTGGCGTTGTCGCGGTGGTTACCATACCTGCGATGATCTGGTTGGGGCGTTTTGATAAGCGCACCATTTTCCTTGCGACCTTAGGCTTTCTCATTACCGGCATCGTGGTCCAAGCGCTCACCGTTAACTATTCGATGCTGGCGGTTGGCCGCATTACCGCCGCTTTGACGCATGGCGTGTTTTGGGCTCTCGTAGGGCCTATGGCCGCGCGCATGTCGCCGGGGCATACCGGCAAGGCAGTGGGCATTGTATCGGTGGGCTCCACCATGGCGCTGGTGGTGGGCTCACCGTTGGCTACCTGGCTCGGCGGACTTATCGGCTGGCGCCCAACCACCTGGGTATTAGGCGCGCTTACCGTTGCCGCGCTGATGGTCTTGCTGCCCACGGTGCCCTCGCTACCACCTTTGCCTAGGGATTTAGCGAGCCAGGAAAAGCGTTCGATGCCGTGGGGACTTATTTCCCTGGTGCTCTTTTTGATGCTGGCGGTCACCGGTGTGTTCGCTGCTTATACCTACCTGGGATTGATTCTTTCGGAGACCGCCGGCGCGGGCTTCGTCTCCATCGGTCTTTTCGTCTTCGGCGCGCTGGGGTTACTCGGCGTTACCGTGGCGACGCGCACCGTCGATCGCCGCATGCTGCGCGGCAGCGTGCATACCACCGCGCTATTTCTCATCGCTGCGATTTTAGGCCAGTTGGCTTTCGGGCTTTCAGGGGTCCTCTCCACGGCGTTGATCTTCTTGGCGATCATCGTCTTCGGTGGGGCCTATGGCGCGCTGCCGACTTTGGGCACGACCATCTTCTTGCATGCGGGTCGTCATAACCCGGATGCGGCGTCCTCTTTGTATGTCGTGACCTATCAAGTAGGCATTGCCTCCGGGGCTGCTTTGGGCGCGGTGGCTGTCGATGCTTCTTGGACTGCCGGCACCTTATGGATTATGGCGGGATTGTCTTTGGCTTCTACGTTGGTTCTCGCCCTATGGTCGCGACCACTGTTGCGCTAATTCGATGACATGTATCGCGAGCAGTTTGATTTATATTCGCTGTTAAGCGATTCGTTGCAAAGCTAGCAATAAAGGTCAGTGCGATATTCACAAATGTTCGCAATCCGTATTTCCTATAAGGCGATAGATTTAACTAGTGTTTTCTGGTTAGAAACTACTCCCGACAATCTCACACGAGATAGCTAGGCAAAACGATGACTGCAGTATTGAAACGCAATACTCAGAATCTCACCGAAGAAGAAATCTTTGACGCGCACGCTGGTGGCAAGCTCTCGATTGCTTCGACCCGCCCCTTGCGCGATATGCGCGACCTTTCTTTGGCGTACACCCCAGGTGTGGCCAAGGTATGCGAGGCTATTGCTGTCGACCCAGAAGTTGCCCGCACGCACACCGGCGTTGGCAACACCGTTGCTGTTATCTCCGATGGCTCCGCAGTTTTAGGCCTGGGCGATATCGGACCGCAGGCCTCCCTGCTTGTCATGGAAGGTAAAGCACAGCTGTTTAGCGCATTTGCTGGTTTGAAGTCAGTTCCCATCGTCCTGGATACCCAGGATGTTGATGAGCTGGTGGAGACCATCGCGCGCTTGGCGCCTTCTTTTGGTGCAATCAACTTGGAAGATATCTCTGCACCGCGTTGCTTTGAGATCGAGCGCCGTCTCATTGAGCGCCTCGACATCCCAGTCATGCACGATGATCAGCACGGTACCGCCGTGGTTATCCTCGCCGCACTACGCAACTCTTTGAAGCTGCTCGGTCGTGAGCTTGCAGGCCTGAAGATCGTCATCTCTGGTGCTGGTGCTGCCGGTGTAGCAACCGTCGACATGCTCACCAATGCAGGCGCGACCGATATCATCGTGCTGGATTCGCGTGGTGTTATCCAAAAAGACCGCACCGACCTTTCGCCGACCAAGCAGGCGTTGGCTGCCAAGACCAATCCACGCAACGTTACTGGCGGCGTCAATGAAGCCTTTGAAAGCGCAGAGCTTTTCATCGGCGTGTCTGGTGGCAGCATCGGTGAAGAAGCCGTGAAGTTGATGGCTCCCCAGCCCATCATTTTCACCCTGGCAAACCCAACCCCAGAAATCGATCCAGAGATCTCACGGAAGTACGCCGCGATTGTTGCGACCGGCCGCTCTGATCTGCCGAACCAGATCATCAATGTCCTGGCTTTCCCAGGTATCTTCGCTGGTGCACTCGCTGCGAAGGCCGCGAAGATCACCCCAGAGATGAAGCTGGCTGCTGCCGATGCCATTGCGTCCATCGTCGCAGACGAACTCGAGCCAGGCTGTATTGTGCCAGAAGCTATCGATGGCCGCGTTGCTCCAGCAGTTAAGGCCGCAGTCCAGGCTGCTGCTGAAGCGCCGGGCGCTTAAAGCCCAAAGCGGCTTAAGCGCGATAAACAAGGACTCGATAGCCCGTAAGTAGTGGAGGATTTACGGGCTATCGAGTCTTTTGTCTACCTCAGGTCTTTAGCTACCGGATTGTTGGCTGGCAAAGAGTGCTCCTTGCTCGAGGATTACGGATTTAAACGCCATCTCAAGCGGGGAGAGGGCTCGCTCTTCCCGCTGCCCGAGGAGGGTTCGCCGCTGAGGCGGAGTTCCTTCGATTTCAAGCACTCTTACATTCGGGTGCTGCACGGACAAGGCGCTGCGGGGTGCGATAGCAATTCCAATACCGACGCTGACCATTGCCTGGGTTTCTTGGTAATCGTTGGCGTACATGCTGATTTGAGGGCGGAAACCTGCCCTGGATCCAGAACGCTCGATAACTTCGACAACCGGGTGGTCGTCACCTCGCGCCACCCACTTTTCAGTGGTTAACTCGGAGATCTTTACTGAAGCTCGGTCAGCTAATTTATGGGATTGTGGAACGAGAATTACGAAGGGCTCGGTGAATACTTCGACGAGTTCTATCCCCTCGGTGGTGAGGGGATTCCACGGATAGTCCCAAAGCAATGCCAACTGCACTTCTCCTTCCTCCAAACTGCTGATTAGTTTGTTGAGGCGGGCGCTTCGTATCGATAGATCAATATTTGGATAGCGGCTATTGAATTCGTTGATTGCTAGCGGAAGAAAAGATGCTGCTGTAGTGGGGAATGCGCCGATAGACAAGCTGCCGACTCGCCCAGCTGCTAGGTCAGAGATATCTGCTCTTGCGGCAGCGAGCTGGCGGAGAATTCTTCTCGTGTGCTCTGCGAGAACAAGGCCCGCCTCAGTCGGGACTAGGCCGTTCTGAGTGCGCCACACCAGTTGGAGTCCAACCTCTGTTTCGAGCTTCTTTAACTGTTGCGAGACTGCTGATGGGGTGAAGGAAAGTTCATCCGCAGCATCGCTCACGGACCCTAGTTCAATGACCTTCGCGAAGGTTTGGAGACGGCGAACATCGTACATTTTTGAAGTTTCCCTCCAGTACTACCTAAATAGTTATTTAACTCCGTTAAGAATTACTTAATTCCGAGGTTGAGTGGCCCTAAAAGCTCGGAATGGTTGAAACTAGGATACCGCGTCAACATCAAACAGCAATTTATTTTAAGTATTGCTTAAAAGACATCAAAATACTTTACATTGACTTAAATCTCTTGTGGGTTGAAACTTGCTTTAGTTCAAAAGTGAGAGGAGTTACACAAGATGGAAATTCAAGCGCGTTGGATGCGTGGCGGTACAAGTAAGTGCTGGGTGTTCGAGTCTGAGGAACTGGAAGCGCAGAGTTCGACCGTGGATGATGTACTATTGCGTGCTTTCGGTAGTCCCGACGTGCGACAGCTAGATGGTGTTGGAGGTGGAACCTCAACCACGAGTAAAGCAGTCATTATTTCTCCGAGTGAGGATCCTGATATCGACATCAAGTTTTCCTTCGCTCAAGTCGGCATCGAAGAGGCAAAGGTTGACTGGGGGAGCAATTGCGGGAACTGCTCAGCAACAGTTGGCTTGTACGGAATTGAAACGGGACTGGTTAAGGCAGAGCCAGGTGTGACACGTATTCGTGTGCTTAATGAAAACACCAACCAGGTGATCGTTCAGTCATTGGACACACCTAACGGAAAACTAGTGGAATCACCAACCGAAACTATGCCCGGAACTAAATTTGCTGGCCATAAAGTAGTTCTCGGGTTCACCGACCCTGAAGGTAAGACAACCGGTGCGCTGTTTCCAACTGGTAACAAGATGGATCAGATAGAAGTTGGTGGACGAGTTTTCAATGTGACCTTGATTGACGCGGGTGCTCCAGTGGTCATGGTGGCAGCGAGTGATTTTGGATTGGCATCTGAGAATTATGAAGATTGGCCTGCAACGGTTGCTTCGCAGCTGGATCTTCTAGATGAAGTACGGCGTAAAGCCTCGGTCATGATGGGATTGTCAGATTCGTTGGAGTCGGCAGCACGGGCAATTCCAAAGATCGGTGTTGTTACTCCTTCGACTAGCGAAGGGTCGGACCTGAATATCTTGATGCTGTCGATGGGAAAGCTGCATCCAGCAATCCCGGTTACAGGAAGCATCGCAATTTCCAAGGCAATTCTTGAAGAAGGAACGGTAGCCCATTCTGCTTCTGCCCAGCCAGAATCTTTGAGAATTCTGACCCCTGTCGGAGTGATTGAAACTAAAGTTTCTAAAGATGATTTTGCTACCGAAATCGGTGTCGTGCGTACCTCGAGGACTATCGCGGACGCAACGCTCTTTCTGCCGGAGCACGATGAGGTTGGTCCACGAATTGAGGTTGCGTGATGTCTCGTATATTTGAAAATGGAAAGAAAGCAGTCACTGGAGCTGTTCTTGCAGCTGTGACATTCTTGGTCGGTTGTGCCCCAGCACAATCCTCCTATAATCCTTCGGGCAACGGCATCATTGACGTCGTTGTTCCATACGGCACGGGTGGCGGTACGGATACGTGGGCTCGATTCATCACGCCATACTTCGCTGAAAAGCAGGATGACGTCAATCGCTATCAGGTGGAGAATATTCCAGGTGGTGAATCAATTACCGGAACCAATGCTTATGTGCAGGCAGGTGTTCAAACAGGGGATCAAGTAATGGTTGCTTCGGCTACCACCTATTTCCAAAGCATGCTCGGGCACCCAGCGGCTGAGTTCAAGTTCTCTGAGATGGAGCCATTGGCATTCAACGGCACCGGAGCTGTGCTCTGGACGAGTGATAAGAGTGGCATTACCGACATTGATAGCTTGATCAACCATGAGGATGAAGTCCTGTACGGCGGGATGTCGGCCACAGGTTTAGACCTGGTTCCATTGCTTGCACTTGAAGCTTTGGGAGCTCCCGTTAAAGGCGTCTTCGGAATGGAAGGACGTGGTCCGAGCCGCCTTGCAGTCCAACGAGGGGAAACAGACCTGGACTTCCAAACAACAGCTTCCTATTTATCCCAGGTTGGTCCGTATGTAGAAACCGGTGAAGCTCTTCCTCTGTTTAGCGTCGGCATCTTGGAAGACGGCGAAGTCGTCCGAGATCCAAACCTCCCTGAAATCCCAACTTTTGAAGAAATCTATCAAGAGTACGGAGGAAAGACCGAAGAACAGCGTAAAGCATATGAGGCCTATCGCGCGTTTGTAGTCCCAGGCTTCTTCTACCAGAAAGGGCTTTGGGCAAACGAAGGCACAGATCCAGCGGTCGTAGATACCTATGACCAAATGATTGATGAACTTAATGCAGACTCTTCGTTCAAAGAAGAAGCTAACTCAGCATTGGGTGGGTATGACTTGCTCTCCGGAAAACAAAACCGCGATGAATTTAGGAAAGCGCTAAAAATCGATCCGGAGATTATGAGCTATACCAATGAAATTCTTGCGAATAAATATGATGCACCGGTTCACGGATAGGAGGTTGGAATAATGTTTGATGCAGCTTTACAAGCGCTTTCACAGTTCGCCGACCCATCGATGTGGCTGTACTTAGGTGCGGGTGTCATCGTAGGCATCATCATCGGTGTTATCCCAGGTCTGGGAGGCACGGGAGCGGTTGCAGTACTTCTTCCTTTCGTATTCATTCTTGAGCCAAATCAGGCCATTGCGATGATTATTGGTGCAGTAGCAGTGGTCCACACATCTGACGTGATTACCTCAGTTGTGTTGGGCATCCCCGGGTCCGCAGCCGCCTCGGTGTTCTTGCTTGATGGACATGAAATGGCGAAGAAAGGCCAGGGCGGACGTGCCTTGTCCGCGAGTTTCATTGCTTCGATGATCGGCGGAATTATCGGCATCATTGCGCTAACCGTCATCGTTCCCATTGCACGACCAGTTGTCACAGCATTCGGCTCTCCCGAAATCTTCGTCCTCATTGTTATGGGTATCTTCCTAACCGCAATGTTGTCAAAGGGAAATGTCATCAAGGGACTTTTGATTTCAACGTTCGGTTTGGTTCTCGGAATGGTTGGTGTCTCACCAATCTCCGCAGAGTATCGGTTTACTTTTGGCTCGGAATACCTCACTGATGGTATCGGCCTCGTGGCCGCAGCTCTGGGTATTTTCGGCTTGGCTGAAATCATTGACCTCACTGCGCAGAAGACCAAGGTCGCCAAAGGCGGTATGGATCTCGGCGGTGGATGGAGCCAAGGTATTCGAGATATTGCAAAGCATTGGACGGATGTTATTCGTGGGTCTGCTGTCGGTGTTGGTGTCGGTTTCCTGCCAGGCGTCGGTGCAACTGCAGGCTCATGGTTGGCATACGGACAAGCTCAAGCTTTTGCATCAAGGAAACCTGGAACGAATAACTTCGGTAAAGGCGACCCACGCGGCGTCATTGCGCCATCCGCAGCAAGTAACGGTATCGAGTCGGGTTCCCTGATTCCGACATTGCTATTCGGCGTTCCTGGTGCAGCGCCATTCGCATTGCTGTTGGGTGTTCTTCTAATCTTTGGTATCCAGCCTGGTCCTGGTCTGATTACAAATGAACTGGATCTTGTTTACTTCATCGTTTGGGCTTTTGCTATCGCCAGCGTCCTAGGTGCTGCCGTAGCTTTCGTTGCTGCGAAGCCGTTGGCTCGTTTGAGCTACGTGGCCTTCCCGATTCTTGCTGCAGCTCTTATTCCGTTGTTGTTCTTCAGTGGATTCCAGGAGCCTCTGAACCTCAACGTCTTCTACATGATGCTTTTGCTTGGTGTTGTGGGTTGGATTTGCAAGATGACAAATATCCCGCGAGCACCATTCCTAATCGCATACGTGTTGGCAGAACCTTTTGAGCGGTACTACTTCCTGACAGTTAACGTGTTCTCCCCAGCAGAATGGATGACGCGTCCGTTCGTGATGGTTGTAATCTTGATTCTCGCGGGTGCAGTAATCATTCCATTCGTCCGGAAGTTCTTCCGCAAGACAGAAGAAGGAGTTGAAGAGGTTCAGGTCTCGGAAAAGTCGGACTTGCCTGTTCCAATGAAGCTGGATATTGCGGTTTCGCTAGTCATGTTAGTATTCTTCGCTGCTACCATCGTTATTTCGTTCCAGTTCTCAAATAGCGGTCGACTCTTCCCTCTGGCTGTCGGCATATTGGGAGTTGTCTTAGGCGTGCTAAGTATTTTCCGTGACATTAGAGTCGGCAAGGACGTCAAACTAACCGCTGGTGAAAAAGACAATTGGCGAGCCAGAGTCATTATTGTCTTGGCTTCCATTGCATGGATTGTCGGTTACATTTGGCTAATCTTCTTGTTTGGAATGCTCATCGGAACTGTAGCTTTCTCTCTTGTATTCTTACTGGTAGTTGCTCGGATGAGATTAATACCTACAATCATCTACACTCTTTGCATTGGTGCAGCTATTTGGGTACTCGCAGAATACGCACAGCTGGTGTTGCCCGTTGGATATCTCCTACCTGTTTAACCTGTATGGCAAAAGAGCTCGTGCACCGAGAGTGTACGAGTTCTTTTCTTCACGTCTGCGTTCATCGGTCCTCGACGAGACCGCGCAAGCGGGCAAAGATGCCCGCTCCATCATGGCCAATGCCGTCGTGTTGGAACACATTGGTGACTTCGAATCTCAGGTCGCCGTAGGTCTGCGCGGTCTTTAGTGATTCTTCGAAAGGCACGTAGATGTCATCGAGGTATATTTCAGCAGCGGAGATGGGGGCATCACCAAGCACTGCGGCATCATAGGGCGAGGATTGCCACTCATGCGCTGCTACTGCCATCGCTGCTTCTTTATCGGGAATAAGAGCCGGATCCTCGTCGAATTGCCACGGGAAGATGTGCTCGCCGGTGAGATAGAACTTATTAGCCGTACGCGGATCGAGACTCTCTTCGAACCCCGGGATTTCTTCACGCATGCGGTGCGCCGACCAATTGGTGGCCTTTTGCCCACCGACGCCGCCATAAATGCTTTCGTGGATTGAGGCATACAGAGGATTACCGGCAAAAGAGACTTGCGCGCCGACGGTGTTGAGGAAATCCGTGCGCAGGCGCTTTTCGCCGCCGTGGGCGTGGAAAGGATTTTCCAGCAGATACGCCAGCGAGTGGAATCCGACTCCGCGGCCTAGATTGATGCCGATGGTGCGAAAGCGTCGTGCCGATAGTCGCTCGCCGGTCGGCAGAATTTCCGCTGAGTCTTCCAAGTGTGCGCAGATTTCGCGAATGCGATCTTCCGCCCACGGATACTCGCGGTAGAAACGATCGTGGCGTACCTGTAGCTTGGCAAAGGTGGTGCGATATAAATCATCGACGCTTTTCTCCAGCGTCGGCAAACCACCAGTAAGGTAAGCGTGCTCAACGGATTCGGGGTGGCGGGAAAGATACGCCGTAATACAGAAGCCGCCGAAAGACTGGCCAAAGAGCGACCACTTGTCGATGTTCAAATGCTTGCGCAGCGCTTCTGCATCCTCGACGATGTACTCCTGGCGCAGTAAGTTCAGACGCTTCGCATCCGCTGGGTTTGCCGAATCGATGCGGTGCGAATTCCCTGTGCCGCGCTGGTCAAGCAAAATAACGCGAAACTCTTTGAGCATTTCCCCAACCAGGCCCGAAGCATTCAGTGGTCGAGGAGCGGGCGATCCCGGTCCGCCTTGCAAATACACAATCGCGGGTGCGTCGTGCTTATCGGGGGCAACAATCTCGCGTGCGAAAAGCTCGAAAGTCTCACCATCCGGGGCATTAAAAGGATCCCAGGGGACCTGGATGGTGTGGGTGAAAAAGTCATAGCCGAAATGTCGATTAGTGCGCATAACACCTAACATTACGGCGAAAATAGTTTCACTACCGCCTGTCGGTCAATCTTGCCGGGGCCAGTGACTGGCATCTCCGGTAGCTGCTTGAGATCTTTCGGCAGCTGCCAGCGTGGAGTGTGTGCTTCTTCGAGTGCTTCTAAAATATCGGTCATCGACGCATTGCCGGTATAAGCAGCGACAATTGCCTGTCCCAAGCGCGAGTGGGGGATGCCCACAACACAAGCCTGGTCGACGCCGGTAACTTTTAGCATCGCGTTCTCCAGCACCTCTGGGTGCAGCTTGAGCCCGCCAGAATCGATGATGTTATCCAAGCGCCCTGTCACGGTGAGCACGCCATTTTCTAAGACACCGCCATCAGAGGTTTGAAACCACCCGGGCTCCGCGAAAGCTTCATGGCCGGGCGCATTGCGATAACCATGCGCGATGGTTGGCCCACCTAGATAAATGCGGCCCTCATCCACGCGTACCTGCGCGCCGGGCAAGGCTACTCCGTCATAGACACAGCCACCGGCAGTCTCAGAAGAGCCATACGTGGTCACAACATTGATCTGCATTCTGGCTGCTGACTCCAACAACTGCGGATTAGTGGCAGCACCGCCGACCAAAATTGCATCATAGGATTGCAAAGCTTCGATACCCACCTGGGTATCCATTGCCTTGGCCAGCTGCATCGGAGCGAGCGAGGTATAAGTGCGCTCGCCCGTCTCTTTTAACTCCCGGGTAGCACGCGCGAACTCGGAGATATTAAAGCCGGCGGAGACATCGATAGCCAAGGGCTCCACCCCTGCAACCATGGAGCGAATAAGCACCTGCAGTCCGGCGATATGGTGCGCTGGCATCGCGAGCAACCAGTGCCCCGGCCCGCCCAGGTACTGGTAGGTCGCATCTGCACTAGAGATCAGATTATGCGCCGTGAGCTGTGCGCCCTTCGGAGTACCAGTCGAACCTGAGGTGGGCACCACCAATGCGATATCCGCGTCGATTTCTTCGCCCGCGCGCTGTGAATTTTTCAACAGCGTGGACTTGGTCTTATCCGCAGCGGGTAAAGGTAGGAGCGAATAGCGGCCCGTAATGGCTAATTCCAGGTCAGGCAGGATAGCTAGCGGATCGGCAGGTGAGATAGGTAAAGGACGAAGAACATGTGGCACGACTTAAAACCTTAGTCAGTTAATGCCAACTTTCGCGGTGCGACGTGGAACGATAATGAAACGAAGAACAAGAATTATGACAAAGATTCCCGCGTAGGTCACGGCCATAAACGCCGAGGTTGACGCGTTCGCGTGATAAGCCAGCCAGAAACCAACCGGTGCGGTGCAGATGGAAACGATGCAGGCGATAAGAAACATCATCGGCACACGATTGGTGAGAAGGCGAGCGCAGATGGCGGGAAAAATCATGAGCGCGATGACCAACATGGCACCAGCTGCGTGGAATGCAACGGTAGCAGTGGCGGCAACCAATGCCATGAAGATGGTGTGCAGGGCCCGTGTGCGGATGCCTGCGACACGGGAGTAGCTGGGATCGAAGGTCGCGGTAGTCAGCCGCGGCATGGTGGCCAAGATGAAAGCAGCATTGACGGCGGCTACAGCCAGCATGATGAGGCTATAGCCGGGATTGGTAAAAGCAACCAGGTTCAAGTCACCGATGAGCACTACGTGAACATCTAAGTGCACATTAGACATGCGAGTGGAAATCAGAATAATGCCGGCGGAAAAAAGTGCAGGAAAGATCAGACCGAGTGCCGCATCATTAGTGATGATTCCGCTTCGTCCCAACCAATCGGTGCCCAGGGCAACGGCGAGACCACCGAGTGCGGCAGTCAGTAGCAGCCAGGGGGAATCGATATCGGAGGTAAAGAGATATCCGACGGTGATGCCGGGTAAGACGGCGTGGCCGATTCCATCGATAAGCATGCTGTCGCGCTTTAAAACCACGAAGACTCCTGGAATCGCGCAGGCCAGCGCTGTGGTAATCGCTAATATGCAGGCGCTAAGAGCTAAAGACATGAGTGGAGCGCACCTTCTTTGCTGTGAGGGAAGCGGCTGCGATGAGTCCTTGAACCAAGACAATCGCGGGGCCGGTGGGGATGGATCCAACTGCAGTTTCGCCCGCGGCAATAGAGAAATACGTGCCGAGTACAGCCGAAAGTCCGCCGATTGTCCCAGAGCAGGCGATGAAAGGGATTAGCCGGTTGGTCCATTGCCGTGCGGCGACGGCAGGCGCAATGACGACTGCGACCATCAGCACGACGCCAACCACTTTGACGCCGATGACGGTGATTGCTACCAGGGCGATAAATCCCAAAGATCTGACGATATTTAATTTGATGCCCGCTAGCTGGGCGAAAGGGGCGTCAAAGACGACAGCGGATTGCTTAAGGTGTACCAACGAAAGAATAAGCAATACACCGCCGCCGATGACAAGCGCGGATTTCACATCGGAGCGGGTGAGCGTCGAGGCATTGCCCAAAAGGTAATTTTGGATTCCGGCTTTGCCGGGGATGGGATTACGGGAAATGTATTGAAGCAATAGCATGCCGAGTGAAAAGAAAGTCGTTAATGTTGCCGCCATCGCAGCATCCCGATGAATCACCGTGCGGTCAGTGATAACGGAGATAATGGCGACGGCTACTAGGCCCGTGAGGATAGAGCCTGCGATGAGCAGCAGGGGATTGCGGCCATCTAAGCCAAAAGTGGCGACGAAAAGGAATACACCGAGGAGACCAAGCAAACTGGAGTGCGCGATGGCATCGGCGATCAACGCTTGGCGCTGGACCAGCACCAAAGGTCCTAAGGCGCCGGCGCAGACACCGATGATGACCGTACCCAAAAGCGCTTGGGTATACGTGTAGTCCGTGAGGAGATCAAAAGGGTTCATAATGGGGGACTAACGTGGGAGGGAAAAGAGCTGGGAGATGGCGGTATCCGTTAGGGTTTGCTGGGTTGGACCGGAGGAAATGATGCGGCCGGTACCAAGCAAGATAACGTCATCACAATAATCAGCGACTTCAGCCAGGTTGTGATGAACCAGCAATACCGTGACGCCACTATCGCGTAAATCGCGCAATACACTGACGATGGCGTCTTGACTTACGGCATCCACGCCGGCGAAAGGCTCATCGAGGATGAGCAAGTCTGGGTCAGTAGCAAGCGTGCGCGCCAGCAGTACCCTTTGTCGTTGCCCGCCTGACAATGCGGCGATTGGTCGTTTGGTTAAATTTGCAGCGCCGGTGCGCTCTAATGCCCGATGCGCTGCGGCTTTTTCTTCTTTGCCAGGCCAGCGATACCACGGTAGCCGGGCGCTAAGTCCCATGATGGCGAGATCTTCCACAACAGCGGGAAAAGACCAATCTAGTGCAGCTTGCTGCGGCATATACCCGAGCCGGTCACGAAAATGTTCCAGTGACTTGGCATCGAAAGTGATGCGCGCGCTGGGCTCAGCGCGAACGAGGCCAACGGCTGCTTTGACGAGAGTGGATTTACCTGCGCCATTCGCGCCGACAAGACCGGTTATACGGCCGCGTTCGACATGCGCGCTGATTGAGTCCAGTACTTTATTGGCGCCATAGCTAACAGAGAGATTTTCAATGTCGATCATTTACTTAAGCCTTCTGCCACTGCTTGAGCATTGTGGGCAAAAGCCCCCAGATAAGTATCAGTTGGCTCAGTCGCACCGAGGGTATCTGCGAAGAGTTCTTCATCAGAGACCTCCACTGCCCAGCCGCGGGATTCTACCGCTTCGCGCAGCGCGGTAATGGCCTGCGGATTGGCCTGGTTGTCCTGGAAGATAACTGGTATTTCTTTCTGTGCAATCAGATCCGCGAGTTCTGAAATCTCCTGGGGTGACTTTTCAGCATCGGTACTGACAAAGTCCGTGGCGTGAACTTCAAAGTCAAAAGTGTCGCCAAAATAGTTAAACGCATCATGGCCGGTAATAAGGGTGCGAGAGGAGACGTCGGCAAGCATTGCTTCCGCTGCTTGGGCCGCGGCTTCGATTTCTTCCGAGTAGGCCTTGGCATGGGCATGGTAGGAATCCGCGTTAGCGGCATCGACTTCGGCTAGCTTGTCACCAATGTGGCTTACAACCTCGGTCCACAGCTCCGGCGAGTTCCAAATATGAGGGTCATAAAGCTGCTCACCACCGTCGCCTTCCTCGTCCCATGAAAGAAGCTTGGAGGGATCCAATTGTTCACCGACCGCCAGCTGCCGCTCACCGAGCGACTCCAGCTGCTCAATCATCTGCGCTTCTAGGTGCAATCCATTCCACAGCACAAGGTCTGCAGCCTGCATTTGCTCGATGTCTTTGGTGGAGGGCTGGTACGTGTGTGGGTCACC
Source organism: Corynebacterium stationis (assembly GCF_001941345.1). Lineage (NCBI taxonomy): Bacteria > Bacillati > Actinomycetota > Actinomycetes > Mycobacteriales > Corynebacteriaceae > Corynebacterium > Corynebacterium stationis. Next base: position 434,478 of record NZ_CP009251.1, read on the forward strand.
GCCCGGGCCGACCATGGTGATGACATCAGCATCTGGGGCGAGGTTTAGCGCCGCATCCGCCAGGTAGCCCGTGGTCGCATAGATCGTCAACGGTTCAGAACCGTCAGCTCCAGTTGCGTTTTGCGCAGTGGTTGCAGAACATGCCGTGAGCGCACATGTAGCGCCAATGGCGCTAAGTCCTAAAAATATTCGTTTCATTTCCATCCTTGAATGTTTAAGTTCAACAGGTTGAACACTTGAAAGCATACGGATGAAGATTTGTTTTTAAAACGGTTTGTTTAGGATGGGGGTATGCACGTGACAGATTTGCCGGAGCGCACGCAGGACTACCTCAAGGAACTGTTTGACCATGAAGAGCGCAACGGGGTAGACCTTCCACTCGCGCTAGGCGATCTGGCGGCCGCGTTGAATCAAAAGCTGCCGACGGCTTCCGAGGCTGTCAAGCGTCTTGCCGCCAAGGAATTAGTGGTGCACGAGCGCTACCGCGGGGTGACGCTAACGGAATTGGGGCGCGATTTATCGCGGCAGGTCGCGCGCCGTCATCGCCTGTTAGAGACCTTCCTGGTGGAAACTTTGGGCTATACCTGGGATGAAGTCCATGATGAAGCGGACGTGCTGGAGCATGCCTGTACCGACCGCTTTATCGCGCGTCTCGATGCCCACCTGAATCACCCCACCCGCGACCCGCACGGGGATCCGATTCCGCGTGCCGATGGCTCCACCGACCCGCTTTCTACCTGCACTCTTGCGGGGCTTTCGGTGGGTCAAAAAGTCATCATGGAGCAGGTCAATGATGACGATCCTGAGCTACTGCGCTTCCTTGCAGCACAAAACATGCGCCCTGGTACTGAGGTTGAGCTAGTGCAACCCCCACTTGCCGGGCTGCTGCATATTAGCGTTGATGGTGGCGAACCCTTTGCGCTTGCTGAGGTGGCCGCACATGAAATTACGGTGCGTTCGAATACGGAATAGCTTCCAGTCTTTGCCTGTCCGATCCAGCGGATAACTTGGGTGCATGGATAAAGGGCAGGTGATAGAAATTGCAAACAATTTCGACCCTACGTATCAGTGGGTACCTTCGACTCAACTGAGTAGCGGCGGTTGGATTTTAGAGCCAGCTGATGCTCGAATCGTCATAGACGACGGCTTGGTGGTCACGAATGGTGGTCTCCCCGGCATGTATATCGACTCTGAGGGGCGTCCGTACATGATGTATGGTCCGCCTGGGGGCTGGCCGCGAGAAGCTATTGAAGCTCTGAGTGAATTGACCGAGACGGACGAAAGCGAATATATCGAGCTGTTTGACAAAGATTAATTCAACGGCGCGGGAAAAACGGGGACAACATAATCAAGTTGACTCCCATTCGTACAGCCGCTGCGGATTGCCTTCTCATAAGGGATTGAGGATTAATCGACATTAATCGCGGGAAAACCTAAAAGGCCGGCACCTGAAGGTGCCGGCGGAAAATAACGCGGACTCATTGCGGAACCAAGCCAGGTGAAGTGCCTTGGTAGATTGTCCGGGATTTGAGGTTAGGCAGCTACTGGAGTCTTGGCTGCAGCTTCTTTGTTCTTGAAGATGAAGTTGTCTGCGGCGTACTGGCCAGGGCCTGCTGCGAGAAGAATTACTGCAACAGCGGCGATAACCATAACTAGCTCCCAGCCGTTCTCGGTAACCATGACGCCGGAGCTGAAGTGGCCGCCCCAGATACCGGCGCCAACCATTTGCAGTGCAACGAGTGCGGCAGCAATGCGGGTAATCAGACCGATGAGAATCAAGATGCCACCGACAAGTTCAATGGCAGCTGCGATAGGTGCTGCGATGCCAGCGGCAGGAACACCCATACCGGTGAAGGCTTCAGTGGTTCCCGCAATGGTCCACTCGTTGAACTTCTGCCAGCCGTGGGCAATGAGAACTACGCCTAGGATGATGCGTGCAATGAGGAGGCCGGCGGACTCAGTTGGAGACTTAAAGGTTGAAGTGAAATTCAGCATGGCGAAAGTGTAAACCATCGATGTTGTCGCGTCAACTTAAAGCTTTAACTAATTTTCTAACGTCTTCTAACGCAGCTTGGAAGTAGCAGCGTGTCGGGGTAATTTTGCGGTAGATGGCGTCGACAAAGGTCGGCGCAAGGTACCCCACAGCCCCGAGTGAGTAATTCGCGCGGGGCTGTTGTATTTCCTAGTAGTAGTAAGGGAATTCTTCCCAATTCGGGTCGCGTTTTTCTAGGAAGGAGTCGCGGCCTTCGACGGCTTCGTCGGTCATGTACGCCAGGCGGGTGGCTTCGCCGGCGAAGACTTGTTGGCCCATGAGGCCATCGTCGGTGAGGTTGAAAGCGAACTTCAGCATGCGCTGCGCGGTGGGGGATTTGGTGTTGATTTCGCGGGCGGCTTCGATGGCTTCTTGCTCGATGTCTTTGTGGTCAGCCACGATGTTAACCGCGCCCATTTGCTGCATGCGTTCAGCGGAGTAGGTGCGGCCTAAGAAGAAGATTTCGCGGGCATATTTTTGGCCAACCATCTTCGCGAGGTAGGCAGAGCCGTAACCGGCATCGAAGGATCCGACATCGGCATCGGTCTGCTTAAAGGCAGCTTCCTGGCGTGATGCGATGGTCAGATCACAGACCACGTGCAGGGAGTGCCCGCCGCCGGCAGCCCAGCCGTTGACCACGGCGATGACAACCTTCGGCATGGTGCGAATCAGGCGTTGTACTTCCAAAATGTGCAGGCGCCCGCCCTCCACCTTTTCGCGGGCCGTGTCGACGGTGTCAGCAGTTTCGCCGTCGGCATAGCGGTAGCCGGAACGGCCGCGGATGCGCTGGTCACCACCGGAGCAAAATGCCCAGCCGCCATCTTTTTCACTCGGGCCATTGCCAGTTAAAAGCACGGTTCCGACATCTGGGGTACGCCGCGCGTGGTCAAGAACGCGGTAGAGCTCATCGACGGTGTGCGGGCGAAAAGCATTGCGGACCTCAGGGCGGTCAAAAGCAATACGCACGATGCCATTGGCGCGGCCTTCGCCGGTGTGTCGGTGGTAAGTGATGTCGGTGAGGTCGGAAAAACCTTCTACCGCGCGCCACTGGGAAGCATCAAAAGGATTATCAGTGCTATAAGTTCGGGTTGCAGTCATGCACTCTAATCTAGTCGCCGCCTAAAGTAGTCAGCATGCAGATCGACGATATCTTAGACCGCGCGCACGTTGTCGCACTTCCAATGGCTGTAAAGTTCCGCGGAATCACCACCCGCGAAGCATTGCTTATCGATGGCCCCGCCGGCTGGGGCGAATTTTCCCCCTTCGTAGAATATGGCCCTGAAGAATCCGCGCATTGGCTCGCCGCAGGACTCGAGGCAGCTTATGAAGGCTTTCCGGAACCTGTGCGTGACACCGTTGAAGTCAACGGCACCATCCCGGCAGTAGCGGCAGAAGAAGTTCCAGAGGTCATGTCGCGTTATCCCGGCGTGCGCACGTGGAAAGTCAAAGTCGCAGAATCCGGGCAAAGTCTTGAAGAAGACATCGCGCGCGTAAAGGCTGTGCGCGAATACGCGGCGGTGCACACGCCGAACTTGGTGGCCAATATCCGCATCGATGCCAATGGTGGCTGGAGCGTCGAGGAGGCGATTGCCGCAGCGAAAGAAATGATGCCGCTGGATTACATGGAACAGCCCTGCCGCACCACGGAAGAGCTCGCGCAGGTACGCCAGCAGCTGATGCGCAATGGGCTCTTTGTGCGCGTTGCCGCTGATGAATCCATCCGCAAGGCCAGTGACCCCTACCGGGTGGCGGAATTGCAGGTGGCGGATGTAGCCATCGTTAAGCCTGCTCCACTAGGTGGGGTGCACAAGACCTTGGAGATTGCGCAGAACCTTCGCGCACGCCACATGGATGTCACGGTGGCTTCTGCCTTGGATACGGCCGTCGGAATTTCCATGGGACTGGCAACGGTCGCTGCGTTGCCGAAGATCTATGACGATGAAGATATCGATGTCGTACCTGCCGCTGCCGGGTTGGCCACGGGCTCGCTGTTTGTCGAAGATGTTGCCGCACCGCGCACGCTTGTCGATGGCTCCCTTCCCGCCGCGCCCGTTGCCGCCGACCCGGATCGCGTAGCTGCCCTAGCTGCGAGCCCAGAGCGCCGCGACTGGTGGTTTGAGCGTGTCCGCGCGAGCTATGAATTTTTGAAATCAAAATAATTTTGACGTCGTTGTCCTGCACTTATGGCGTGAAACTATCGAAGTTTCACGCCATAAGTGTTGAGGGCGACCTAACCTACCGCTAGTCTGTGGCTCATGACTCACGGCAAAGTTTGGGCAAGCGTGGTCATGGCGGTGGGGTTAGGCATAACGAGTGCTCCTATTGCCATGGCTCAAGGCAGCCAAGAAAATACCGTTCCTCCAACCATGGTCATCCTGGATGCATCGGGCTCTATGGAGCAAGCTGATGCCGGCGGGAAAACCCGTATGGATGCAGCTAAAGAAGCAGCGCATACTTTCCTAGATGGCGTTTCTGATGATTCGGAGCTGGGTTTTATTACCTATGGCACGGGCACATCTAATGCGCCGGAAGAACGGGAAGCCGGCTGTAAAGATGTCACCACCTTAGCGCCGCTGGCCAGCGGACAGGTAGATGATATCCGCGGGGAAGTCGATGATATCGAGGCCTCCGGCTATACCCCGATGGGTCCTGCGCTGCGCCAAGCTGCCGATGAGCTTCCCGATGAGGGGGCCCGCAATGTTGTGTTGGTCTCTGACGGTCTGGACACCTGCGCACCACCGCCCGTATGCGATGTAGCCAAAGAATTACATGAACAAGGCATTGACTTAATCATCAACACCGTGGGTTTCTTGGTTGATGATGAAGCACGTACCGAGTTGGAGTGCATCGCGGAAGCCGGCGGCGGACAATACCTGGATGCTAATGATGCCGATAGCTTGGCCGAATCCATGCGCGTTCTGCACACGCGCTCCATTAATGCTTATGAGACTGACTTAGAAGAATACGAAGGCTCCGATAGCGAGACCACACCGACGGAGATTCCTGCGGACGTCGACACTTTTTCTTCGCCGTTGCACTACTCGGGTGCCGCGCTGAATAGCATCAACGGTGATGCCCAGTACTGGCGCGTACCGGTGGAAGAGGGCGAGCGCCTAGCTATTTCCGCATTGACGGTGCAGCCCCCGAGCTTTGGTGGGCTTACCGATAACCGCTATGGAATGAGCCTGGAGTTCGACGATTCATCCTGCCTAGGCGACACATGGAGCCAGGTTGAGCCCAACTCGGCTCAGGGCACGCAAACAGCAGCTGGCATTACCAAGATCACCGGCGAAGACTGCGGTGCAGATGGCTACGTGGACTTTTCTATCTCGCGCCGTGGCAATTTCTTAAAAGGCCAAGACATTCCGCTGGAGCTAAAAATCACCCGCTTTGCTGGCGAGGACACAAGCGGCGTGCCGGACCCTGAAGAGGAGTCGGAGGTACCGGAAATAGAAATCCCAGACGATACCGTAACCGCCCAGCCAGGCACCTGGTTTGATGATGCTGCTGAATTACCCGATGGCAATGAGCAAGGCGTCAGCGCTGATATCGTTCCTGGCGAGACCCACTTTTACAAGGTTCCCGTCGAATATGGGCAGCGTCTTGCTGCAGCGATTGCCACCGAAGGAACTGATGTTGAAGGCGGCCGTGGCATTTCAGTAGATCGCTTGGACATCAAGGTCTACAACGAGGCGCGCCAGCCGGCGATGAATTCTGAAGGCATTACTTTAGAAACTGAATCCTCAACTACTTTCGGGCACGCAGCACCACTGAATTACCGCAACATCGAAGACGGTACTGTCCCAACCAGGATGCTCTTCCAAGATGGCTCGCAGTACATTTCCGTGAACTACAACAGGCTGTCCAACAGCGACAATGAAGAAGTCGGTGATGGTGAGCAGCACACCGCGCGCTACTCGCTCGCCGCTGTCGCCGAAGGTGAGCCGCAACCCGGCCCGACCTTTAGAGAAAAATCATCAGATTCTCCTGATGCCGCCGGCGCGAAAGAACCATCAGATTCTTCCGACCCAGCTACTGAATCGGTAGATGCAGCTGCAAGCAGCGAAGGAATGGGCGTAACTACATGGGCGCTGATTGCCCTAGCCGTTCTGGTCATCGCGGGTATTGTCGGAGGATTCATTGCCAAGACCCGAAAGACTGGCACGAAATAGTGCAGCTGCGAAGCAGCAAACTATTTCAGGTTCTGAGAAGATAAATACTCCAAGATGGCCTTGACGCGGCGGTTATCCTCTGAGGCGTCAAGGCCTAATTTCATGAAGATATTAGACACGTGCTTGGCAACAGCAGCGGACGACAGCACGAGCTTCGCGGCGATGTCTTTATTGGAAAGCCCCTGCGACATCAGCTCGAGTACTTCTTGCTCACGCGGGGTCAGGGTGGCAAGCCCGGAGCGCGAGGTGGACATCAACGCGCTCGCTACCGTCGGATCAATGACGGTGCCGCCGCTGGCGACAATTGCCAAAGAGTCTAAGAATGAGGCGACTTCACTAATGCGGTCTTTGAGCAGATAGCCGGTACCACCGGTGGCATCGGCGAAAAGCTCGGAGGCATAGACCGGCGCGACGTATTGGCTCACCACCATTACGGCTAAGTCAGGGTAGGTCTCCCGCAGGGTGACTGCGGCTTGCAGGCCATCATCGGACATTGATGGCGGCATGCGCACATCGGTGATGACGACATCAGGAACTTGGGTTTTGACAACTTCGATAAGTTCCGGCGCGCTAGCGGCCTGGCCGATAATTTTGTGTCCGCGACGCTCTAATAACCCAGCGATACCTTCACGCAAAAGTGCGGAGTCATCTGCCACCACGATGGAAAGTTCTGCCATTGCTTTCTCCTTATTTGCCGATATGAAAAGTGGGTTGCCCGCGGTCCAGAAGTAGCGGAATCCGCGCCGCTAAACTTGTCGGCCCGCCTTCGGGCGAGGTGATTTCTAACCAGCCGCCAAAGGCGTCGAGTCTATCGCGCATCCCGGCAAGACCCGCGCCGGGTTTAAGCCGCACCCCGCCGGGGCCTTGATCGACCACGGTGATGTGTAAGTAGTGATCTGCAATGAGCAAGACTGACACTTCAGCACCCGGGGCGTGCTTGGCGGCATTGGTTAATGCTTCGGCGCAGAAGAAATACCCAGCAGCCAGCACACTCGGCGAAAGCTGGGGCAGTGGATGCGGTGCCGAGACCAACACGTGTGGCCCGTAACCCGCGGCCATATCTTTAACAGCGGCAACCAAACCACGCTCGGCTAAGACCTGCGGGTGGATCCCATGCACGGTTTTGCGTAGCGCCTCAAGTCCTTTGTTCAAATCCTGCTGGGCAGCATTAATCAACTCCGCGACGTCAGCCGGTGCGTCCAAGAGCGCTTCGCCCAATTTGATAGACGCCGCCACTAGGTATTGCTGCGTGCCATCGTGTAAGTCGCGCTCAATGCGTGAGCGCTCCACTTCGTAGGCATCGGCGATAGCGCGCCGGGATTTGGTCAGCTCAGCAATCTTTTCGGCCTGAGCTTGCTCGCTCGATTTGCCAGATTTATCGCGGTTGCGCTTTCTCCACATGCATCCCAGGGTAGTGCCAGCACTACCTGAAAGTGCAACGCTGGCACCATGGTTTCTATCTGCCCGAGCGAGTGAAATAGAGACCATGGAAAACAACACCGCAGCCGTTCTGCATTTAAACGATGTCACCAAAGACTTTGGTGGCGCGCCCGTACTGTCTGGAATCACACTCGATATAAACGCCGGCGAGACCGTCGCCATCATGGGACCTTCGGGCTCCGGTAAGTCCACGCTCTTGCACTGCATGTCCGGGGTGCTCACCCCCACCTCCGGACAGGTGCTGTTTAAAGACGCAGTGCTTTCCGATGCCTCCGACGCCGCCCGGTCCCGTACCCGCCTGGCTGATTTTGGTTTCGTCTTCCAAGACCACCAGCTACTGCCAGAGCTCAGCGCGCTCGATAATGTAGCGCTGCCAGAGATGCTCAACGGAACCTCGCGCTCTAAAGCACGTGCGAAAGCACAAGAATTGCTCAACCAGTTGGGCCTTGGCTCCATGGTGGACCGTCGCCCAGGGCAAGTCTCTGGCGGCCAGGCCCAACGCATCGCGATTGCGCGTGCACTGGTGACCTCCCCAGCGGTTATCTTCGCCGATGAACCCACTGGTGCACTCGACCAGGCCACGGGCCATGAAGTCATGCAGTTGCTGACTGCCGTGGTGCAGCGCACCGGCGCGGCATTGGTCATGGTCACCCATGATTCCCGCGTGGCCGATTGGATGGAGCGCCGCATCGAAATCCGCGACGGCATCATCCACGACGATCGTTTGGTAGGAGGCCGACGATGAAAACCAGCACTTTAGTCCTTGACTTACACAAAGCAGCGCTTCGAACCCGTACCGGCACAGGCCTGGTCACCCTAGTTGCGATTATCAGCCTGACCGTTAGCTCCACCATCGCCTATCTGGTCGCCGGCGGCACCTGGATGTTTTACCAGCGCTCGTTGCGCCCCCAGGATTTCCATGTCGTCCAAGAATCTTTGGCCAATGGCCCCGACGATCCAATCATGTCTACGTGGGTCATCATGGCTCTTTTTGCCTGTGCCTTCCTGGTACCCACGATTGTCTCGCTGACTGCCCAAGCAGCCGTGCTGGGGGCATCGGGACGCGAAAAGCGCCTAGCTACGCTACGCCTGATTGGCCTATCATCTGGGGATATCACCCGCATGACAATGCTAGAGACCGCAGCCCAAGCGGCCATCGGTATCGTGCTCGGCGGATTTTTTAGCGTGCTGCTCGCACCAATTTTTAGCAACATGAAATTCCAAGATGTCTACATCCAAACATCAGAGCTCATCTTGCCCTGGTGGGGATATCTCACCGTTGCGGTCGTGGTCTTTGCGCTCGCTGTCACCGCGTCGGTAGTAGGTATGCAGCGCGTTCGCGTGGAACCTTTGGGTGTTTCGCGTAAAGAAATGCCACCGGCATTGAAGTACCGCAGCGTCATCCTCTTCGTGATATTCACGGTGTTTACGCTCATTATGGTTGACCGCACCTCCATGAGCTCTGGCATCGCAGCGATGGCGATTGTCGCAGCAGTGGTCTCTATCAACGTCATGTTAATTAACTGGGTGGCACCATTTTTGTTGCAAGTCTTCTACCGCATGGTCTCGATTATGCCGGGTACCTCGCACTTCGTGGCCAGCCAACGTATTGCTGCCGATGCCAAAACGACCTGGCGCCGCAGCGCCTCCATGGCTTTTTTCGGTGTCATCGCCGGCTATTTGGTAATTTCTCCCGTGGGTGAGGATGGTTTGACCGCGATGATGAGTGAGGAACCTGGAATCTTCATGATGTTCCGTGATTTAGCTATGGGCGGCGTTCTCACCCTGGTCTTCGGCTTCATCCTGTCCGCCATGTCAGTATTTCTGGGCCTAGCCTCGCAAATCTTTGAACAAGCTCACCTGTCGCGCTCCTTGCACCTGATGGGAGTTCAACGCAACTTCTACTTCCGCACCCAAGTCTTTGAAACGCTCGGGCCCGTCGTCATTGTTTCTCTCATTGGCTTTACCTTTGGTGTCATGCTGGGAAGCGTCATGCTCTCTAGCGGCATCGCAGATGTGAACTTCCCGATGCGCCTGTCGATGGCCGGTTCGATTCTAGGCATCGGTTGGCTCTTCCCGCTCGCTGCAATTGCCGCGGTGGAACCACTGCGAACTCGGACGTTAAATGTGGGGCGAAACAATGATTAAAAAGATTCTGCTTTCTGTCTTCGTTGTCATTATTGCTGCCGTGGTTGCCACTGTGTATTTCCTCGGCCCCACGATGGGCGCGATGCTAGTGGGTCGGCCTATTTTCTTAGGGCACGACAGTCCTAAGCGCTACGGCGAAGCGATACTTACCCTGGCCGAAACCCAAGGTATCTATGCGGACTCCCAAGATTTTGCTCGCGCGAAAGTCGAAGCCCAGGCAGCGATAAAAACCGCCGAAACTCGGGAGGAGCTATACGCTCCTTTGCGAAAGGCGGTGCAAGCTGCCGGCGGCAAGCACTCGAATCTCCTTACACCTCAGGACAACGCCGAGGCGGAGGAGGCGATTGCTGGGGATGAGCAGCCGAGCATCGATAAGCACGGCGATATCGTCACCGTAAAAGTGCCAGCCGTGAGCCGCAAAGCAGATGTGCAAAGCTACGCCGATACCATCGCGGCAGGCGTTGAAGATGCTGCTTGTGCCGTTGTTGACCTACGCGGCAATGGCGGTGGCGATATGGGGCCGATGCTCGCTGGGCTCTCGCCGCTTCTACCAGATGGCAATGCGCTTTACTTCCACTCGGCGATGGGCGATAGTCCCGTGACCGTCGATGGCACCTCAACCTCAGGTGGCGGAACAAGTTTGAGCGTCGATGCGCAGAAGAACACTGATATTCCGATCGCCGTGCTTGTCGATGCTCACACGGCCTCGTCTGCCGAAGCTACCATGCTGGCCTTTAAAGGCTTGGAAAATGCTGTGTCTTTTGGCCAGCCCACCGCAGGCTATGCCACGGCCAATGCCGTCTATGACTTCCCGGATTCTAGTTCGCTGATGCTGACAATCGCGCAGGATATGGACCGGAATGGCGAAGTTTACGGCGATGAACCGGTTGAACCTGACCGTGTTGTTGATGATGCGGCTGCGGCCGCGCAGGCTTGGCTTTTGCAACAAGGTTGCCGGTAGCGTGTGAAGGCATGAATGATCGACCACGGCAATATTTCCCCGGCGAAGACGGCCCAAACCCCGCGCAGCAGGACTATAACCAGCAACCCCAGAACGCGCAGCAGCCGGAGGGATACTATGACTTCCCTGAAGACGAGTCCGTTTATCCCGCAGGTGGAGGTTACGACACTGGTCACGACACCGGTTCCGACGGCAACGGCCTTACCGTGACCTTGGGCATTATCGCCGCGCTTGCGTTGCTGGCTGCTGGTGCCCTGCTGTTTCTGTGGCGCTCTTCAGCCGCAGAAGCAGATAAAGAGCCACCGCCGCCGGTAACAGAAACCGTGACGGAGACTGAGACGGAAATGCAGACCGAAACTCAGACCGAGACGGAAACAGAAACCACCACGGTGACTGAGAATCCGATCCCAGATGTTTCCGATCTGCCCGAGGTACCAGAGGACCCCGATGAGGTTGAAGACTGGATCAACGACCTTTTTGGACAGCGGCAATAAGCAATTTGGTTAAGCACAGTAGATTAGAGGCATGAATTCAACGTCTTTGAATCTTGCACAGGCCATCGCCGCGCAACTGTCTCGGCACATCACCGATGTTGTGATCTGCCCGGGCTCGCGGAATTCTCCATTGTCTTTGGCGCTTTTGGCGCGTGAAGACTTACGCGTGCATACCCGCATCGATGAGCGCACTGCGGCTTTCTTTGCCCTTGGTTTAGCGCGGGTATCTGGCCGCCATGTCGCAGTAGTGATGACTTCTGGCACGGCCGTGGCCAATACTTTGCCGGCGATGGTTGAAGCGCACTACGCGCACGTGCCGCTGGCGATTGTTAGTGCTGACCGTCCAGCACGTTTAGTGGGCACGGGCGCTTCGCAGACTATTGAGCAGCAGGGGATTTTCGGTGTGTACGCCGATACTGTGCAGGTCACTGAACCTGCGGATATCCCGCAGATCGCTGAAGCTTTTACCTCCCAGCGCCAAGTGCATATCAATGTGGCTTTTGACGCGCCATTGTTGGGCGAGACCGCGCTGGATACGCCGACGGATATCACTCAAAAGCGCGCGCCGGTTCCTGGCTGGGTCAACCACGGCGAAGTAAAAGTGGATCTCTCGCGCAACACTTTAGTAATCGCTGGTGATGAAGCGTGGGCTGTGGAGGGACTAGAAGATGTTCCCACCATTGCAGAACCTACCGCGCCGGCGCCGTACCACCCAGTGCACCCGGCGGCTGCCCGTGTCTTTAGGCAAAACCAGGTCTCTGCCAATGATTACGTGGTCAATACCCGCGTTGAACAAGTTATCGTGGTCGGCCACCCCACGTTGCACCGCGATGTCATGGCGTTGATTTCAGATCCTGATGTGGACTTGATTTCGCTCTCACGCACGACTGATATCACCAATCCTCGCCGTGTGCAGTCGAGCGATGCACACGCCACTGACACCAAGACGCGTATTGGCACCACCGTGACGGTAACCGGCACACCGACCTCGGATTGGATGAAGATCTGCGAAGGCGCTGCGGTTGCAGGCTCAGATGCCGTGCGCGAAGCACTAGAAAATACCGACCACGGCTTTACCGGCTTGCATGCGGCCGCCGCGGTTACAGATACCTTGGCCGTTGGTGATGCACTCTTCGTCGGCGCATCCAACCCAATTCGCGATGTATCCTTGGTGGGAATGCCTTTTGATGGCGTAGAGGTATATTCGCCGCGCGGTGCCGCAGGAATTGATGGCTCGATATCGCAAGCACTTGGTGTTGCCATTGCTACCCAAACCCGCGAGCGTGATCTTGCGCGTGCACCGCGCACCGTGGCGCTGCTAGGCGATATCACTTTCTTGCACGATCTGACCGGCATGATTTTAGGACCGGAAGAAATCCGTCCGGAAAACCTCACCATCGTTATCGCGAATGACAACGGCGGCGGCATTTTTGAATCGCTTGAAACCGGGCGGTTGTCATTGCGTGGAGACTTTGAAAAAGCCTTCGGCACCCCACACAACGTGGATATTGAGCCGTTGATTGAAGGCTTTGGCGTGGACTATCGCCGTGCCGATTCCGCGCAAGAGCTCCTGGATACGCTGGCGGAACTAGCAGAATTTGCCGTGGGTATCACCGTGGTCGAAGCTCGCGTGGCACGCGATACGCGCCGGGGATTGCACGCTGAAATCTCCTCGAAGAACGCGTATTAATCCTCATGCGGTTTCGATTCCGGCGCAGGCTCAACCAGCTCATCGTGGCGCTTTATGCCGTCGCCATTTTGGCAGCAGTCGCGATGGTAGCTGGTCCGTTTCTCAATGACTTAAAGATTGCGGCGAACCCGCAGCGGGCATTGGGCACGGTTACTGGCGTGGACTGGATGCGCACCGCCGTGGAATACCAAGACAGTGATGGCATCTACCATCAGCCATCTTCCGGGCTGCTGTATCCCACGGGGCTTGCCGCAGGTCAGCAAGTGTGGGTGACTTTCTCCGGCGATGATCCTGAGCTCGTCAAAGTTGAAGGTCGCGAATGGACATTGTCCATCATCCCGGCGATATCGGTTGCTGTGGTGAGCTCGATTGTGGCTGGCGGGGCATGGTGGCTGGTCAACTATCGGCGCTCACGCGACGTCGTTGAGCAAGATGAATAGTGCGTATTGGACAGTAACCAACATCACTGCTAAAAGCGGCGTGGGTGACTACGATGGGTCGGGTGTGCGCCAAGCTGCGCAAATGCTGGATAGCTAAGAAATTATCCACAATTTCGTGCAGATTTTACGCAAATATAACCTTATTCGCCGAAGATGAGAGATTATGCGTGTAGCGATTGTTGCGGAGTCCTTCTTGCCCAATGTCAATGGAGTAACTAACTCCGTGCTGCGAGTATTAGAGTACTTACACGCGCAAGGACACGAAGCATTAGTTATTGCCCCCGGTGCGCGCGATGGGCAAGAAGAAATTGCTGATTACCTAGGATTTCCCATCCGGCGGGTGCCCACGGTTAAGGTGCCGCTGATTGATTCTTTGCCGGTGGGTGTTCCTACCTCCGTCGTTGATAGTGAGTTGCGCGCTTTTCGCCCCGATATCATTCACCTGGCTAGCCCCTTTGTACTCGGCGCGGCAGGAGCATTCTCAGCTCGGCAGCTGCGTATCCCGGCCATCGCGGTGTATCAAACTGATGTTGCAGGCTTTGCGACGAAATATCAGCTCTCCGCATTAGCCTTCGGGGTGTGGGAATGGCTGCGCACCATCCACAACGCCTGTCAGATGACCTTGGCGCCGAGCTCTTTGACGATTGCTGCGCTAGAAAAGCACAACATTAAAAATGTGCGCCACTGGGGCAGGGGAGTCGACGCGAAACGTTTCCATCCCTCGAACCGCTCTGACTCCTTGCGCGCTGTGTGGGACCCGACGGGCAAGAAACGCATCGTTGGCTTTGTTGGACGCCTGGCCGCAGAAAAAGGCGTGCACCGGCTGTCCGCGCTCAATGACCGCGAGGATATCCAGCTCGTCATCGTTGGTGATGGGCCAGAACGCCCGTTGCTGGAAGCGCAGTTGCCCACTGCTGTCTTTACTGGAGCGCTCGGCGGCAAAAAACTTGCGCAAGCATATGCATCGCTGGATATTTTCGTCCACGCTGGAGAGTTTGAAACCTTCTGCCAGGCGATTCAGGAAGCGCAAGCCTCTGGCGTTCCCACCATTGGCCCGAATGCCGGAGGGCCGGTAGATCTTATCGATGCAAGCTATAACGGCTACCTCTTAGAAGTAGACACCTTCATTGAGGATTTGCCCGCGGCTGTCGATGCCATCGATAGCCCCGAATTTGGGATTCGTGCTCGGGCCTCTATTGAGAATAAAACCTGGGAGGCGCTGTGTGCTCAGCTCGAGGGCTATTACGAGGAAGTATTAGAGTCCACGCGCAAGGTCCCGTTGACGATTTTGGGGCAGCGCCCAGAGCTGCCGCGGTGGGCTGCGCGAGCTCTCGGTGCGCGCGTAGCTTAAACTTAACCGCGTGGGTAAAAAGGCAGATTTAAACAAGAAGCCCTTTGACGTTGCATCCATGTTTGATGCCGTCGGGGAAAAATACGACATCACCAATACGGTGTTGTCTTTCGGGCAAGACCGCCGGTGGCGCAAACTGACGCGCAAGCGATTGAACCTGCAGCCAGGGGAAAAGGTGCTCGACCTGGCTGCAGGCACTGCCGTGTCAACGGTGGAACTATCCAAGTCTGGGGCATGGTGCGTCGCGTGCGATTTCTCACGCGGAATGCTGGCTGCGGGCACTGATCGCGATGTGCCCAAAGTCGCCGGCGACGGTATGAAGCTGCCTTTTGCTGATAACACTTTTGATGCCGTGACCATCTCTTATGGACTGCGCAATATCCACGACTTCGAGCTGGGCCTGCGTGAGATGGCGCGCGTGACTAAACCCGGTGGACGCCTGACCGTGGCGGAATTTTCCAAGCCGGTTATTCCCGTCTTTGGCACTTTCTACAAAGAATATTTGATGCGGCTTTTGCCACCAATCGCGCGCTTCGTTTCCTCAAACCCGGATGCATATGTCTACCTGGCAGAATCCATCCGCGCGTGGCCAGAGCAGGAAGAACTAGCAGCGATCATCAACCGCAATGGGTGGACCGATGCCGGCTGGCAAAACCTCACCGGCGGAATCGTTGCCCTGCACTCCGCGGTAAAGCCTGGCTAAAAAGTCGAATCCCACAGCGGGGAGCCTGCCCGCGCGGTAGAAACCGCTGTGCCTGCGGTGCGCCACAAGCGCGCGGTGAAATCCCGGTCTTCATCGGTGATGAGATTGCCCATCAACCGTGCCGCTACGTGCATAGGCCCGCGTAGACCAATCGGGCCGGCAAGTGGCAAAAACTGCGGGTAGGTAAGAACTCGCGCCAAGGTGCGCGCGAGCATGAAGGCCTCACCATAGTGCTGGCGCAGAAGATCTGGCCAGACCAAGGTGAGGTCTTTATTTGTGCCCAAAATTTCCGTAGCAAGTGCCGCGGTTTCGAGCCCATAATCAATACCTTCGCCGTTGAGCGGGTTCACGCACGCGGCAGCATCGCCGATAATCATCCAGTTGGCGCCCGCCACATTGGACACCGCGCCACCCATGGGGAGGGCAGCGGATGTGATAAATTTCTCATCGCCAAGCTGCCACTCAGCTCGCTGCTGGCTCGCATACTGCGACAACAGCTTTTTGGTATTGACCTTCGCCGGACGCTTATTCGTCGACAGCGCACCGCAGCCTAAGTTGACCGAGCCATCACCAATCGGGAAAATCCAGCCATAACCAGGCTGCACCACCCCTTCTTCATCTCGTAGCTCCACATGTGAGTGCATCCAGGGCTCGTCCGAAAACGGTGACTCACAATAGGAGCGCGCAGCGATGCCAAAGACTTCGCCCTTGTGCCAAATACGGCCCAGCTTTTGCCCAAAGGTCGAGCGCACACCATCAGCAACGATGACTTCTTTCGCGCGAATCTTTTTCTCACCCACCCTAAACTCCACCAGGCGATTGCCCTCAAGCCGTGGATCTGTCGCGGGTTCTCCGGTTAAAAGGTGGGCGCCGGCGGCAACGGAGGCATCGACAAGCAATGCGTCTAAACGGTGCCGCTGTAAAGCAGTCCCCTCAACACAGGGGTAGGTCGAAGGCCACGGCGCGGTAGCGGATGTCCCAAAGCCATGCAGCTTCAAACCCTTGTTGCGATAGGAAGAATTAACCTCCACGCCTAACTGGTTAAGCTGATGAAGACCACGCGGAGTAAGGCCATCACCACACGTTTTATCGCGCGGAAATTCCGCAGAATCAATCAAAACCGTTTCAAAACCACGGCGCACGGAATGCAGCGCAGCCGCCGCTCCACTGGGGCCCGCGCCGATGACCGCAACCTCATAATGCTCAACCATGCAAACTATTGTCGCACGCGGGTACCCTGAAGTGCGTTATGCGTCTAGTTTGGACTACGGTTATTGTTTGTCTAAATATAGTTTCATCGAGCACAAGGACCTGTAAACAATGAGCAATCACGCCGTGGATCTGGGGGATGACCAGCTCAATGATCGCGTTGCTGCCGGCGTTGCCGCCGTTGAACGCTTGCTGCACGATGAGACTAACCGTGGGGCGTCCTTTGTATCCGATAAAGCACAGCACCTGTCTGAAGCTGGTGGGAAGCGTTTTCGCCCCATCATGTCGCTGCTAGCGTCTGAATTCGGACCGGAGCCTGGCAACCCCCGCGTTGTCAAAGCTGCCACCGTGGTGGAAATGGTGCACGTGGCAACGCTGTACCACGACGATGTCATGGATGAAGCCGACCGTCGCCGTGGAGTGCAATCAGCAAATTCGCGCTGGAATAACTCGGTTGCGATTTTGGCCGGTGATGCACTGCTGGCCCATGCCTCACGCCTGATGAGCCAACTCGATACCCATACCGTTGAGCATTTTGCCGAGACCTTCGAAGAACTTGTGACCGGGCAAATGCGCGAAACTATCGGTGCGGGTGAAGCGAATCCGATTGACCACTACATGAAGGTCATTCAGGAAAAGACCGCCGTGTTGATTGCTTCGGCAGGCTACTTCGGCGCCTACCATGCTGGGGCCTCGAAAGAACACGCTAAGGCGCTGCGCACCATTGGTGGGGCGATTGGAATGGTTTTCCAGATTGTTGATGACATCATCGATATTTTCTCCGAATCTCATGAATCCGGAAAGACTCCGGGCACAGACTTGCGTGAGGGCGTCTTTACCTTGCCGGTGCTTTATGCCCTCGAGGAAGGTTCTGAAGCCGGTGCGGCGCTGCGTGAGCTGTTGACGGGGCCTTTGGAGGCCGATGAGGACGTCAACCGTGCATTGGAGCTGCTGCGCGCGAGCAACGGCCGTCAGCGTGCCCTAGAGGTAGTGAAGCACTATCTCGATGTTGTGACGACTGAGTGCGAGGCGTTGCCAGATATTCCTGCGACCCGCGCGTTGCGTAGCCTAGCGTCCTATACTGTCGCCCGCGTCGGCTAGTTGCGATTTAGCTGCTATGACCAGCCGATTTGCCATATAGCTAGGGGTGCATAGTAGAGTAATGAACCGCACCGAATAGTGCCTGCCAGGTTGTCCGAGCGGCCAAAGGAAGCGGACTGTAAATCCGCCGGCGTACGCCTTCAGAAGTTCGAATCTTCTACCTGGCACCAAATTTTAAGTTCAGCCCCGATTGAGATTTCAGTCGGGGCTGAACTGTTTCTTTTTCACGGTGGTTGGGGGTCAGTGCTCAGGGGTTTTGGAAAAGGGATCGCCGAATTGCCCGACTAGCCCGGATATCTAGTCGGGGGTGTGCGTGATTGCTGCTTTGCGGCGCAGGGGCTGTTAGATGAGGTTCATCGCTCCCATGCTGCTCACGTGGTGGGTGTTGCCCACAAGCTTTCCGCCTGGGGTGTGCAGGCGGACTTTGCCGCGGTGGCGTCGCATTCTTCCGTGGCTCGGCTTCCCTTTTCCTCGCTTATTTTTTCTTTTCGGTGACCCGGGATTAGCCGGGTCATCGTCGTCGTTGACGCCGTTGTGGTACTTACACAGCATCGTCAGGTTCGAGGGTTTGGTGTGTCCACCATGTTTGTGAGCGTCGATGTGGTGCACTTGGCATCTATCGGCAGGTACGGTGCAGTCTGGCCAGGGGCAGACGAGGTTCTCTGCCATGGCTAGAGTGCGCAGTTTGTCTGATGCGAATCGGGCTTCGTACAAGTTCACCGGTCCGGCGGTGGGGTGGAAGAGCCCGACGTAGAGCTTGTCGCCAAGCGCGCCTTCCATCGCAGCGTTGATGAATTCAGAGCCTGTCATGGTCGTGCCGTCGGATAAAGCAACAACGACGTCCTCGCCTTTGCCGCAGGAGACTTTCGCGAAATCATCAAGACCAATAGCAATCACAGTGCGGTATTCCGGCTTGATAAGCCCGGTGCCGCCTCCTTCGACGAGGTTCCAGAAGGGCTCCAACAAAGCTTCAGAGCGAGGTTGGTCATCGTCTTTGATAGCGGCGTCAAGCGTCTTTTCTAAATCGGTAATGCGGCGTTGGGTATCGGTGATGCTGATGGTTCGTAGGCCATCGATAGCGCGGCCCACGCGCACCCCGGGTTTCTTTTTGGTGTCGCCGACTTCTTCGGTGACGCGTTTCTTGGCGTAGGCTTCGACGTCTTCGAAGGTGCCTTCAAACGCGATAAGTTCGGCACGCAGTTTCCACGCGGCACCGCGGGTGTTGAGTTTCTTGGCGTGTTTGTTGACCATTTCTAAGTATTCGAGGCTTAATTGCCTCGCTTCGGCAAGCGCGACCGAGTCGCGCTGCACCTTGGGAGAATCAGCAGGACCAAAGAAAACTGTGGCTAGCCGGGTGTATTTTCGCGCCGTGTTCAGTGGCATCAGGTCACCGGCGAGGTCGTGTGGGGAGCACTCGTAAACGTCGCGGAGGATGGTTATTCCGCTGGTGTAGAAGAGTTTTATTATTTGTTGTCCGTTCATAACTTCGACACTAAAACGCCTTTGCAAGCCCGCGCTAGGGGAAGCTTGAAAATCTGTGGATAACTACGTTGACGCGTCACGCAACGGGCAAAGTTATCCACAGGCGAGTTGCTTTGCGTAACTTGAGTACACAAAGAAACCGCCCTTAACCAAAAGATTTTGGCTAAGGGCGGTGCTAATTGGGTGGCTTTAGGCAGACAGTGGAATGACACCAATGCCGATTGCCGTTGCGAGCATGACGACGGAGACCACTACCGCGCGCCACAGCACCTTCTTGTGGTGGTCGCCGAGGTTGACCTTGGCCAAAGACACCAGCAGCAAGATGGCTGGAACCAGAGGAGACTGCATGTGCACAGGCTGACCGGTAATGGATGCCTGGGCCATCTCTACGGGCTCAATGCCGAAGTGGGATGCGCTTTCTGCCAGGACAGGCAGGATGCCGAAGTAGAAGGCGTCGTTCGACATGAAGAAGGTCATCGGGATGGACAGCAGACCGGTAATTGGTGCGAGGTAAGAGCCCATGGACTCCGGAATGATGGAAGTAATCCAAGAAGCCATTGCTTCGACCATGCCGGTGCCGGAGAAGACACCCACGAGTACGCCAGCAGCAAGGACCATCGAGACCACGCCGACGATGGAAGAAGAGTGTGCCAGCATCTCGGTAGCTTGGTCTTTCACCTTCGGGAAGTTGACGGCTAAAGCCAGTCCAGGGCCGACCATGAAGACGAATGCCAGTGGCAAGATATCAGCGACCAAAGCCACCATGACCACGACGGTTAGCGCTAGGTTGAACCAAATCAGTTTCGGGCGCAGCGTGGAGCGGTGTGGGTCCAACATGGTGTCGGTCAAGCCATCGTGCTCGTCTTCGTCGATAGCGCTGAGCGATACGTGTTCTTCGTCTTCTTCGCGGACATCGACTGCGATGCCACCGCCGCTACCGTCAGGTTGGATATCGTGAGGCTGGCCGTCGCCAGAGCGGCCAGTAGAAGAGCCACCAGTGGCACTAACGCCGTCAGTTTTGGAGCCGCCACGCAAGTCGTCGCCGTTGAAGCGAGACGCGTCCACAGAACCGCCCAGACGCTTGCGCTCAGAGATGCCCAGGAACCATGCGAAGGCGAATACGACAATGACGCCAACAACAAGCGATGGAACCATCGGAACAAAGACCTCAGCAGGGTCGAGGCCCAAAGCTGCGGCCGCGCGAACTGTCGGACCGCCCCACGGCAAGATATTCATGGTGCCATTGATAAGACCCGCGACCACGGTAAGAACCACGGGGCTCATGCCCAAGCGCAGGTACAGCGGCAGCATCGCAGACGTGGTGATGATGAAGGTGGTGGAGCCATCGCCATCGAGTGAGACCACGCCGGCCAGCAACGCGGTACCCATCACGATTTTCGCGGGGTCGTTGCCCAGTGCGCGCGTGATGATGCGGATGAGGGGATCGAAGAGTCCGACATCGATCATGATGCCGAAGTACATGATGGCAAACATCAACAGCGCAGCGGTGGGCGCCATGTCCTTGATGGCTTCGATGACCATGTCGCCGATGCCAAGGCCTGCGCCGGCAATCAGGCCGAAGATGGTGGGCACCAAGATGAGCGCGACCATCGGGGTGGAACGGCCAATCATGATGAGCGTCATGAACGTGAGGATCATGGCGAACCCTAAGCCGACGAGGATTCCGTCGGATAGAGTATGCGTTGGCACGTAATCAGCTGCCAACGTAACAATGGTGGGGGAGAACATTCTGGCTCCTTGCACGGGGAAAGATTGCGGTAGCTTCAGTAGCACTGCAGTGCCCTGGAGAACGCCACTTAGCCTAAAGTGGTCTTAGTCACTGTCCAAGCGTTTGGCGCGTAAGGTAACTAATTGTGCAATTTCATCTTTGAGTGCATTTAGTGCACGTATTTTGTAGCTCGTGGTTTCCCGTGCTCAAATGGGACTTTGCTTGGTAAAACATGAAGGATTTCAGTTATGCGCTTTGCCACCCGCGTACTGCTTTTGCAACTGTTGACGGTGGTCGCAGTTGTCAGCACTAGCACCATCGTGTTCATCTTTTTGAGCATGGAGCAGCTTCGCGATGAAGCAGAGACCTCCGCGTTGATGATCGCGCGCACTATTGGCGCGGATCCGCAGGTGCGCGAACTGGTGGCGGAAGAGTCGGCGGATCCAGAAAATCCATCGTCAAGCGTGCTCGCGGAAGGGGAACTGCAGCTCTATGCCACTGCTGCCGCGGATTCCACTGATGCATTGTTTGTGGTCATCACCGACGATAATGGCATGCGGCTTGCGCATCCCGATGACCACCAGTTGGGCCAGCAGGTCAGCACGAGCTTTGCTGACGCGCTAGCGGGCCGCGAGGTGGTGGCCTGGGAGAAAGGCACCTTGGGCGAATCGGCGCGTGCGAAAGTGCCGGTCTTCGCGCCTGGTACGAAGAATCCAGTCGGCGAAATTAGCGTCGGCTTTGAACGTGCGGGTGTCTTTGATGACCTTCCGCGTAAGTTGCTGTTTATCGGGGCGGCGGCACTGCTGGCGCTGCTTATCGGAATCATCGCCATGTTCGTGCTGCGCAAGCGGTGGGAGCAATTAACTTTGGGTGTGCAGCCGGAAGAGCTTGTCGTGATGGTGCAAAACCAGGCCGCGGTGCTCGACGGTGTCGGCGACGGCGTCATCGCGCTTGATACGGCAGGGGTTATTCGCTTGAGCAATGGCTCTGCCAAGCAGATCTTTGGCCTGCAGGACGCCGAAGGCCATGAGCTTTCAGATTTGGGGCTGCCGGGCGATGTCATCGATGACCTGCTGGCAGGAAAGGCACGCGACGGGATCGTTGTTAACGGCCGCGTGCTCTTCTTGGAGGCACGGGCGGTAGACCGCGGTGGGCAATCCCTTGGCGCGGTCATAATCATTAGAGACCGCACTGACGTCATGGCATTATCCGAGCGTTTGGATACCGTGCGCACCATGACCTCAGCGCTGCGGGTGCAACGCCACGAATTTGCCAACCGTATGCACGTAGCAGCGGGGCTGATTGAGTCAGGCCGCGACGCGGAAGCCACGCAGTTTCTGCGCGCTATGTATGCCCGGGGGCCGGTGGAATATCCACTCTTGGGCATGGATCTTCTCTCCGAGCCCTTCTTGCAGGCTTTCTTAGGTGCTAAATCGCTCGAGGCTTCCGAGCGCGGGGTGACCGTGCAAATTCGCGAAGAGACTTTAGTGCTCGGCAAGGTAGTGGAGGTCGAAGATATTGCGACGGTGCTTGGCAATCTCGTCGATAACGCCATCACTGCGGCTTTGGGCAACGAAGATTTGCGCCTGGTGGAGGTGACGTTGATGGATGAAGCATCGGAATTGGTCATTGTCGTTGCAGACTCCGGATACGGAATCCCCGAAGGTGCTGACCCATTTGCGCCTAAGGCACAGGCAGCTGATGGGGAGCAGATCCCAGCGGACCAAATTCATGGCCGCGGAATTGGGCTGACTCTTTCACAAGAAATCGCGCAACGACGCGGCGGGGAGATTTGGGTGATCGAAAGAGGTGGTGAGCCTTCCGGACGCGGTGCAGTATTTGGCGCAAAGTTACCCGGGGTGATGGAACAAACCGACAGTGTGAATTACGTTGAAGTGCGAGAGGAAGAAAACTAATGACAGATCGCACATGGTCAGTACTCGTAGTCGACGACGATTTCCGCGTCGCAGGCGTGCACGCAGACATCGTGGAGGCCGCACCAGGCTTTAGCGTGAGCAACACAGCGCGCTCGCTCGCGGAAGCGACGGAAGCGATTAAAGTCTCGCCGCCAGATTTGATGCTTGTCGATGTCTTTCTGCCCGACGGGGACGGCATCGAGCTAGTCCACCACAGCGGAATTGATGCCTTTATCCTCAGTGCCGCCGATGAAGCAGCAACGGTGCGCCGCGCGATGCGTGCGGGCGCCTTGGGCTATCTGGTCAAGCCTTTTCAGCGCGCAACGCTGCTGGAGCGGTTGGACCGCTACGCGCGCTATCGCCATGTACTGCAGGGCAAGCGCGGCAAGCGTCAGGACAAAATTGACCAAGCGCTATCGATTTTGCACGGCGTGGCACCAGTGATGCCTCCGTCGAGTTCCTCAACGGAGCAGTTGCTTCTCGATGCCCTCGGTGCCGGCGAGCTGTCTGCTGCCGAAGCCGCGGAAATTGCTGGGGTCTCGCGTCCTACCGCGCAGCGTCGACTAGCGACCATGGCGAGTCAGGGAATAGTCCAGATTCGACTTCGTTATGGCGCGGCTGGGCGCCCGGAACACTTGTACTCCAAGATGGACTAAAATAAGCGTTATTGAAGGCGTTGAAAAGACGGAATGAACTGCGGATTTGTGTTTGTATGTCGTTTCGGGTTAATCTTTTCAAGGCTTCAGAGAGAGCGCGAAAGCGAATAATCAAAGAAGCTAAGCCCCCTTAGCTCAGTCGGCAGAGCGTTTCCATGGTAAGGAAAAGGTCGACAGTTCGATTCTGTCAGGGGGCTCTGTTCATTTATGACGAGGATTTGTATCCTGGTTTATAAATGGCCTCTGGCGGTGTAGCTCAGTGGTAGAGCAAGCGACTCATAATCGCTGTGTCGCGAGTTCAATTCTCGCCATCGCTACCGGGTAAAGGCTCCCGCATCTTCGGTTTGAACATTGAAGAAGTAGGAACCCTTTTTCTATCCCAGATGATGACTCTGGTAAGGTGTACATCGTCTTCCAAGGGGCGTGGCGCAATTGGTAGCGCAACGGTCTCCAAAACCGTAGGTTGCAGGTTCGAGTCCTGTCGCCCCTGCCAAGTAAGTAACTTAAGGCCCGGCCAGCAATGGTCGGGCCTTAAGTCTATCTTTCGATTGGCCGCTATAGTGGGCTTTGGTAGACTCGTTCGGGTTCAACAAGATCTGGATAGGATCTTGGTACGTATTTTTCTTGAGGAGCATTCTCGCTGTGACTGACAATTCTGGGGCGCAACGCCCAACAGGCAAGCGTCAACGTACTGGTGCTGCTGAGACGTCCACGGATGCTTATCAGAATAAGCGCGTAGTACGCGGCGAAGCCGGCGAAGGCGACAGCAAGCCAGGCGGCGGTGTAGCAACATTTGTGCCCGAGGTCGTCACCGAGATGAAAAAGGTGGTGTGGCCGACCGCGAAGGAAATGCTGCAGTACACCTTGGTGGTCTTTGGCTTCCTCATCGTCTTGACCGCCCTTGTCTGGGGCGTCGATGCGCTTACCGGTATGGGCGTAGAGTGGCTGCTAGTTCGCTAGAGCTATACAAATTGGCTTTTTTACCGTAGAATATCGCTTAAGTTAACTATGATCCCGCTTGTTCCTTCCCGTGGAACGGCGGGATAATTTATTGAAGATGGAGCATATTATGACCGAAAATAACGAGGACACCGGCAACAACATCGGTGACGCTGTTATCGAATCTGTCCAGGAGCAGGCAGCAGAAGCTGCCGAGGCCACAGAATCTAACGATGCCACCGAGGCCATGGACACCGTTGAGGCACCTCCGGCAGAGGTAGAGGCTGTGGACGCAGACCCTGCTGAAGCTGAGTCTGCTGAAGCTCCGTCCGCTGAGGAAGAGGCTGAATCCGCTGAGACTGAAGCCGGCGAGGTGGACGCGGATGCAGACTACCGTCGCCGTTTGCGCAAGTACACCAAGGAACTGAAAGAGCTTCCTGGTCAGTGGTACATCATTCAGTGCTACTCGGGTTATGAAAACAAGGTAAAGACCAACCTGGACATGCGTGCGCAGACGCTGGAAGTTGAAGACTCCATCTTTGATGTGGTTGTTCCAGTTGAGCAGGTTATTGAAAACAAGGACGGCAAGAAGAAGCTCGTCAAGCGCAAGCTGCTGCCTGGCTACGTTCTTGTGCGCATGGAGCTAAATGACGCTGCATGGTCGGTTGTGCGTGACACCCCGGGTGTTACCAGCTTCGTGGGTAACGAAGGCAATGCCACCCCAGTCAAGCACCGCGACGTTGCGAAGTTCTTGCTACCTAAGGAAGGCGCGGCATCGGCAGGCGAAGCAGCGGCAAATGCAGCCGAAGGCGAGCAGGTCATCTCAATGCCTGAGCAGGAAGCAGCGAAGAAGTACGCACACGACTACGTTGTGGGCGAAGCGGTCACGATCTTGTCTGGCCCATTCGCATCGGTTTCCGCAACCATCTCTGAAATTGATGAAGAGACCGGCAAGATGGTTGGCCTAGTTTCCATCTTCGGCCGTGAGACCCCAGTGGAGCTTTCTCCAACGGAGATTGAGCGCATTAACTGATTTGGGTAATGCCTAGGGTCTAGATTAGGCTTGGTCGACGTGTGTAAATTTTTACGCACGTCGATTTTTCATTTATCCCCGGTGGCCGCACAAGGTGGCATCCGGACGGGTCCTACTATTCATCGTGGTGGGGTAGCCCGGTATCACGGAAAGAGGTAATTCGATGGCTCCGAAGAAAAAGAAGAAGGCCTCAGGCTTTATCAAGCTGCAGATCGAAGCAGGCGCTGCTAACCCAGCTCCTCCAGTTGGTCCTGCACTGGGTGCACACGGCGTCAACATCATGGAATTCTGCAAGGCTTACAACGCTGCAACCGAATCCATGCGCGGCAACGTCATCCCAGTTGAGATCACCGTCTACGAAGACCGTTCATTCGACTTCATCCTGAAGTCCCCACCAGCAGCTAAGCTGCTGCTGAAGGCTGCAGGCATCAAGAAGGGCTCCGGCGTTCCACACACCGACAAGGTCGGCTCCGTGACTTGGGATCAGTGCAAGGAAATTGCAGAGACCAAGAAGAACGACCTCAACGCACGTGACATCGAAGCTGGCGCAGCGATCATCGCTGGTACCGCTCGCTCCATGGGCATCACCGTTGACGGCGCTCCAGAGTAAACAACTTCATGTGGCAGGGCCAGCTTCGGCCCGCTAAACACCACACCAATCCACCAACTCATTTTTAAGGATTTGATTCAAATGAGCAAGAACTCCAAGGCATACAAGGCAGCTGCAGAGCTCGTTGACAAGGACCGTCTCTACCGTCCAATCGAGGCTGCAAAGTTGGCTAAGGAAACCTCCTCCAAGAACTACGACGCAACCGTTGACGTTGCTTTCCGCTTGGGCGTTGACCCACGTAAGGCAGACCAGCTGGTTCGCGGCACCGTATCTTTGCCACACGGCACTGGTAAGGACGTTCGCGTTGCTGTCTTCGCTGAAGGCGAGAAGGCAACCGAGGCAGAGGCAGCAGGCGCAGACATCGTCGGCACCGAAGCTCTTCTTGAGGCAATCAACGCTGGCAACCTGGACTTCGACGTTGCTATTGCAACCCCAGACCAGATGGCTAAGGTTGGCCGCGTAGCTCGCGTTCTGGGCCCACGTGGTCTGATGCCTAACCCTAAGACCGGTACCGTTACCGCTGATGTTGCTAAGGCAGTTGCAGACGTTAAGGGCGGCAAGATCTCCTTCCGCGTTGACAAGGCAGCTAACCTGCACGCAATGATCGGTAAGGCATCCTTCGACGCTGAGAAGTTGGCTGAGAACTACGGCGCACTGCTCGACGAGCTGCTGCGTATCAAGCCTGCTTCTTCCAAGGGTATCTACCTGAAGAAGGTTACCTTGTCCACCACCAATGGCCCTGGTATCCCAGTTGACTCTAACGTTCAGAAGAACTACGCAGAGTAATTTCTTAGCCACGCATCATGCTGGCTAAAGCCTTAGGCGCCTTCACTTCGGTGGGGGCGCTTTTTGCGTCGTAAGGTGGGAGGGAAGATGTCAGGTTTGTCATATCCGAGGGGGCTGGTCGGGGCCAGCCTGAAACTTGCTGAGGGCACATTGCTTGTCGATGCCCCCTGGTACCGCGTGGACTATGCTGAAGTAATTGGCCACGGCGAGGATGATTTTCAGCGCGCGGTGGATAATCTCTTCTCGTGGCGTGCGCATCGTGCGGCACACGTGCGCGTTGATGGGAAACCAAGTGCCGGCGAGGCGGTGCAATTGCATTTTGGGCCGACGGTATCGCCGTGTCGGATTATCTCCGTAGAGCGCAGCCGCCATCGGGCGGTGTTGGTATATGGAACCATGCACGGGCACATCGAGTGCGGTGAAGAAGCCTTTATCGTGGAGCTGAGCAAGGGCGGTGAAGTCACCGGACGCTGCGTGGCTTTTTCGCAGCATTCGTGGTGGTTGGCCAGGGTGTTTAGTGGCCCGGCATCCATCGTCCAGCGATGGGCAACTAAGCGCTACGTGCGGGGGATGGGCCGCGATTTGGTAAATGTGGTATAGACGCGTTAGAGTAAAACCCGAAGTTTGAACGGACGCATCTGACTGCAGATGGCGTTCGTGCTCAAGTTTCACCGAAGACCGTAGGTTATCTGAACTATTCGGATCGAAGGACCCCGCACTCAATGGGGCAGCCCACGCAGGAGACGCTTGTTGCACTCTAGTCATTAGTTTGGCTTGATTGTGTGCCTCGTGCTCTTGCACGGGGCTTTTTTGATGCCTGTCATCAAATTTGCTCCGGCGGAACAAAAGAGATGTTTTGAAAGGAGGCGAGTAAGAAAATGGCAAACCCAAAGAACACTGCGGAATTGGCTGAGCTGAAGGAGAAGATCGCTGCATCTTCCTCCATCGTCATCACCGAGTACCGCGGCCTGACCGTTGCACAGCTTCAGGAGCTGCGCACCAACCTGGGCTTTGATGTTGATTACTCCGTCGCCAAGAACACCCTCTTCAAGATCGCTGCCAACGAAGCTGGCATCGAAGGCCTTGACGAACACCTCTCCGGCCCATCCGCATTTGCCTTCATCAAGGGCGAAGCAGTTGATGCCGCAAAGGTTATGAAGAAGTTCGCTGATGATAACGACGCACTCGTTCTCAAGGGCGGCTACATGGACGGCAGCGCTTTGTCTGCTGACCAAGTCAAGGCTATCGCCGACCTGGACAACCGCGAGACCACTCTCGCAAAGCTGGCTGGCGCAATGAAGGGCAACTTGGCAAAGGCCGCTGGCCTGTTCAATGCCCCTGCTTCTCAGGTTGCACGCCTTTCGGCTGCACTGCAGGAGAAGAAGGAAGCTTAAGTCGCACACCGCGTGCGCAACACAATCTACAACTTGTTGGATTTAGAAAAATCCGACTGAAGAAAGGATGCCTACCATGGCTAAGCTCACCAAGGACGAGCTCATTGAAGCGTTCAAGGAAATGACCCTCATCGAGCTCTCTGAGTTCGTTAAGGAATTCGAAGAGGTCTTCGACGTAACCGCTGCTGCTCCTGTAGCTGCTGTTGCTGCTGCACCAGGTGCAGAGGCTGCTGCTGAGGAAGAGAAGGACGAGTTCGACGTTGTCCTGACCGACGCTGGCGCAAAGAAGATCGGCGTTATTAAGGCTGTTCGCGAAATCGTTTCCGGCCTGGGCCTGAAGGAAGCTAAGGAGCTCGTTGAGGGCGCACCTAAGGCTATCCTCGAAGCTGCAAGCAAGGACGACGCTGAAGCTGCTAAGGCTAAGCTGGAAGAAGCTGGCGCTTCCGTCGAGCTCAAGTAATTTTGAGCTTAATTGCACATTCCCCCTAGGTGACTGTTGGTTTATTCCAGCAGTACCCAGGGGGAATTTCCCGTTTTAGGGGTTAGCTTCACGTCTAACCTTGGCCTGTGAGGAGTTCGTGGGCTGTGCCAAGCGTGTCGATTGCGAGCGTGGTATCAACCCGTACGAGTGTAAACGCGCTAATAATAAGGCCCGTGATGGCATCAACTAAACGGGTTTGTTCAGCGCCACCTAGTTCGGGGCGGGCGGCGCCGACACCCCGGGCGATAGCGCCGCGTAGTTCGTCGAGATAGTCGGTGATGACGCGGCAGATTTGTTCATCTTGCGCCAATCCAGAGCCCGAAGCATTCACTAAAAGACAGCCCGGGGCGTGATCGAGAGCTTCGAAGGCGTGGCCCAAGCCTGTTATGTAGTCGGTTAAAGCAGTGGGGGAGACTGCATCGACAAGCAAAGGGCGAAGACGGGGCCGAACAACTTCCTCGAGGTAGTTATCCACGGCGGCATCGAAAAGCCCGCGTTTGGAGCCGAAAGTGTTGTAGATGCTGGAACGGTTAAGCCCCGTTGCCTTTTCCAAAGCTGGAAGCGCGGTCTCGGCGTAGCCATCGCGCAAAAACACATCACGTGCGGCCTTGATAGCTGCTTGTTTATCGAATGCTGCAGTGCGTGACATGCATGCTCCCTTGCGCTTTACTTGCTGGTATTGACCAGCAGACTAGCTGAACTGACCGTTTCAGTATATATTTGAACCGTTCAGTTCAAAAAGCGACGTCTTGATTGCCACACTCACAGAAAGTCACCGCCATGGCTATTGCAGGCCTAGTACTCACCGGGGTTGCGGCCCTTATTCACGTCTATATCTTCTATCTTGAGTCACTTGCTTGGACAAGCAAACGTGCTCGTGCCACATTTGGCACCTCCGTTGAAGAGACCCAGAGCACGAAAGAACTAGCCTTCAATCAAGGTTTTTACAACCTCTTTCTGGCGCTCTCGGTAGCTGCTGGTTTGTTCTTTTGGGGTTTTGGCAATCACACCGTTGGTTCGACACTGATTTTCGTCGGTGCTGGGTCTATGGTTGCCGCTTCTGTTGTTCTGTTCATTTTTAGCGCTGATAAGCGTCCTGCCGCGTTGAAACAAGGATTAATTCCCGCGCTCGGCATCCTCTTTTTGGCGCTTGGCCTAGCCATTTAGCAGCATCACAACACTATTTTCTAAAGTTTAGGAAGTACATCTACATGTCCAATTCCACAAGCACACAAATTCAGTTGGTTAATCGCCCAACCGGTTGGCCTACCCACGATGATTTCCGCACTGCAACCATTGAATATGGCGACTTAGAACCTGGCCAGGTGCGCGTGCGCAATGAGTATGTGTCGGTTGATCCGTATATGCGCGGGCGCATGAATGACACCCGCAGCTATGTAGCTCCCTTCGCATTGGGGGAGACCATTACCGGCGGGGCTGTTGGCCGCGTGATTGAATCTGAATCTGATGCCTTGCCAGTGGGCACCCCTGTTCTGCACCAGCATGGCTGGAGCGATGTTATCCAGGCTGATGCGGAAACCTTCCGCCCCGTGCCAGATATTGAAGGCCTACCTCTATCAGTACACCTGCATATTTTGGGAATGACTGGTTTGACTGCATATGTAGGCTTGACCGCGATTGCAGGCATGAAAGAAGGTGATACTGTCTTTGTCTCCGGTGCTGCTGGCGCCGTGGGTACCGCGGTTGGCCAAATTGCCAAGCAGCTGGGCGCGAGCCGAGTTATCGGTTCTGCTGGTTCGGCCGAAAAAGTCGCTCTGCTGACGCAGAAGTACGGATATGACGAGGCCTTTAATTACAAGGAAGGCAATGTCCGCGAACAGCTTCCTGTCTCCGCACCCGACGGTGTCGATGTCTACTTCGACAATGTCGGCGGTGACCACTTAGAAGCTGCTTTAGATGCCATGAATGATGGCGGTCGTATCGCGCTATGTGGAGCTATCTCAGGCTATAACACCACCGACCGCACGCCAGGGCCTGACAATATGGCAAATATCATCACCCGTGGCTTGAAGCTGGAAGGCTTTACTTTGGCGAACTACCTGCATCACGCTCCGGCATTCCGGGAGAAGATGACCAAGTGGTTCGCTGAAGGCAAGATTGCCTATGACGAGACCGTAGTCGACGGCATTGAAAATACCGTCGACGCATTTCTGGATATGATGCGCGGGGCAAATACCGGCAAAATGTTGGTGCGAATTTAGTTCTTACGCCGCGGCCAGAAGGTGCCAAAAGCGCCCAGGGCAATGAGTACACCGCCGCCAATCAACAGGCCAAGACGAACGTTGTGCGCGGTGGCTTCGCGCGGTACCTTCCCTGCCTGGGCGAGCATCGCCGAGCGGTCTTCGTCTGAGCTCGCTGCTTGAAGTACTAGCGCATCGTGGTCAGCGTTGCCTTCGCGGTCGGCGTAGTAGTCATGGATGTCGACATCGAGGCCAACCAAGAGGCCGGTTTCTTGATCGACGTAGAGATCACGCGTGCCAGAGTGGAAGAGGTAGCCGGCCTCGGTGCCGCCGTCTTCGGTTTCTAAAGTCGTGGTGTTGAAAGCGCCAGCGTAGAGCGTGGCTACATTTTCAGGTGCGATGTCCTGGTGATAGCGGTATACCGTGCGGCCATCGATATCGAGTTCTTCTTCAAAGACTGCGTCGCGGGCAGCTCGCAACGTCGGGTCGAATGCAGGATAGGTGGTCTTTTCCGCATTTGACGGGAACTTAAACCAATAGCCTTCCACGGCAGATGTCGCCATAGGCGAGGCCAGTTGATAGCTGATATCTGCCTCACTGGTGGCCTCACCAGTGACGCGATCAATGGAATAATTCCAAATCTGGGCTTGTACCAGGTTGGAAATCGCGTCGTCCTCGGCGTGGCCACGCAAAGTCGATTCACCAATGCTTACTGTCGCATTATTGGCATCTGCCGGTTCCTGAAGATCCACATGCATCTGATAGGTCACAGGCCCTGTGTACTCATCGGTGCCGTCTTCACTAAATTCTACAGCCGCGCCATCCTCGTCGGTCAGCGTGTACGTTGCGCCAGATAAGTCGAGGGGTAAACGGGCGCTAGCGTGAAGAAACTGCGGAGCGATAATGCCTGCAACCAGCAGTGCAGCGCCGAGACCTAGCAGCACAATGGAGATAACTCGAGACTTTGGCAGCATGGGTATGTAGTCTACCTTCCGCGTGGACAAAGCCGACGCGCGCGGGGCGCATTTTTAATAATCTCTACAATGCGTGGTAGATTGCCGCGGTAGGACACCCCATGCAATGTGGTACTAGTTCGCGCACGTTTGATTTATTCCTCCGTGAGCCCAAGCTCATTTTCCGCTGGGCGCAAGACCGCAGGCTGATCAAGCCTTGTCTGTGGTTGGGAATCCGCGCAGCGCATGCACTACAATGATCCGGAGTAGCACATGCATTAGTCGGTGTTAAATAAAAAAGTCAAGTCTGACTTTACATGGGGGCAAAGTTGGACTAGGCTATTTCTTTGCGCTGGAATCCGGATCTTCAGTGCGCATTTAGCCTTGGCGAGCAGCGATGGTAAAGCTGATTTGACAGGGTGATTTTGTGCTATCTGAACCCGACTATTCCACAGCAGACCGAATGCTAAATCTACCAGCGGTTTTCGTTCCTCAAGGTGGTTCTTGAGAGGACGTTCCGCGTGAGGTGCTGGAAGGACCCATCTTGGCAGTCTCCCGCCAGACCAAGTCAGTGGCCAATATCCCTGGAGCCCCGAAGCGTTATTCGTTCGCTAAAATCAGCGAGCCAATTGCGGTTCCCGGCCTCCTTGATCTACAACTTGAATCCTTTGCATGGCTCATCGGCACGCCTGAATGGCGTGAGCGTCAGCAGGAAGAACGTGGTCAAGACCATGTCTCCTCTGGCCTCGAAGATATCTTGGCAGAGTTGTCTCCAATTCAGGACTACTCCGGCAACATGTCTTTGTCGCTGTCTGAGCCACGCTTTGAGCCGGTGAAAAACACCGTCGATGAGTGCAAGGAAAAGGACATCAACTACTCTGCACCGCTGTATGTCACCGCAGAGTTCATCAACAACGACACCCAAGAAATTAAGTCCCAGACTGTTTTCATTGGGGACTTCCCAATGATGACCGATGAAGGCACCTTCATTGTCAACGGCACCGAGCGTGTTGTTGTTTCTCAGCTGGTACGTTCCCCTGGTGTCTACTTTGACCAGACTATTGATAAGTCCACGGAGCGTCCTTTGCACGCCGTGAAGGTCATCCCATCCCGCGGTGCATGGCTCGAATTCGACGTGGACAAGCGCGACACCGTTGGTGTGCGTATTGACCGTAAGCGTCGTCAGCCAGTCACCGTCTTGCTGAAGGCATTGGGCTGGACCGAAGAACAGATCCGCGAACGCTTCGGCTTCTCCGAGTTGATGATGTCGACTCTGGAGTCTGATGGTATTGCTAACACCGACGAAGCTTTGCTGGAGATCTACCGCAAGCAGCGCCCAGGTGAGCAGCCTACTCGCGATCTTGCACAGTCCTTGCTGGACAACTCCTTCTTCCGCGCAAAGCGCTACGATCTCGCACGCGTTGGCCGCTACAAGGTCAACCGCAAGCTGGGTCTTGGTGGCGATCATGAGGGTCTGATGACCCTGACCGAAGAAGACATTGCAGTCACGTTGGAGTACTTGGTTCGTCTGCACACCGGTGAGCGTGAGATGAAGGCACCTAACGGTGACATCATTCCAATTAACACCGATGACATCGACCACTTTGGTAACCGTCGTCTGCGCACCGTTGGCGAGCTGATCCAAAACCAGGTTCGCGTTGGTCTGTCCCGCATGGAGCGTGTTGTGCGTGAGCGCATGACCACGCAGGATGCTGAGTCGATCACTCCTACCTCGTTGATCAACGTTCGTCCGGTATCGGCAGCTATTCGTGAATTCTTCGGTACTTCACAGCTGTCGCAGTTTATGGATCAGAACAACTCGCTGTCGGGTCTGACCCACAAGCGTCGTTTGTCTGCGCTGGGCCCGGGTGGTCTGTCCCGTGAGCGCGCTGGCATTGAGGTTCGAGACGTTCACCCATCTCACTACGGCCGTATGTGCCCAATTGAGACTCCCGAAGGCCCGAACATTGGTCTGATCGGTTCTTTGGCTTCTTATGCTCGCGTGAATGCCTTCGGCTTCATCGAAACTCCTTACCGCAAGGTGGAAAACGGTCGCGTCACCGATGAGGTTCACTACCTCACCGCTGATGAAGAAGACCGTTACGCTATCGGCCAGGCAGAAGTTGAGCAGGACGCTGACGGCAACATCATTGATGACCGTATTGAGGTTCGCCTCAAGGACGGCGATATCGGCGTGACCGATGCCAATGGTGTTGACTTCGTTGACGTTTCACCTCGTCAGATGGTCTCTGTTGGTACCGCCATGATTCCTTTCTTGGAGCACGACGATGCTAACCGTGCACTGATGGGTGCGAACATGCAGAAGCAGGCTGTTCCACTGG
Organism: Corynebacterium stationis; assembly: GCF_001941345.1. Taxonomy (NCBI): domain Bacteria; kingdom Bacillati; phylum Actinomycetota; class Actinomycetes; order Mycobacteriales; family Corynebacteriaceae; genus Corynebacterium; species Corynebacterium stationis. Next base: position 468,741 of record NZ_CP009251.1, read on the forward strand.
TTCGTGCCGAGGCACCTTATGTTGGTACCGGTATGGAGCTGCGTGCTGCATACGATGCTGGCGATATGGTCATCACTCCAAAGGCGGGCGTTGTTGAAAACGTGAACGCTGATCTCATCACCATCATGGATGATGAAGGCATTCGCGATACCTACATGCTGCGCAAGTTTGAGCGCACCAACCAGGGCACCAACTACAACCAGACGCCTTTGGTTAACATGGGCGACCGCGTTGAGGCTGGCCAGGTTCTGGCCGATGGTCCTGGTACCCACAATGGCGAAATGTCCTTGGGTCGTAACCTGCTCGTGGCATTTATGCCATGGGAAGGCCACAACTACGAGGACGCAATTATCTTGAGCCAGCGCGTTGTGGAAGAGGATATCCTGACCTCTATCCACATCGAAGAGCACGAGATTGACGCTCGCGATACCAAGTTGGGTGCAGAAGAGATCACCCGTGAGATTCCAAACGTGTCCGAAGATGTTCTTCGTGACTTGGATGACCGCGGCATCATCCGCGTCGGTGCCGATGTTCGCCCTGGCGACATCCTCGTCGGTAAGGTCACCCCAAAGGGTGAAACCGAGCTGACCCCAGAAGAGCGTCTTCTGCGCGCAATCTTCGGTGAGAAGGCTCGTGAAGTTCGCGACACCTCCATGAAAGTTCCACACGGTGAAACCGGCAAGGTCATTGGCGTTGCTCGTTTCTCCCGCGACGAAGATGATGATTTGGCACCTGGCGTCAATGAAATGATCCGCGTCTACGTGGCTCAGAAGCGTAAGATCCAGGACGGCGATAAGCTCGCTGGCCGCCACGGCAACAAGGGTGTTGTCGGTAAGGTTCTGCCACCAGAGGACATGCCATTTATGGCAGACGGTACCCCTGTTGACGTCCTGCTTAACACCCACGGTGTTCCACGTCGTATGAACATTGGTCAGGTTCTGGAGCTGCACTTGGGCTGGCTGGCACACACCGGCTGGAAGGTTGACACCGAGGATCCAAAGAACGCTGAGTTGCTCAAGACTTTGCCGCAGGAGCTTTACGATGTTCCAGCGGATTCCTTGACCGCAACCCCAGTGTTCGATGGTGCTACCAACGAAGAGATTTCTCGTCTGCTGGCGTCTTCGAAGCCTAACCGCGATGGCGACGTCATGATTGACGAAGACGGCAAGACCGTACTCTTTGATGGTCGTTCAGGTGAGCCGTACCAGTACCCAATTTCGGTTGGTTACATGTACATGCTGAAGCTGCACCACCTCATTGATGAGAAGATTCACGCCCGTTCCACTGGTCCTTACTCCATGATTACCCAGCAGCCTCTGGGCGGTAAGGCACAGTTCGGTGGACAGCGCTTTGGTGAGATGGAGGTGTGGGCAATGCAGGCTTACGGCGCTGCCTACACCCTGCAGGAACTGTTGACCATCAAGTCCGATGACGTTGTTGGCCGCGTGAAGGTCTACGAGGCAATTGTTAAGGGCGACAACATTCCGGATCCAGGTATTCCTGAGTCCTTCAAGGTGTTGCTCAAGGAGCTGCAGTCCCTGTGTCTGAACGTGGAAGTTCTTTCCGCAGACGGCACCCCAATGGAACTTTCCGGCTCTGATGATGACGATATGGAATCTGGTTCTTCCATGGGCATTAACTTGTCCCGTGATGAGGGCTCTTCCGCAGATATCGCTTAACTAGTGCTATGCGTTCTCGGTGTGAAAGCACCGGGAACGGACGAAACGTTATTAAGAACTAAAAGCCAATCAACTTCCTCCGTCTTAGGAGGATGAAAGGGAGACGTTACGTGTTCGACGTAAATCTCTTCGACGAGCTTCGTATTGGACTGGCCACCGCCGACGACATTCGCCGTTGGTCTAAGGGCGAGGTTAAGAAGCCTGAGACCATTAACTACCGCACCTTGAAGCCAGAAAAGGACGGCCTTTTCTGTGAGCGTATCTTCGGCCCTACCCGTGACTGGGAGTGCCAGTGTGGTAAGTACAAGCGTGTCCGCTACAAGGGCATCATTTGTGAGCGCTGTGGCGTTGAGGTCACCAAGTCCAAGGTTCGTCGTGAACGCATGGGCCACATTGAGCTTGCTGCTCCAGTGACCCACATCTGGTACTTCAAGGGTGTCCCATCCCGTTTGGGCTACCTGTTGGACCTGGCTCCAAAGGACCTGGAGCGCATCATCTACTTCGCAGCTAACATCATCACCTCTGTTGATGACGAGGCTCGCCACAACGACCTGTCGACTCTTGAGGGCGAAATGCTCTTGGAGAAGAAGGACGTAGAAGATGACGTCAATGCTGAAATTGCAGAGCGTGCATCCAAGCTGGAAGACGACCTGGCTGCTCTAGAAGCAGAAGGCGCTAAGGCTGATGCTCGCCGCAAGGTTCAGAATGCTGCTGATAAGGAAATGCAGCACATTCGTGAACGCGGTGAGCGCGAAGTTGCACGCCTCGACGAAATCTGGAACACCTTCAACAAGCTGGCTCCAAAGCAGATGATCATTGATGAGACCATCTACGAAGAGCTGGTTGACCGCTACGAAGATTACTTCACGGGCGGCATGGGTGCAGAAGCTATTCAGACCCTGATCCGCAACTTCGACCTCGATGCAGAGGCGGAGGAACTGCGTGATGTCATCAACAATGGCAAGGGTCAGAAGAAAATGCGCGCGCTGAAGCGTTTGAAGGTTGTCGCAGCATTCCAGCGTTCGGGCAACGATCCAGCTGGCATGGTTTTGGATGCGATCCCAGTGATCCCACCAGAGCTGCGCCCAATGGTTCAGCTTGACGGTGGCCGTTTCGCGACCTCCGACTTGAATGACCTGTACCGTCGCGTTATCAACCGCAACAACCGTCTGAAGCGCATGATCGATCTCGGCGCGCCTGAGATCATCGTGAATAACGAGAAGCGCATGCTGCAGGAATCTGTTGACGCGCTGTTCGACAACGGTCGTCGTGGCCGCCCAGTTGCTGGCCCAGGTAGCCGTCCACTGAAGTCCTTGAGCGACTTGCTCAAGGGTAAGCAGGGTCGTTTCCGTCAGAACCTGCTGGGTAAGCGTGTTGACTACTCCGGTCGTTCGGTAATTATTGTTGGTCCTCAGCTGAAGCTGCACGAGTGTGGTCTTCCAAAGCTGATGGCACTGGAGCTGTTCAAGCCATTCGTTATGAAACGTCTGGTTGAAAACGACTATGCGCAGAACATTAAGTCTGCAAAGCGCATGGTTGAGCGTCAGCGTCCAGAGGTATGGGACGTTCTGGAAGAAGCTATTTCCGAGCACCCAGTACTTCTGAACCGTGCACCAACCCTGCACCGTCTTGGTATCCAGGCATTCGAGCCAAAGCTGGTTGAAGGTAAGGCTATTCAGCTGCACCCACTGGCTTGTGAAGCTTTCAACGCCGACTTCGACGGCGACCAAATGGCAGTCCACCTACCACTGTCCGCAGAAGCACAGGCTGAAGCTCGCGTGCTGATGTTGTCCTCGAACAATATTTTGTCCCCAGCATCCGGTAAGCCACTGGCTATGCCACGTCTGGACATGGTTACCGGTTTGTACTTCCTCACCATGAACAAGGGCGAGGATGAAATCGGTGGCAATGGCCGCTACGCACCAGCTGATGATAATGGCCCAGCGCAGGGCGTGTACTCGTCCTACGCTGAAGCGATCATGGCTTATGACCGTGGCGTACTTGGTCTGCAGGCACCGATCAAGGTTCGTATTGATCACCTGCGTCCAACCGAAGCAATTGAGGCAGCGCAGTTCCCAGATGGCTGGACCAAGGGCGAATCCTGGATGGCTGAGACCACCCTGGGACGCATCATGTTCAATGAGCTCCTGCCATGGAACTACCCCTACCTTGAAGGTGTAATGGTCCGTAAGGGCGGCTCCAAGGACATTGTCCTGCTTGGTGACGTCATTAACGACCTGGCAATCAAGTACCCAATGATCACCGTTGCACAGGTACTGGACAAGATGAAGGATGCCGGTTTCTACTGGGCAACCCGTTCTTGTGTCACCATTACCATGCACGACGTTCTGGTTCTTCCAAATAAGACCGACATGCTTGAGTCTTACGAGAAGGAAGCAGAACGCATCGAGCGCAAGTACTGGGATCAGGGTGCGCTGACTGAGCGTGAGCGCTACGACCGTCTGGTTGAGCTGTGGAAGAATGCAACCGACTCCGTGGGTAACGCGGTTGAGGCACTGTACCCAGATGACAACCCAATTCCGATGATCGTTAAGTCTGGTGCAGCAGGTAACATGCGTCAGATCTGGACCCTGGCCGGCATGAAGGGCATGGTTGTGAACTCCAAGGGTGACTACATCACCCGTCCGATTAAGACCTCCTTCCGTGAAGGTCTGTCGGTTCTGGAGTACTTCAACAACTCCCACGGTTCCCGTAAGGGTCTGGCGGATACCGCTCTGCGTACCGCTGACTCGGGCTACCTGACCCGTCGTCTGGTTGACGTTGCGCAGGATGTCATCGTTCGCGAAGACGACTGTGGCACCCGTCAGGGCGTTCGCGTCCCAATCGGTGAGGAAATTGCAGAAGGCACCTACGCTGTTCACGAGCTGTGGGAGACCTCAGCATCTGGCCGCGTTGTTGCAACCGACGTCAAGGATGCTGAAGGCAACGTTGTTGCTGAAGCTGGCTCGGACCTGACTGAGGAACTGACGGAGAAGCTGGTTAACGCTGGCATCACCGAAGTTAAGGTACGTTCCGTACTGACTTGTCAGACGCCAGCTGGTGTTTGTGCGAAGTGCTACGGCAAGTCCATGGCTTCTGGCAACTTGGTTGATATCGGCGAAGCCGTCGGTATTGTTGCTGCTCAGTCCATTGGTGAGCCTGGTACCCAGCTGACCATGCGTACCTTCCACCAGGGTGGTGTCGGTGGCGATATTACCGGTGGTCTGCCACGTGTTCAGGAACTGTTTGAGGCACGTAACCCGAAGAACCGTGCACCAATTGCATCCGTCGACGGCACGATCTCTTTGTCCGATGAAGGTAACTTCTGGACTTTGACGATTACCCCAGATGACGGCTCGGATAACGTGGTCTACGAGAAGCTGTCGAAGCGTCAGGGCCTGGCTCAGGTTCGTCGTCCGATGGAATCCAACCCGAACGCAATGATCGAGCGCTCCCTGCGCGACGGTGACCACGTCACCACCGGTCTGCGTCTGATGCGCGGTGCTGCTGACCCACACGACGTGCTTGAGGTTCTCGGCCGCCGTGGTGTGGAAAAGCACCTCATCGACGAGGTTCAGGCTGTTTACCGCGCCCAGGGTGTAGCCATCCACGACAAGCACATCGAGATCATCATCCGTCAGATGCTGCGTCGCGGTACCGTTATCGATGCTGGTAACACCGATCTGCTGCCAGGTACTCTGGTTGACCTTTCTGAGGCTCGCCAGATCAATGCTGGTATGCAGGCAGAGGGCAAGGAACCAGCTCAGCTGCGTTCTGAGATTATGGGTATTACCAAGGCTTCCTTGGCTACCGAGTCTTGGCTGTCTGCGGCGTCCTTCCAGGAGACCACCCGCGTGCTTACCGATGCCGCTATCAACAAGCGCTCCGATAAGCTCATCGGCCTGAAGGAGAACGTCATCATTGGTAAGCTGATCCCAGCTGGTACTGGTATCTCGCGTTACCGCAACATCTCCGTCAAGCCAACCGAGGCAGCACGCAATGCGGCTTACTCGATTCCGACTTACGGCGATTCCATCTACGGTGACGACGGCTTCGGTGAATTCACCGGCGCTTCCGTCCCACTGGATGAGGACTTCACCTTCTAGTCCAACTCCCGTGTTCAACGGCTTCAGCTGTTTAACACCGCAGCGCCCGCGCTACTGATTGATTTTCGGTAGCGCGGGCGCTGCTTTGTTATTTGCGCAGGTTATACGGGCTCTGGTAGGTATTGAAGGGCATCATATTCATTTACGGGTGCTCGCAAGCAAAGTGCGGGCTGAGACCTTGGCGCAGGCGCTGGGAAACCGTCGAACTTGAACCGGATAATGCCGGCGAAAGGATAAAGAAGTGGTTACTCAAGTTAACCCTGCTCGCTCTTTAAACTGGCGAGTGGTAGATATCATCGTTGCCTCCATCCTCGCAGTTGCCTGCGGGCTGGTCTTCGTCTTTTGGAACTCGGTGGGATACGCCTGGTTCATGGCGATGGATGCGCTCACCCCGGGCCTCGGTGGCATTGCCACTGGCATTTGGCTTGCCGGTGGTGTAATCGGCGCGTTGGTTATCCGTAAACCCGGCGCAGCGATTTATGTAGAAACTCTAGCGGCGACTGTCTCCGCGGTATTTGGTTCCCAGTGGGGACCAGAAACTCTTTACTCTGGTCTTGCCCAAGGCTTAGGCGTAGAGATTGTCTTCGCAATCTTCCTCTACCGCCGCTTTAGCCTGATGGTCGCCATGCTCGGCGGCATTGGTGCCGCGCTTGGTGCATTTGTGCTGGAGCTTTTCACCTCAGCAAATATCGCCAAGTCGTTGGAATTTAACCTGATCTACCTGGCTTGTCTCGTCGTCTCGGGAGCTATCTTGGCCGGTGCCTTGAGCTACTTTACGGTTAAAGCTTTAGCGAAAACCGGGGCCCTGGATCGCTTTGCTGTGGGACGGGAACAGCGCGCGCTGTAATGTCACAAATCTTATTGCGCGGTACCACGTGGCAGCACGCTGGTCGCCGCACCCCAGCTATTTCCGATATTGATATCCGCGTCGAACGCGGTGAACGAATCTTGCTCGCTGGTGATTCCGGCTCGGGCAAATCGACGCTGCTTTCAGCACTGGCCGGAGTACTCGGCGGGGATGATGAAGGTACCCTGCGTGGCGAGCTCACCATCAACGCCGCCGCAGTGGGTTTGGTTTTGCAAGACCCGGACTCTCAGGTTATTGCCTCGCGCGTTGGCGATGACGTGGCTTTCGGCTGCGAAAATCTCGGCCTTCCACGCGAGGAAATCTGGCGTCGTGTGCATCAAGCATTGGAAATGGTCGGCTTAGATCTAAGCCTTGAACATCCCACCGCGCGGCTCTCCGGCGGACAAAAACAGCGCCTTGCGCTGGCAGGCGTAATCGCCATGGGAGCCGAGGTGATTTTGCTCGATGAACCCACAGCCAACCTTGACCCGCAAGGTGCAGCCGATGTTGTCGCAGCCGTTGACCACGTGGTTAAAGAAACCGGCGCAACTCTCATTGTCATTGAGCACAACTATACGCAGTGGGAACACGTGTTAAACCGCGCCATTGTTTTAGAACACGGAAAGCTTATCTACGACGGGGAAGTGGCTCCAGCTGTCGCCGCACGGCGCATTACCGGGTTGCCCACGGCATCGCCAGTACCTGCCGATGCTCCGGCAGCGCTGTGGTCGCATAACCTTGCCACCCGTTTTGGTCCGGCCCGCACGCTGGCCATTCCGCAGGGTGCATCGACGGTGATCACTGGCGCCAACGGTTCTGGCAAAACTACCTGGTTGATGACGATGGCAGGGTTGATTTCTCCGGTAGCGGGGAAGTTGGGCTATTCCGAAGAGATTCGCCGCGGCTTGGCAAAAAACCCACACGCGTGGAGCTCTGTTCAGCTGGCGCAGCGCATCGGCTTTGTGTTTCAAAACCCTGAGCACCAATTCGTCGCCCGCAGCGTGATCGAAGAAATGCGGGTGGGGCCCAAAGTGGTCGGATCCCTAGTAAGGGGATCTAACCAGGGAGTAGAAGAGCGCATCGACAAGCTCTTGCAACGCCTGCGGCTGGAGTCTTTGGTTGAAGCCAACCCCTTTACCTTGTCTGGCGGCGAAAAGCGCCGACTATCTGTGGCCACTGCTTTGGTCACCGCACCGAGTGTTGTCCTTTTAGACGAGCCGACTTTCGGCCAAGACCCGGAAACTTTTAAAGAACTGGTCTTTATGATTCGCGAACTGGTTGATGAGGGCATTACTGTCGCATCGATTACCCACGATGAACTATTTATCAATGCTTTGGCCGATGCCCACCTGGTGGTGAGCGCGCATGCCTAATGTTTTAACCGGTGTGAACCCGTTGACGCGGTTGGCGGTCATTATCTTGGTGACGACACCGCTGCTGTTGTCTGTGGACTGGGTGAGCGCGGCCGTCTCTCTTGTGATTACCTTACTATGCGCGCCGTTGTGCCGGGTGAGCTGGTGGCGTCTACTCAAAATGTCTTGGCCGCTGATAATCATCGCGCCGATATCGGGGATATCGATGCTGCTCTATGCCCAAGAAGGTGGGAGGGAGTATTTCTCCTTCTTCCTGGCCACGGTGACCGATAATTCCATCGAACTAGCGGTGGCGATGATGTTGCGTGTGCTTGCTGTCGCATTGCCGGTGATTGTGCTGGCGCGAGATATCGACCCGACGGAATTAGGCGACGCCCTGGCGCAAATCCTGAAACTTCCCGCCCGCTTCGTCATCGGTGCGGTAGCCGGCGTGCGCATGCTGACCCTGTTCAAAGATGATTGGCAAGCAATGGGGCAAGCTCGTCGTGCGCGGGGACTTGCTGACCGCGGGCGCATCAGCCATCTGGTGACCATGACTTTTGGGCTATTGGTGCTTGCCCTGCGCCGCGGTGGGAAACTAGCTACGGCCATGGAAGCCCGCGGATTTGGCAAGCCCGTCACTACTTCGCCGCGTACCTGGGCGCGGGAATCGAAGCTCGTGCGTAGGGACTGGATAATCATGGCCATCGGAGTGCTACTCGCGAGCTTGCCGGTGATAATTTCTGTCGTGTCAGGCTCCTGGCGCTTTTTGGGCTTGTAGAAATGCTTGTAAAATAGAAAGCGTAAATCCGGACAAAAGCAGTCAATCCGCTAACATGGATTAGATAAAGTTCTAGCTTAAATCGTGTGGCAAAAGCATTTGAAAGGTGTGGCTAGGAAAGTCTTAGTGGCTGATCCCAACTCCATGACACTGATTATTAACACCACCATTGACCCAGCGACGCAGTCTGAGGGCGTGCCCAGTGGATTTCTGCCGGTCGAAGCTAGCCAAGCAGAGCCGGCGACACGTGTTCCCGGGCAAGACATCCAGGATGAAGACCCACCGGAAGTTGTTGAAACCAAGTCTTTTTTGCAGGCACAAGACCTGTTAGAAGAAAATATTGACCGCCTTGCACAAGGGCGCAATAAGCCAATGAAACCGGTCACCGTGCTTATCGATGGCCCCTCAGGCGCCGGCAAGACCTGGTTTGCTGCGCGCCTGGCGGAACATATGGGGTGGCAGACAGTCCACCTGGACGAGTTCTACCCCGGTTGGCACGGGCTGCAAAAAGGCAGTGAGATGGTCAACAGCCAAGTTCTGCGGAAAATGAATCCGGGCTTTTGGCGCTGGGACTGGAATGCGCATGCTCCTGCCGAGTGGTTTAGCCTCGACGGCCGTGACAATTTGATTGTCGAAGGTGTAGGTGCGATTAGCGTTGACAATATTGCCGCTGCGTACAAGCGTGGTTCGGTAGTAACCGTCATGGTAACGGGCCCGCGCGAAGCACGCAGAACCCGCGCCTTGGATAGGGATGAGGGCTATGAAGACTGGTTTGAAACGTGGGAAAGTCAAGAAGCAGAGCACTTCGCGAACTTGTTGGAGACTGACCTCAAGCCAGACCTGTTGTGGCAGTGGCAATACGCTGCGTCGTAGTGGCGTCTTCGGCCTATCGGCGCAGATCAGCGTGGTCAAAGACTGTTTGTAAAACCCCACTGGCTTTGGTAGTGTCGGTAAAGGTTCGTTGCATTATGTGACGAAGAGTCTGATCCTTTTCTCAGCAAAACACACCAGTCAGTTGTGACTCGGTGGGGAATAGGTATCTGGACACGCGGAAGGACCCCGGAAAAGAGTCCTTATTTTTGCGTGTTTAGGCACCTGTTTCTCACCGGAGAGCATCTACAAGTGAGTTATTAAAAGCTGAGGCAAGTAATTTCTACCGATAAGAAAGACTGATAATGCCAACTATTCAGCAGCTGGTCCGCAAGGGCCGCAATACTCCGCGCACGAAGGTTGCTACCGCTGCGCTGAAGGGTTCCCCTCAGCGTCGTGGCGTTTGCACCCGCGTGTACACCACCACTCCTAAGAAGCCTAACTCCGCTCTGCGTAAGGTTGCCCGTGTGCGCCTGACCACCGGTATTGAGGTTTCCGCATACATCCCAGGTGAGGGCCACAACCTGCAGGAGCACTCCATGGTGCTTGTTCGCGGTGGGCGTGTGAAAGACCTTCCTGGTGTTCGCTACAAGATCGTCCGTGGTTCTTTGGATACCCAGGGTGTCAAGGACCGTAAGCAGGCCCGTTCCCGTTACGGCGCAAAGAAGGGACAGTAATAAAAAATGCGTAAGAATGCTGCTCCAAAGCGTCCCGTCGTCAAAGACCCAGTTTACAACTCTGAGCAGGTTACTCAGCTGGTAAACAAGGTTCTCATCGACGGCAAGAAGTCCACCGCAGAGCGTATCGTCTACGGCGCTCTCGAAATCTGCCGTGAGAAGACCGGCACCGAGCCAGTAGGTACCTTGGAAAAGGCTCTGGGCAACATCCGCCCTGACCTTGAGGTTCGTTCCCGTCGTGTTGGTGGCGCAACCTACCAGGTCCCAATCGAGGTTCGTCCAGACCGTGCTAACACCTTGGCACTGCGCTGGATGGTCACCTACACCCGTCAGCGTCGTGAGAACTCCATGATTGAGCGTCTGGCAAATGAGATCTTGGATGCATCCAACGGTCTGGGCGCTTCTGTTAAGCGTCGCGAAGACACCCACAAGATGGCTGAGGCTAACCGCGCCTTCGCTCACTACCGCTGGTAGTTTGTGGCTGACCATGACCCGAGCACCACACCGGTTAAGTTCGTGTTGCATTGCTTGTCGATGCAACATCCCAAGCACGTTGAGTGACTGGGCCGGATAACTTAAAAAATGTGACTGCTCGGGTTATTGTTTTCAATGCACAGAGATCAATCTTGCATCCCGTTGACAACCTGAGTCTGTGGCGTGGGAGTTATTAAGGTAAATTTCACCTGAAAATCCCTCCTACGGGCTGCTAAAGGCCGCAATAAATGGCAAGATTGATCAAGAACTACTGTAAGTAACTGCGTTCGTGTTAAAGAAGCTTTCTTTCAACACTTACGTCACAACAAACGAGTTGGGGTATTAACCGTGGCACAAGAAGTGCTTAAGGACCTGAAGAAGGTCCGCAACATCGGCATCATGGCGCACATCGATGCTGGTAAGACCACCACGACCGAGCGTATCCTCTTCTACACCGGTATCAACCGCAAGGTAGGCGAGACCCACGACGGCGCATCCACCACTGACTGGATGGAGCAGGAGAAGGAGCGCGGTATTACCATTACCTCCGCTGCTGTTACCTGTTTCTGGGAAGGCAACCAGGTCAACATCATTGACACCCCGGGTCACGTTGACTTCACCGTTGAGGTTGAGCGTTCCCTGCGTGTTCTCGATGGCGCAATTGCTGTTTTCGACGGCAAGGAAGGCGTTGAGCCACAGTCCGAGCAGGTTTGGCGTCAGGCTGCGAAGTACGACGTTCCACGTATCTGCTTCGTTAACAAGATGGACAAGATGGGTGCAGACTTCTACTACACCGTCGGCACCATCGTTGACCGCCTGGGCGCAAAGCCATTGGTTATGCAGCTGCCAATCGGCGCTGAAGATGACTTCGACGGCGTTGTTGACTTGCTCGAAATGAAGGCTCTCATGTGGCCTGGCAAGGTTGAGATCGGCACCGAAGCTACCGTTGCTGAGATCCCAGCTGACCTGGTTGACCGTGCCAACGAGTACCGCGAGAAGCTCGTTGAGACCGTTGCTGAGTCTGATGAAGAACTCATGGAGAAGTACTTCGCTGGCGAAGAGATCACCATCCCTGAGCTCAAGGCAGCTATCCGTAAGCTGGTTGTTAACTCTGAGATCTACCCTGTGTACTGTGGTACCGCGTACCGCAACAAGGGCATCCAACCACTGCTCGACGCAGTCATTGACTACCTACCAAACCCACTCGATGTGGGCGAGGTTCACGGCCACGCTGTCGGCAATGAGGATGAGGAACTGGTTCGTAAGCCATCCATCGACTCCCCATTCTCCGGCTTGGCTTTCAAGCTTGCTGCGCACCCATTCTTCGGTCAGCTGATCTTCGTCCGCGTTTACTCGGGCAAGGTCACCCCAGGTGATGAAGTACAAAACACCACCAAGGGCAAGAAGGAACGCATTGGTAAGCTGTTCCAGATGCACGCCAACAAGGAAAACCCTGTTGAAGAGGCAGTAGCTGGTAACATCTACGCCATCATCGGCCTGAAGGACACCACCACTGGTGACACCCTGTCCGACCGTGCAAACCCAATCATCCTGGAGTCCATGGACTTCCCTGATCCAGTTATCAAGGTTTCCATCGAGCCAAAGACCAAGGCTGACCAGGAGAAGCTGGGTACCGCTATTCAGAAGCTTGCTGCTGAGGACCCAACCTTCACCGTTGAATTGGATGAAGAGTCCGGCCAGACCGTTATCGGCGGCATGGGCGAGCTGCACTTGGACGTTCTTGTTGACCGCATGAAGCGCGAATACAAGGTCGAAGCGAACATTGGTAACCCACAGGTTGCTTACCGCGAGACCATCCGCAAGTCTGTTGAGTCTTTGGACTACACCCACAAGAAGCAGACCGGTGGTTCTGGTCAGTTCGCTAAGGTTATCGTCACCATCGAGCCTTACAACCCAGATCCAGCTGAGCTGGAAGAGGGCGAGTCCGCAACTTACAAGTTCGAAAACGCTGTTACCGGTGGCCGTATTCCTCGCGAATACATCCCATCCGTCGACGCTGGTATCCAGGATGCAATGCAGTACGGCTACCTGGCGGGCTTCCCACTGGTTAACGTCAAGGCAACCCTGGAAGACGGCGCTTACCACGACGTTGACTCCTCGGAAATGGCCTTCAAGTTGGCTGGTTCCCAGGTTCTGAAGGAAGCTGTTGCTAAGGCAAAGCCAGTCCTTCTGGAGCCTGTCATGGCAGTAGAGGTCACCACCCCTGAGGAATTCATGGGCGATGTTATCGGTGACATCAACTCCCGTCGTGGCCAGGTTAACGCCATGGAAGACCGCGCTGGTGCCAAGCTGGTTAAGGCTAAGGTCCCATTGTCTGAGATGTTCGGCTACGTAGGCGACCTGCGTTCCCGCACTCAGGGCCGTGCAAACTACTCGATGGTCTTCGACTCCTACGCTGAGGTTCCATCCTCCGTTGCTCAGGAGATCATCGAAGAGCGCACCGGCGCTAAGTAAGCTACCTGCTTACCAGGCTGTCTGACTAAGGCTGGGTTGGTTCTTCGCCAGTTGAACCGACCTTAAGTCCAGGCGGCATACTGGGAGGGTAGGGGTCACGCTGAATTAGCAGGTCACATCCTGTTGCTTGAGCTGGCCGTTACCCTCCTAGGATCCGAGATGATTCTTGTAGAGGACTAACGTCCGCACAAATCTTCCGCGGGATGCTCAAATCACCTTTAGCTGGTTTGAAAAATCCGTGGCATAAATCTAGGATCGTGTAACTGGCACGAAAAGAAAGCGTCATCGGCGCTTGGGAACATCTTTTTAAGATATTCCTCAAGTGCCGTGACATCTGTCAACCACGTGGCTGCGAGAGTCGTAGTCACAATGAAGTCCAGGAGGACATACAGTGGCAAAGGCTAAGTTTGAGCGTTCGAAGCCGCACGTAAACATCGGCACCATCGGACACGTCGACCACGGTAAGACCACCACGACCGCAGCAATCACCAAGGTACTGGCAGACCAGTACCCTGAGGAGAACGAAGCGTTCGCTTACGACATGATCGATAAGGCTCCTGAGGAGAAGGAGCGTGGTATTACCATTAACATCTCCCACGTTGAGTACTCCACCCCTAAGCGCCACTACGCACACGTAGACGCTCCAGGCCACGCCGACTACATCAAGAACATGATTACCGGTGCTGCTCAGATGGACGGCGCTATCTTGGTTGTTGCTGCAACCGACGGCCCAATGCCACAGACCCGTGAGCACGTTCTTCTTGCTCGCCAGGTTGGCGTTCCTTACATCCTCGTTGCACTGAATAAGTGTGACATGGTTGACGATGAGGAAATCATCGAGCTCGTTGAGATGGAAGTTCGTGAACTTCTGGCTGAGCAGGAGTTCGACGAGGAAGCTCCTATCGTTCACATTTCCGCTCTGGGCGCCCTGAACGGCGAAGAGAAGTGGGTACAGTCCATCGTTGACCTGATGCAGGCTTGCGATGACTCCATCCCAGACCCAGTTCGTGAAACCGATAAGCCATTCCTGATGCCTATCGAGGACATCTTCACCATTACCGGTCGTGGCACCGTTGTTACCGGTCGTGTTGAGCGTGGTCAGCTGAACGTCAACGAAGACATCGAGATCATCGGTATCCAGGAGAAGTCCCTCTCCACCACCGTTACCGGTATCGAGATGTTCCGTAAGATGATGGACTACACCGAGGCTGGCGACAACTGTGGTCTGCTTCTGCGTGGTACCAAGCGTGAAGAGGTTGAGCGCGGTCAGGTTGCTATTAAGCCAGGCGCTTACACCCCTCACCGCAAGTTCGAGGGCTCCGTCTACGTCCTGAAGAAGGAAGAGGGCGGCCGCCACACCCCATTCATGGACAACTACCGTCCACAGTTCTACTTCCGCACCACCGACGTTACCGGTGTTGTGAAGTTGCCTGAGGGTGTCGAGATGGTCATGCCTGGCGACAACGTCGACATGTCTGTTGAGCTCATCCAGCCAGTTGCTATGGACGAGGGCCTGCGCTTCGCTATCCGCGAAGGCTCCCGTACCGTTGGTGCTGGTCGTGTGACCAAGGTTGTTGAGTAAATCTTTACTCTCTAACTAACGCATAATCCGCTTTCTTCCTCCGGGAAGAAAGCGGATTTCGCTGTTTTACCTACTTGCCTAGCTTCAGCTCGTCGTCGCACCACGGTGTAGGTCGCACCACGGGGTAGTCGGGCTTAGCATGGCAGCCAAGCCCGTCAGCCCGGTAGCCGAGCTGCGGCACGCCTAGCCTGAGGTGCGTAGACCTGTCGCAAGCCCGTTCATGGTCACCTGGATGGTCTTAGAGACCAAGAATGTATCCTCGCCCGCGCGGTAGCGGCGCAGCAACTCAATCTGGATGGCGTTGAGCGGCAGTAAGTATGGATAGCGTCGCTGTACTGAACGCTCCAAACGCTCATTACCAGCCATGAGCGAATCATGACCAGTGATGCGGAAGAATACCTCTTTGGTTAATTCGTATTCGTCCAGGATGGTGTTAAACACGCGCTGGGATACGGCGGAATCATCGACAAGCGTGGAGTAGATCTGTGCGAGATTCATCGACGCTTTCCCCATGACCTGCGCCATGTTGTCGAGCACGGAACGAAAGAACGGCCATGCCTGATAAAGCTTGCGCAAATCTTGCCAGCGGGTCTCGTCTTCGCCAGCCCAGCGCATGATGCCTGTGCCCACTCCGAACCAGCCCGGCAGGTTAACGCGCGACTGCGACCATGACAGGACCCATGGAATCGCGCGCAAGTCACCGATGGATTCGGTCTGCTTGCGAGCAGTTGGGCGTGATCCCATATTGAGGTCGCCAATTTCGTGCAATGGCGTGGATTGCGTGAAGTAGTCGATAAACCCGGAGTCATCGCGCACCAATTGCGCATATTTCTCACCGGCCAGCGAGGCGATATCCCGCATGATGCCATAGGCGCGTTCAGGCTCTTTTAGCTTTTCAGTATCCAGTAGAGAGGCTTCTAGCGTGCCCGCGACAAAAGCTTCCAGGTGGCGGCGCGCGGTACTCGCTGTGCCGTAGCGGGCAGAGATGACCTCACCTTGCTCGGTAATACGCACGCTGCCCCGGACCGCACCTTCAGGCTGGGCCAAGATGGCATCGTACGTCGGCCCGCCACCGCGACCCACAGCACCGCCGCGGCCATGTGAAAAGCGCAACCCGATGCCGTGCGTATCGCAGGCCTTGACGATGGCTAGCTGCGCATCATATAAAGCCCAATTCGCAGACAAATACCCGCCGTCTTTATTGGAGTCGGAATACCCCAACACGACTTCTTGGACGTCTTCGCGCCCGCGCAAGTATCCGCGGTAAAGGTCAACTTCCCATAGTTCTTGAAGGATCTCCGCGCCAGCCTTCAAGTCTTCAATGGTTTCAAAAAGCGGTGCGATGTCCACTGAACCCACGAGGCGTTGCTGGGCTGGGTTAAAGCTTATGATGCCTACTTCTTTGAGCAGTACCATCGGTTCCAAAATATCGCTGACTGTACCGGTCATTGAAACAATGCAGTGCGGGACAACACCTGGCCCCAGTAACTCGACGGCCTGGGCTGCTGCCCGGAAGATCCCTAGTTCGCGTTCCGTGTCTGCACTGAAGTCTTGTGACCACGGGAAGACCAGTGGGCGAGCAGAGGTGAGCTCAGCTACTAGTAGTTCACGCTTGGCGCTCTCATCCAGGCTGGCGTAGCCGGCATCTGTTGCAGTAACGCCCGCGGCAGCGAAAAGTTCGTCCAAGACGGCCTCGAAAGACTCCGAGTTCTGACGCAGATCCAAAGCATTGAGGTGGAAGCCAAAAGTATCCACGGCAGAAAGAATTCGCAGCAGCCTATCGTCGGCGATGATCGCATCATTAAATTGCCGCAAAGACCGGTCAATAACCTGCAAATCCGCGCGAAACTGGGTCGGGGAGGCATAAGGTGAAAATTCCCCAGACTCAGCTGCGGCTTCTCCTGCAACGGCTGCGCGGGTAGCTACCATGCGTCCGTGCACTCCGTGGATTGCCCTGCGGTAAGGCTCATCGACGCGGCTTGGAATATCGTTTCTCCCGCGCGTGGCCAGTTCTTGTAATTCCGCGGAACTTTCTGAATAGCGGTCTGATAAGCTCAGTTCTTTTTCTAGTGCTGCGAGCTCATCAACGTAGTATTCCAGGATGGTATCCGCGGCCTGTCGCGTCGCGTAGGTCAAAGTATCGCCGGTGACATAAGGATTGCCATCGTGGTCGCCGCCGATCCATGACCCTGTGCGCACAACTTGCCGGTTGGGCACTGATGCGCCGAAGACATCGCGAAGCCCGGCGATGGTGTCGCGGTTAATCGCCGGCACCTGCTCTAAGAGGCTGCGCTTGAAGTAGCGCAGACCTACGTTTACTTCATCTTCGATCTGTGGCCGTGCAATGCGAATTAACGCGGTTTGCCACAGGATGGTCATGCGCAGGTGAGCCTCGCGTTCAATCTCAGCAAGACGGGCTTCAAGCCGTGCTGTTTGCGGTTGGGCCAAGATGCTGTGGCGCTCACGCAATAGCGCCACGATGCGCTCCTGGACATCAAATACCGTACGACGCCGTGTCTCCGTGGGGTGTGCGGTAAAAACAGGGGAGACTTGCGCGGCATCCAAGATACGGGTGACATCACTTGTTTTGATGTCTTTCGCCGCCTTGAGCTTGCCCAAAACCCCATGCAGGGAAGCATCGGGAGCCTGTGCACCAGCATCCTCGCGGGCTGCAAGCGCCGTTTCATCGTCGAGGTCCTCTGCGATATTCGCCATCAGCGCAAAGTGGCTGAAAGAACGCGCAACGAGGTTGATGCGGTTTTCATCGATAGTCCGGAAGGTCGCCAGCAAGGCCTCAGCTTTTTCCTCACCGCGCGCCACCCCGAAGGCCAAGCGGCGAGTGCTTTCCACCAACTCAAATACATCTTCGCCTTCTTGCTCGGCAATTACTCGGCCGAGGATGCGTCCTAGCAGTCGGATATCATCGCGCACCTGTTCACTCATTGCAGTGGGGTTCCTTTCCAGCGAAACGTCAGTGCTATTGAACATAGTCGCTGCGTTGCGCTTGCGCGGCGGAATTTACAAAACGGGTGTAACAAAATTAGCAACGAACGTGCTTTCTGCAATCCGTGCATCGACGTTTAAGGTAAGTGGCATGAACGATCCCACCCGTTTAGATGAAGTCCTGCGCGCGGTAAAAGGCGCGTGGGCTGGCCAGCCGGATTTGAGTTTGCCAACGTTGATGGCAATGGCAGCCACGCAAGGCATTGGGTGGGGCAGTAGTGATGACGAGCTCGTTGATTATCTCGCGGAGCTTGCGCAGCAATATCCGGCGGAGCTTAAACCTGGGGACCTGGCTGATGGCTCGGGGTACATGCTGTCCTTAATGGATAATGCCATGAGCATTTCGCTTATTGATGCCCACGTTATCGTCCACGCCCCACACCGTAAACAAACCGTGGTGTGGAAATTTGCCTCCTTCCGCACCATGTCGCCAGGATTTCCATTGGTCATTACTGATGGGGAAGGGATCGACCACCGCCTAGGAGTAATCGAGCGCATTATCCGCATGGATATACAACAAAAGCGCGAGAGCCTGCAAGGGCTTACTCGCGCCGAAATTGGGGATGTCGTCCACGTTGTTACTACCGACGATGGCACGACTATTAGATTGTCGCGGCGTGTAGATATTGTTGCAGCTGCAAGGCGCAGCCTGGAGGTGGAATCCCAGCAGTGGACGAGGGTTGTTCAGCATTCACCGTTGGTTATTGAACTAGCGGGAGGAACCACGATGAACCTTGGAACCCCCGCAACCGTCTTGCTCGCTGCTACTTAGAGACCTTGTCGAAGTGCAGGTTATAGACCGTGCGCACCGCGGCATCGGGAAAAGCTGCGCGGAAGTCACGTTCGGTCTCTTCGACCAAGCGGCGTACATCAGTGAGCTCCGTGGTGGCCCGCGCCAATACGGTAAAGGTCAAAGTTTGCTGCTTTTCGATGACATTTACTTTGCTCTTGGCACTTTGAATACCAGGCTGTTGCGCCAATGATTGCGCAATGCCTTGACCCGCGCTATTGAAAAGCGTGGTGACAGAACCTGCGTCATCACTAACAGCAGACTCGACGGCGTTGAAGCGGTGTGAGCGCACGTTAGTGATGGTCAGCCACAGACCGAGAAAAAGCGCGATGATACCGGTGGCAATCAAAACGTAGATATACCAGCTTTGTTCGGGGATGCCAGCCCACACATCGTGTTGTACCCACCTGGCCAGTTCAGTGGCAAAGGCGACGTTGAAGTACATCAGTATGGGCCAGATTCCCAATACGATGAGCACCAGCGCCAGCAGAATGAAGATTGTGCGGTCTAGTCCGCGTAATGCCTTAGACATTGTTTCCCAACTCCTGCTTCTTTTCTACTTCGACGCTGACTTCAATTTTGGTGCCCAGCTGCGAAAGTGAATGCTTAACGCTGTCGCTGACGCGCTGAGCAAGCATCGGATCATCGACATCGCCAGCAATGGTGACTTCGACTTTGAGGCCCTTTTTGGTATTGCCCGTCGTACGCGTTTGCGCGGTGCTTACACCCGGCAGACGGCGAGTTGTGCCACTGACCAAACGCGCAATATCTACGTTGCGAATCCACATCGTGGCCCCAGAACTTTCAGTACCTTCAGTACCTTCAGTACCTTCAGCAGAGGCGATCACGGGAACATGCGTCATTCGTCCTGGGCGCACGGCGATGATAAAGAAGAGCAGACCGACTACGACAGACGCAACGCCTGCCCAAACCATCCACATCGGAAGTGGTGGAGTGCCAATTAAGTCAAAGACCGGAGCGGTCCACAGGGAACGCGTGGAGTCGGAATAGCTGACCCACACATCACGCCATGCCAGACACGCAAGGGCGATTAACGCAAGGCCCAGCAAGATAGCGAGCCAACGTACTGGCGGAGACATCCGGGGCTGCACGCGGGCAAATTCGGGCGTGCGGTTATCAAGCTCAGTGTGTGCGGCTGTCACATAGCCATCAGCTGACGTCCGCGCCGGGGTTTCATTCTGCGGCGCTGCGACTTCCAGCGTGGTTTCGGTATCTGCGACTGCTGTGTCAGCGGGGACACTGTGTGCGGACTTGAATTCCACGGTTTCAAACGAGGACTGGTTACTCGACGTCTTATCACTCATGACCGAGCTCCTTCCTCATCGTTTGAACCTTCACTGTGCACTCCGGAGCCTGGTGTCCACGGCGTCACCTGAGGGCTAAAGACCTCCACGGGATGAACTTCAATGTGGCGAAGCTGCGGGGGAGTAGGGGCTGAGATGTGCGATGGTTCAGGATTCGCGGATTCTACGTGAATCTCACGCAATGGTGTTTCTGGTGCAACCTCAATGTCTTTGAGCTGAATCTCGCGCGAAGTAAATTCCGGCACGGCAATCTCCTCCACATGCTTGGTGATTTCACCGCTGGGACGAATCTCCTTCGCACTAGGCGCTTCTACCGAACGCACTGACGTTGGAAGAGGAGCCTCGACTGAGTGGACCTGCTGTCTGCCTACCCATTGGTCTGGATCGAATCCCCGTACGTTAGTAGAGGAAGACCGCGTGGTGGGATGAACAATGCGCGTGGGGCTGACCACCGGAATCGCCGCATGAAAATCAACCGGTCCGTTGACGACAGAGGCGGCAACACGCGCACTTGGTTCCAAATGACCCACCGTGACATTGACGCGGGTGGTGGTGTAGCCGGTAAATTGTGCCAGCGCGGCGATAATGGCGGCGCGGGTTTGGGCCGCAACTTCCGTGACTGGTGAAGGCCATGCAACCGCAATAGTCGTATCAACCGCGGTCATTGATGCATCCGGGTCAGCTTGCACGATGCTGCGCGGATACCCACGACCAGCAATGCCCGCGAGCTTCGGATCAATAGCCACGGTTCCCGGAACGGACTTGATTGCTTGGGCAACAATGCGCTCTAAAGTGCGCACGCTAATCTCTGTGGTGCCCGGGGCGTTAGCAACGTGGACACCACCGGCGACCGCTTCTGGTGCTTGTGGTGTGGTTGTCATTAGCCTCTGCCTTTACCAACGACGTTGTTCCAGATTTCGCCCAAGTTAATGCGGCCATCGAAGTGCGCGCCGATAACTCCGCCGACAGCACCCAAAATGACGGCCAAGAACAACAGGGACCAAGCATTGGTGATGATGGCGATCGCTAAAATAATGCCCAGCGCGACGCCAATATAGGTGTAGTTGTTCATAAGAACTCCTTCGCTACGTTAATGAGAAAATGGCACGGCTTAAACGTGCGTGCCCAAAGTGGCGTCGGCAAATATGACATCAACCCGCTTGAGCTGCGGGCACGCAGCCATCGCCGCGCGCCGAATTTCGGTGCCTAATTCCTGCAAAACTTTTTCCGCAGCAACATCGACCACGACGTGAATCTCAATAGCCGTGTCTTCGCGCGGGGAGGGTTTGCGGATTCCGCCTACCCGAGCCCCGGCGAACAGCAAAGAGATTTCGCCGAAAGAACCAGCGGACAAACCCGCTACGCCTTCAAGGCTGGTCACGGCTTCTTTGATGCGCTGTGCAGCGTCGAGGTCTAGCTGGAAACGCTGCTGCGTTTGTGAAGAAGGACTAGGAGATGTCATATACCTTGACTTCCGTTCTACTACTTACGCCTGGACCTTAATTAGAAGTGATTGATCGCAGGAGTTTGCTGCGCTGCCACAGCAGCGTTGTTGTTGTCAGAATCCTCCTGGGAGTCTTCGACCTTTTCATTAGGCAGCTTCACATCGTGGACAACTACGTCGACACGTTCTACATCCAAGCCAGTCATGCGCTCAATCGCGTTGATGATATTGCGGCGGATAGCTTCTGCGAGTTCGTGGATAGCAACGCCGTATTCGGCGATGATTGCTACCTCGATGGAGGAAACACCTTCTGCAACAGTGACGGAAACGCCCTGACGTACGTCTTCATTACCACCGAAAGATTCGCGAATGGTGCCAACCAGGCGTGCACCGCCACCGCCGAGAGCAGCAACACCAGAGACTTCGCGTGCTGCAATACCAGCAATCTTGGATACGACAGCGTTGTCAATAGTGGTTGTGCCGTACTCGGTCTCCAAGTTTTCATTGACCTTGCGTGGAGTCTCTACCGCTTCAGTGGTTGCGCCAGTGGTGGCTTCGGCAACAGTCTTTTGGGTAGGAGTTTCGTTGTTGTTCGCATTGTTGGTGTTATCGGCCATGATATTTCACTCGCTCTCGATAGATTGTTGTAGACACTGTGGAAATTTCTCATCTAGCGCCTTTGCACAAAGGCGAATGACCAAAAGTCTACGCAAATTCGCAGGCGCGGGAGGTTGAGTGGAAATATCTTTAGCGAAACTAGACAGAATCGTTACCGAAGTTTTTCCCGCAAACATATAAACGCGGTTGGTCGCATGGCTTATCGATGCAGTTATATCTGCGCTGGATGTGCGCAGTCGTGAGTTGAATAACGTTTTAAAAAATGGTTTGGAAAACGGCCCTGAGCATGATTTAATACATAGGTTGCCTTAACACGTCGCAATGAGCACGGTTTCACCGTGTAAAGAACGGCGCTGGTGAGGTGAACATGACACCTTCGATGTCCGTACGAAAGTACAACGACGGGAAGGCTGGCTATATCGGGCGATGTCCGCGCTAAAGCAGAGACAACCCGAGACGCCAGACCGGAGAGGGAGCATGGCAAATGAACAGCGGCAGTATACGTAAGGGATTTTTGCGTGCCACGCATAATGCGTGATTACACCATCCCCTTCCGGATTTTGGCTCTTTATGAACCAGTACTGTGCCTGTGCTTTTGCCAGGTTGCAGTAGCTGTTATGTAAGTCAGAATCAAACTGGCGTTGGAACCAGGCTCTTTGCCCGGACAACGTTATAGAGAACATCGAGAAGCAATTTCCCACCGCTTCGCGCCCCGGATACGCCGGGGAATGTGAATGTGGGGAAGCGAGGAAGAGGATAAGCGTGGCGGGACAAAAAATCCGCATTCGGCTGAAGGCCTACGATCACGAGGCAATCGACGCTTCTGCAAAGAAGATCGTTGAGACGGTAACCCGCACGGGTGCTCGTGTTGTCGGCCCGGTGCCACTACCGACCGAGAAGAACGTATACGCCGTTATTCGTTCTCCACACAAGTACAAGGACTCTCGCGAGCACTTCGAGATGCGCACCCACAAGCGCCTCATCGACATTCTCGACCCAACCCCGAAGACTGTTGACGCTTTGATGCGCATCGATCTTCCGGCAAGTGTCGACGTCAATATCCAGTGATCGACGAATAAAACTTTGGTGGAGAAATAATAATGACTAACGAGATCAAGGGCATTCTGGGCAAGAAGCTCGGCATGACTCAGGTCTTCGACGAGGAGAACCGTGTAGTACCGGTAACCGTCGTCGAGGCTGGGCCATGCGTTGTGACCCAGATTCGCACCGTAGAAAACGATGGCTACAACGCCATCCAGATCGCCTATGGCGAGATCGACCCACGCAAGGCAAACAAGCCAGCATCCGGCCACTTCAAGAAGGCTGGTGTAACCCCACGTCGCTACGTAGCAGAAATCCGCATGGATGATGTCTCTGCTTACGAAGTTGGCCAGGACGTCACCGTTGACATCTTCGAAGGCATCACCTTCGTTGACGTCACCGGCACCTCCAAGGGCCACGGCTACGCTGGTGCTATGAAGCGCCACGGCTTTGCTGGACAGGGCGCTGCTCACGGTAACCAGGCTGCTCACCGCCGCGTCGGTGGCATTGGCGGCGCTGCTACCCCAGGCCGCGTCTTCAAGGGCAAGCGCATGGCTGGCCGCATGGGTTCCGATCGCGTAACCACGCAGAACCTTAAGATTCAGAAGATCGATGCCGAGTCCAACCTGCTGCTCATCAAGGGTGCTGTCCCTGGTGTTCGCGGTGGCCTCGTCACCGTCAAGACCGCAGTGAAGGGCGGTGCACACGCATGAGCAACCTTAAGCTAGACGTTCTAACTGCTGAAGGTAAGACCAATGGCTCTGTCGAGTTGCCGGCCGAGATCTTTGACGCCGAGGTGTCCATCGCTTTGATGCACCAGGTTGTCAACGCTCAGCTTGCTGCTGCTCGTCAGGGCACCCACTCGACCAAGACCCGTGGTGAGGTTCGCGGCGGTGGCCGTAAGCCTTTCCGCCAGAAGGGTACTGGTCGCGCACGCCAGGGCTCCATCCGCGCACCGCACTACACCGGCGGCGGCGTTGTTCACGGCCCTAAGCCACGCGACTACTCACAGCGCACCCCTAAGAAGATGATCAAGGCTGCTCTCTTCGGTGCTCTGTCTGACCGTGCTCGTAACGAGCGCATTCACGTAATCGAAGAATTGGTAGCTGGCCAGACCCCATCTACCAAGTCTGCAAAGGCATTCATCGAGCGTCTGACCGACCGCAAGACTGTCTTGCTGGTTGTCGGCCGTGAAGACCTGAATGCTCGTCGCAGCGCCAACAACCTGCCTAACGTTCACATCCTGGACGCTGGTCAGCTGAACACCTACGACGTTCTCAATGCTGATGACGTTGTGTTCTCTGTTGAGGCTCTGCACTCCTTCATCAACCGCGCAGGCGGCAAGGATGAGGCTAAGGAGGCCAACAATGTCTAAGATTGTTAACCCACGCGACATCATCCTCGCACCAGTAGTGTCTGAAAAGTCCTACGGTCTGATGGAGCAGAACGTTTACACGTTCTACGTTGCAACGGATTCCAACAAGTCCCAGATTAAAGATGCCGTCGAGAAGATCTTCGGCGTGAAGGTCGACTCCGTGAACACCGCTAACCGCGAGGGCAAGCGCAAGCGCACCCGTACCGGCTTCGGTGTCCGTAAGTCCACCAAGCGCGCCTACGTGACTCTCCGTGAGGGCAGCGACTCCATCGACATCTTCGGCGCAAGCGCCTAAGAGGAAAGTCGAGAGGTAAGGAATAACTATGGCTATTCGTAAGTACAAGCCGACAACTCCGGGTCGCCGCCAGAGCTCCGTTTCCATGTTCGAAGAGATCACTCGTTCGACCCCGGAAAAGTCTCTGCTGCGCCCAATTTCCAAGACTGGTGGTCGTAACAACCACGGTCGCATCACCACCCGCCACATCGGCGGTGGCCACAAGCGTCGTTACCGCGTGATCGACTTCCGTCGTCACGACAAGGACGGCATTCCGGCAAAGGTCGCTCACATCGAGTACGACCCAAACCGCACCGCAAACATTGCTTTGCTGCACTACTTCGATGGCGAGAAGCGTTACATCATCGCTCCTAAGGGCCTGAAGCAGGGTGCTGTCGTTGAAGCCGGCGCAACCGCCGACATCAAGGTTGGCAACAACTTGCCATTGCGCAATATCCCAACCGGTACCATCATCCACTCCGTGGAGTTGAAGCCAGGCGCTGGTGCAAAGCTTGCACGTTCCGCTGGTTCTTCTATCCAGTTGCTGGGTAAGGAAGGCAAGTACGCAGTTCTGCGTATGCCATCTTCCGAAATCCGCCGCGTTGACATTCGTTGCCGCGCAACCGTGGGTGAGGTCGGCAACGCTGACCAGATGAACATCCGCTGGGGCAAGGCCGGTCGTATGCGTTGGAAGGGCGTTCGCCCAACCGTCCGTGGTGTTGTTATGAACCCAATCGACCACCCACACGGTGGTGGTGAAGGTAAGACTTCCGGTGGTCGCCACCCAGTGTCCCCATGGGGTCACAAGGAAGGCCGCACCCGTAACCCGAACCGTTACTCCAACAACATGATCGTACGACGTCGTCGTCCGAACAAGAAGCGCTAAGAGGAGGTAAACAATGCCACGCAGCCTTAAGAAAGGCCCATTCGTAGATGAGCACCTCCTCAACAAGGTGGATGCTCAGAACGAGGCAAACACCAAGCAGGTCATCAAGACCTGGTCTCGCCGCTCGACCATTCTTCCAGATTTCATTGGTCACACCTTCGCCGTCCACGACGGTCGTAAGCATGTCCCAGTGTTTATCGATGATTCCATGGTCGGTCACAAGCTCGGTGAGTTCGCACCAACCAAGACCTTCAAGGGTCACGTTAAAGAAGACAAGAAGGGACGTCGATAAGCGATGAGTGACACCATCACCT
The DNA here is from genome assembly GCF_001941345.1 of Corynebacterium stationis. NCBI lineage: Bacteria > Bacillati > Actinomycetota > Actinomycetes > Mycobacteriales > Corynebacteriaceae > Corynebacterium > Corynebacterium stationis. The sequence continues at coordinate 494,654 of NZ_CP009251.1, forward strand.
CCGCATCCGCAACGGCCCGCTTCGTTCGCGTAACCCCAATGAAGGCACGTCGCGTTATTGATTTGGTACGCGGCAAGTCCGTATCCGAAGCTCTCGCAATCTTGAAGTACGCACCTCAGGGCGCTGCTAAGCCAGTCGCAAAGGTTGTAGCTTCTGCTGCAGCTAACGCTGAGAACAACTTCGGCCTGGACCCACGCACCCTGGTTATCTCCGAGGCTTATGCCAACGAGGGACCAACCATGCGTCGCTTCCAGCCACGCGCCCAGGGCCGTGCATTCATGATCCGTAAGCGCACCAGCCACATCACCGTGGTGGTCGAGAGCCAGAAGGAAGGGGCCAAGTAATGGGCCAGAAAATCCATCCTCACGGCCTACGTTTGGGCATCACTTCCGACTGGAAGACCCACTGGTTTGCCGATAAGGACTACGCAAACTACGTAGCCGAAGACATCAAGATCCGCGAGTACCTCTCCAAGGGTCTCGAGCGTGCCGGCATCGCTGACGTTGTCATCGAGCGCACCCGCGACCGCGTCCGCGTCGACATTCACACTGCTCGTCCGGGCATCGTGATTGGCCGCCGTGGCGCTGAGGCTGACCGCATTCGCCGCGAGCTGGAAAAGCTCACCGGCAAGATGGTTGCCCTCAACATTCTTGAGGTCAAGCAGGTTGACGCAAACGCTACCTTGGTTGCACAGTCCATCGCTGAGCAGCTCGTTAACCGTGTGGCTTTCCGCCGTGCAATGCGCAAGGCAATCCAGGGCGCTATGCGTCAGCCACAGGTTAAGGGCATCAAGGTCCTGACCTCCGGTCGTTTGGGCGGCGCAGAAATGTCCCGTACCGAGCGTTACCACGAAGGTCGCGTTCCATTGCACACCCTTCGCGCAGAGATCGACTACGGCTTTGCAGAAGCTCACACCACTTTCGGCCGCATTGGCGTCAAGGTGTGGATCTACAAGGGCGACGTTGTCGGTGGCGTGCGCGAGTCCGAACTGAACGCTCCGTCCCAGGGCCGCAACCGCGGTGACCGTGGCGGCCGTCCACGCCGTGGTGGCCAGCGCCGCCAGCGTGCACAGAAGCAGGAGGGCTAATTCATGCTTATCCCTAAGCGCGTAAAGTACCGCCGCCAGCACCGCCCAAACCGTAGCGGTCTGTCCAAGGGCGGTAACCGCATCACTTTCGGTGACTACGCAATCCAGGCTCTGGAGCCTGCTTACGTCACCAACCGTCAGATTGAGGCAGCACGTATTGCCATCAACCGCCACGTCAAGCGTGGTGGCAAGGTATGGATCACCATCTACCCAGACCGTCCTTTGACCCAGAAGCCACTTGGTGTTCGTATGGGTTCCGGTAAGGGGCCAGTTGAGAAGTGGGTGGCTAACGTTAAGCCAGGCCGTATTCTCTTCGAGATGTCCTACCCTGATGAGGCAACCGCAGTTGAGGCTTTGCGTCGTGCAGGCCAGAAGCTGCCTTGCAAGGTCCGTATCATCAAGAAGGAGGACCAGTTCTAATGGCACTAGGTACCCCTGCCCACGAGTTCCGCGAACTCGACAATGCTGAACTGGACAAGCGCCTTGCGGATGCGAAGGAAGAACTGTTTAACCTTCGCTTCCAAAAAGCAACCGGTCAGTTGACCAACAACCAGCGTGTTGGCGCGGTTAAGCGCGACATCGCTCGCATCTACACCGTTCTGCGTGAGCGTGAACTTGGTCTTTCCGTCGTTCCGGAAGCTGAGGCATAAACATGAGTGAGGCAATTGTGAACGATACCCAGAAGAACAAGGGCAATCGCAAAAACCGTACCGGCATCGTTGTTTCCGACAAGATGAACAAGACCATTGTTGTCGAGTTGGAAAACCGTAAGCAGCACGCACTGTACGGCAAGATCATGCGTAACAACCCACGCGTGAAGGTCCACGACGAAGACGAGACCGCCGGCATCGGCGACCGTGTTCTGATTCAGGAATGCCGTCCTTTGTCCAAGGACAAGCACCACCGCCTGGTTGAAATCGTAGAGAAGGCTAAGTAATACTTACACCCTCTTCACGGCTTCACCGCGAAATATAGAAATGGCCTACATGAGTAAATCATGTAGGCCATTTTTCTGTCCTGTGCACTATTTAGCTAGTCTTGGGTCATGCCAAGCGAACATGAAAGAAGTAGTTACCGCCAAGACTTAATTGTCGCGGCTGCCGTAATGCTCGTGTGTATTGTCGGCTTCCTATTAGTTGAGCATCCCGGTGTTAAGGCATTCTTTGTATCCATGTTCGTTATTCGTCTCCTTTTTGCCGCTCGACAGTACATTCGTATTGACAAGCTTAAAAAGTCACGCAGCGATCTGCCCTAGATACGTTAAGCCCCTTTCCATTACCTAGGTATCGACGTCGTGGAAAGGGGTTTGTTGAGTTAATGAGCAAATCATGTGTGCCCCTGCTTCCTGCTTGGAGCTAGCTGGTAACCTCGAGGCATGCTATCTGAGTGGGAGACAAAGCAGTTCCGGTGGAGTTTGTGGGGCTCTCTTGTTGCCATGTCGGCTTTTATCGGCGGCCTAATTTTCGCCGATGGGATGCCCGCGACAGGAATCCTTTTAGTATGCTTCGTTCTCCAACTGGGTATCTTCATTCAACAATATCGCCGTATGGAAAAGCTAAAGAAGTCCCGCAGCAATTTGCTGTAGATACGCGAAACCCCTTTCCAACACCTAGTCAACTAGGAGTCGGAAAGGGGTTTGTTGTGTCTATACCGCGGTCTATTTCTTCACTTTAAGCAGTGAGGAAACGACGAGCTGCGAATGCAGCAGATCCCAAAACAGAGATTGCAGCCAGAGCAGCCAGTACGCGCGCTACGGTGTTGTCGCCGGTTTCAGCGTTGATACCGCGGTCACCCAAAGTGGTGGTTTCGCAGTTCTCGCTATCGCCCTCGCGTTCACCGTTCTCGTTGTACTCGCACTCTTCACGGTTGTTCTCGCCACCTGGGGTGCGCTCACGGTCGCGGTCACGATCGCGCTCGCGGGCTCCGTCGGAGCCTTCGTAGTCACAGCTGTAGCCGAATTTCTTCGCTGCAGCCTGGTCAGACTTGAACTCGTCCTGCTCGGACAGCTCGCCGTCTCGGTTAGCGGTGTCGGTGACGTAGTGCTCGCCGTCTTCGTGTAGGAACCAAGTGTTGCCTTCAAACTCGAAGGACTCTGGACGCTCTTCGCCCCACTTGATGTTCAGGGTCGCGCCGTCATCGTCGGCGCACTCTACGCGGGACTTGGAGCCACCGTCGTAAGGGGTTTCGCCTTCACGCTCACGCTCACGCTCGCGTTCACGTTCGCGCTCGTTTTCGCGATCGCCATCGTTGTTTTCCTCGTTGACGCCACGATCCCCCAGGGTGGTGGTTTCTTGCGGGACCGCGCCTTCAGATGCATATGCTGGAACGCCAGCAAATGCGATTGCGCCAGTTAGCGCTGCTGCGGCTAGGGAAGTGCCAAAACGCTTCATACTGTTTCTCCTAATTACGTTGTGTGTAAATGCGCGGAACGAGATCCACAGAGGCCCCACACGCACTATCAGAGACAATACCAACACCATTCACATATGCCACACAGCGACACGCCGGAAACTATTACAACTTCATTCACATCTTTAACATGGGTAACAGTATGTGTCTTGGTGTCGGGGTTAAATGGCATCCACAACGCGGGAGTATTGCCAGCCCACAACGGCATTCTTGACTGCCGCCTGCAAAAGGTTCGCCGGTTGGATACAACTAATGGTTAGCAAACGCCCGGGTGTAGCTGAGGTGCCCCAGATCTCGTCTGACTGTGATAATCCTGACTTTTCTGGCTCGTGTAAGTCGGTTGCTTCATAGACCAACCACAAATCGCCCGATTCTTCTGTGCGGATAAAAAGCTCATCACCGATATGGACCTGGTGTTTGTCCGCACTGCCGTCGTATAGGTCGTTGAACACTGCTGGTACGCCCGCGCCGGTATGCCCAGCAACCACCACAATGTCAGAAGCGTCAGTGCCTGGTAGGGAATAAGGCCTGTCATCTGCGGTATAGGTACACGCCTTCGACATGGAGTCTGGGTCGATTGCGCCATCAGTAGTTGCACAGCTTTCCTGTTCAAATTCCGCGCGTAAGTCCAAGGAAGGGATATACATCTCCACGGGTTTCGAGGGATTCACGGAAACATCAAGTGGGGCAGGGGACGTGGTAGTTGCAACTGGCTCAGCGACATCTTCTTCACCGCCGCCTGAAAAGACAGCGGTGAGCAGGCTTGCGATGATAACTACCAATAGCGCAATCGCAATATAAAGGCGCATACGTGGTGGAATGCGGAAGATGGCATCGACAAGCTTTTGGCGAAAGGTCTTGCGCGGGCCAAGCGTGCCCCGACCGCGTTGTTCACGAGACGGCGGACGCTGATATTGCGGCGAAGGGGTGCGCGAAGTAGTGCGCCGGGAATAGTTGCGCCCTGAAGTCATATTCTGTGCCCACCTTGTGTCACGATAGAAGTTATCCCCTTATATTAGGGCTATCATGTGAGCTTATGGACCAAGGCGCGTTATCACCACAGCCGCGAGGGCCCCTGCGTGATGAGCTCGGGGCAGCGAAATACCGACACGAGGCAATTGCTGCGATCATGCGGATAAGTTTCGACAAGGGGCTGCAAGTTATGGCCCACCGGCGTGAGCGTGCGCCATTTGCTGGCAAGTGGGCTTTGCGATCGGGGCCTTTGGAAGTTGATGAAACCATCGAGCAGTCCATTCGACGCCATATCGGTGTTCCTGTGAACTTTATGGAGCAACTAAGTACCCACTCGGCGCTGGATCGCGACCCTTTCGACCGCACTATTGCGACTGCTCACGTCGGCCTGGTCGCCTGGGACGAGCTTGGCGATACATCCTTCGTCGACTTGGACCAAGACTGGGCTTTTGACCACGGCGAGATTGTCGCTGAAGCGGTAGCGCGACTGCGCGGCAAATTGTCTTATACCAATATTGCTTTTGCGCTTTGCCCGGAAGAATTTACTCTCGCGGAATTGGCGCGGGCCTATGAATCGGTATTGGGATATCCAGTTGCGGTCAGCAACCTGCAACGCGTGCTCAAACGTCGCGGGCAGTTGGAATTGACAGGAAACTTGTCTCGTCCTGGCCGTGCAGGTGGCCGTCCGGCCAAACAATTTCGTTTTGTGCGACGCGAACTAGTGGTCACGGATCCGTTCGCGGCATTCGCGCCAGCAGCCGCAGGGCTGGCGGAAAATTAAGCCACCCGTAATGCTGTGCCTTTGGGGTGTGTTGAACCATTGGCGAAATTCACCCCAGCGTTTTGACCTGCAGGTTAGGAGATTTGGAGTAGGGGGTGTGGGTGTGGTTTAATGCTTAGGTTGCATTGGGCGGTAAATGCGCGGTGTGGTGCGTTTCCGAACCACGCTGTATTTACTCGAATGGGCTTGTGTCTCATTCCCGTCAGTGCATTGAAAGCAAAAGACCGCGTGTGTCAAGGTCGGAAATTTTGGCACACATTAATCCAGGTCAGGAGACCCATAGTGATTCAGAAAGAATCGCGTCTGCGAGTCGCTGATAACTCTGGTGCACGTGAAATTCTGTGCATCCGTGTTCTTGGCGGATCCGTACGACGTTTCGCTGGCATTGGCGACACCATCGTCGCAACTGTCAAGGAAGCAACCCCAGGCGGCAACGTAAAGCAGGGCGAAGTTGTTCGCGCTGTTATTGTCCGTGCCAAGAAGGAAACCCGTCGTCCAGATGGTTCCTACATCAGCTTCGACGAGAACGCAGCTGTCATTTTGAAGAACGACAGCGAGCCACGCGGTACCCGCATCTTCGGCCCTGTTGCTCGTGAACTTCGTGACAAGAAGTTCATGAAGATCGTTTCACTTGCACCGGAGGTGATCTAATCTTATGAAGATTCATAAGGGAGATATGGTGATTGTCATTTCGGGCCCAGACAAGGGCGCGAAGGGCAAGGTCATCGAGGCATACCCAAAGCGTGAGCGCGTCCTAGTAGAGGGCGTTAACCGCATCAAGAAGCACGTTGCAAACTCTGCTCCAGAGCGTGGCGCAGAGTCCGGCGGCATTGTTACTCAGGAAGCTCCAATCCACGTTTCTAACGTTGCGATTGTTGACTCCGAGGGCAACCCAACCCGCGTCGGCTACCGTTTTGATGAAAACGGCAAGAAGGTCCGTATCGCGCGTAGCAACGGGAAGGACATCTAAAAATGAGCGAGAACTACACCCCTCGTCTAAAGACTCGCTACCGCGAGGAAATCAAGGATGCTCTTAACAAGGAGTTCTCCTACGACAACGTCATGCAGATCCCTGGCGTCGTCAAGGTTGTTGTCAACATGGGCGTCGGCGACGCTGCCCGTGATGCCAAGGTCATCAACGGTGCTTTGGAAGATCTGACCCTCATTACCGGTCAGAAGCCACAGCTGCGTCGCGCAAAGAAGTCCATTGCAAACTTCAAGCTGCGTGAAGGCATGCCAATTGGTGCTCGCGTTACCCTGCGCGGCGACCGCATGTGGGAATTCCTCGACCGTCTGCTGACCATCGCGCTGCCACGTATTCGTGACTTCCGCGGTCTGTCTGACCAGCAGTTCGACGGCAACGGCAACTACACCTTCGGTCTGTCTGAGCAGACCATGTTCTACGAAATCGACGTGGACAAGATTGACCGCCCACGTGGTATGGACATCACCGTTGTTACCACCGCTACCAACGATGAGGAAGGCCGCAAGCTGCTTCGCGAGCTTGGCTTCCCATTCAAGTAAATAGCGTTTAAGAAATCCGCTAGCCCTGATAAGTGGCTGGCGGATTTTTTGATCGCGGAACACTGCCTGTGGATAACTCACGCAGTTAGTTGACACGTCATGTGAGTAACTGGCCAAATTATCGAGCGTCGGTGGATTGTGTTTGCGCTATCAACTTAGGTTAAGGGCATGAACACATTTCAAACAGACATAGTTCAAGACGACCTAGTACCCAGCGACCCATACCAAGCATTCGTTTATTTTCAGTCCCACGGGATGGAAATCCTCCGAGAAATTTTTGGATACCCAGCGCAGGAGCTGGCTGATGCAGGAATGACCCTAGATACGGCACAGAGTTACACCGAGCTCGCAGATGTATTCTTCGGCCCCACCAACTCACCGCGCTTGCAGCAGCTAACTGTCGAGACGGCACAGGCACGTGGATTGAGCATGGACCAACTTCTCATGATCGACCGGCATGCTCAGAGTCTTCACATTCAGGATGCGGCGTGGATGCTGCGTGCGGAATTGATAGCTTTTGACGGTTGCTACGATGAAATGGATGCATACGCCTTCGCACGTGTGGAATCTCTCGGTGGCATCAAGGCGAAAAGATGGATGCGAGCCACTATGGTTGCCGATACGCGTCGGCGTATTGCAAAGTTGAAGAAGGCCTTGGGGATCATTGGGTCTGCGAGCCAAGCCGAAGTGGGACTAATTCGGTCACGCTGTTAGTCACCCACTAAAGTAGTACAAATCAAAAACATCCTCCGTGCGGCTAGGGATCATGTGGCTTTTGGTCATGTAACTCTCTAGCCGTGGGACCGTTCGACCGGGAAGACACCTATTTTGAGTTTGAATGAATCAGTTGCAGCTGCTGTTGACAAGAAAGTTATCCTGTTTGACCAGGATCAGCCGAGGTTTTTGACCCGTGGCGTATTAGCGGGGGCCTACCTGGCTCTCGGCACGGCGTTCGCGGGTGCAGCCGGACACGCTGTTGAGCAGCTTGCGCCAGGTTTGGGAGCGATGGTATTTGCCGCGCTATTTGGCCTGGGCCTGTTTGCGATCGTGGTCTTAGGAGCGGAGCTGGCCACAGGCTCGATGATGTTTTTCAGCTACGCCGCAGCGACCAAACAAGTCAGGTGGGGCAAGGCCGTGTGGATTGTCTTTCTCACCACGGTCTACAATCTCATCGGCGTGATTCTGATCGGTGCAGCCTTGGGGGTTTCGGCCAAGTTCGCGGATATGGATCCGTCGCACTTGTTGTCCACCATTTCCAGCGGCAAGGTAGAAAAATCTGTTCAGGGAATGTTGGTCGAAGCGATGGTGGCAAACTTCGTAGTCAACATGGCTATTATCGGCGGCATTTTATCTAAAGAAGTGGTCTCTAAGTTCTTTGCGATTGTGCCAATTATTGCGATATTCGTAGGGCTTTCTACCGAACACGTCGTCGCAAATTTCTGCGTCATGGTTATTACCTTGTTCGCCTCGGACCCGATCCCCGCAGCGATGACCGTTGGGTCTGTTTCCCTTAACTGGGTAGTGGTGTGGGCCGGCAACTTCCTCGGCGGCGGTATTTTGATGGGCGGAGTTTACGCGTGGCTTAATAAGGGGCCACAGGAGTATCGCGATTAGCTTTTAAACGGCCGGAGTAAAGGTTGAAACGGTTACCGCGTGCAAAACCCACTAGGTTCATCCCCAGATCGCGGGCGGTTTCAACCGCGAGCGAGGAGGCAGCGGATACGGCAATCAACGTGCCAAACCCCGCCATCGCAGCCTTTTGCACCAGTTCAAAAGACGCTCGCGAACTCATCACCATAATCAGGTCGTTGGCTGGCAGCATGCCTTCCATAATCAAGTGTCCGATGACTTTATCGGCTGCGTTATGTCGTCCGATATCCTCGCGCACCACAATCGGATTGCCCTCATAATCAAAGGCGCCGGCGGCATGGATTCCGCCGGTCTTGCGAAATTGCTTCTGAAATTCGCGCAACTTCTCCGGCAGGGTAGCAGCCAGTTCCGGATCCAAGCCCACCTCGGGGATGGGGTGATAAAGCTTATGCGTCAATTCTTCAATGGATGAGGTGCCGCATACGCCGCAGGCGGAGTTTGTCATCGTCAAGCGAATTGCTTCAGGCGCCAAAACGACGTTATTGGCTAACTGCACGTCCAGAACGTTATATGTATTCTCGCCCTGCGCATTCGTGCCCGCGCAATACCGCGCCACGGCGATATCTTCCACCGTGCGGATATGGCCTTCCGAATGCAAAAAGCCATGGGCAAGCTCAATATCATTGCCCGGCGTACGCATGGTGGTGGTAATTGTCTGCTGCCCGACGCGAATCTCTAGCGGCTCTTCGGCGGTAACACTATCGGCACGGGTATCTTCTTCCCACCCAGTGCCATCGTTAGTCCGCCGCATGCGCGTAACCGCGAAGTTTTGGTTCAATCGTCCTGCCATGTGTTCTCCTTAAATTTCCTGTTGCTCACTATGCGTCGCATTAATCAACGCGCTTAGCTTTTCGATGTTCTCCTCGACCTCCTGTGGAGTCTGCGAGGCTAAACCAACCAAGAAGGAGGTTAAAGGCGCAGCCGGACGCGAGCGATTGTGCGCGACATCCCGGGTTAGTGCTAGCAATGCGCGAATGTGTGGGGTGACATCGTCAGGCGCAAGACCGAGTGCGGTGGATGCTTCCACGAGCCATTCATGCGCGGTCTGCACCGCTTGGTCATCAGAGGACTTACTCATACCCACACTGTAGTACTTCTAGAGAAAATCAAAACATGTGAAATTCACCGCAAGTGTTTTGGAAAACGCCAGCTAAAACGGTAATGTAGCACCTCGGACTAGCACCATGAAGGCGCTGACGCGGTTCACCTGCGAAAAGCGGCTTTGACTAGCTACTCCGAGCACGATTTTAATACATCTACTTTGTTGTAGGCCCCTCGCCAAATTAAGCGGCCCGTGTATGCATCAAAGGGTAGCGAGCGCCCACCGGTACTGACCGATGGGAGCGTAAGTAGCCCGAAATCACACGGAAAACGCAGGTGAGTTACGGGAACCGCGACAAGAAAGGCAAACGGTCACCTAACTATGACCATGACAGATCCAATCGCGGACATGCTGTCACGCGTGCGTAACGCAAACCATGCGCAGCACGACACCGTGTCCATGCCGACCTCCAAGATCAAGGCAAACATTGCTGAGATCTTGAAGCAGGAAGGCTACATCGCTGACTACTCCGTCGAAGGACACAACCTGTCCTTGGAGCTTAAGTACAACAACCGTGAGCGTGCCCTGTCGGGCCTTCGCCGCGTGTCTAAGCCAGGTCTGCGTGTGTACGCAAAGTCCACTAACTTGCCAAAGGTTCTAGGCGGCCTCGGCGTGGCTATCATCTCCACGTCCAACGGCTTGCTGACCGACCGTCAGGCTACCGAGAAGGGCGTAGGCGGAGAAGTTCTCGCCTACGTCTGGTAATAGGGAGGTATGCACAATGTCACGAATTGGTAAGGCACCCATCGCTTTGGCGAATGGCGTAGAAACCACCATCAATGGCCAGGCCATTGAGGTCAAGGGCCCTAAGGGAACCCTCAACGTTGAGATCCCTGCTCCTATCACCGCTGTCGTTGAGGACAACGAAATTCGCGTTGTCCGTCCAGATGACCACCGCGAGAACCGTGCACTGCACGGCCTGTCGCGTTCCCTCATCAACAACGCAGTCGTTGGTGTCACCGAGGGCTTCACCATCAAGATGGAAATCTTCGGTGTTGGTTACCGTGTAGCACAAAAGGGTAAGGACCTGGAGTTTGCTCTGGGTTACTCCCACCCGATCCTCATTGAGGCTCCAGAGGGAATTACCTTCGCTACCGATGGCACCACCAAGTTGTCCATCTCCGGTATTGACAAGCAAATCGTCGGACAGATCGCTGCGAACATTCGTCGTCTGCGTAAGGATGATCCTTACAAGGGCAAGGGTATCCGTTACGCTGGCGAGCAGGTCCGTCGCAAGGTCGGAAAGACGGGTAAGTAAGCAATGGCAAACACTGAAACCGCAAAGCGCACCCCAGTCGGTAAGGACATCTCCACCCGACGTCGCGAAGCACGTGCTCGTCGCCACTTCCGCGTCCGCAAGACACTGCGTGGTACCCCAGAGGCTCCACGCTTGGTTGTCCACCGCTCCTCCCGCCACATGCACGTCCAGGTCATCGACGACTTGGCTGGCCACACCTTGGCTGCAGCTTCCTCCATGGAAGCTGATGTGCGCGCACTGGAAGGCGACAAGAAGGCTAAGGCATCTAAGGTCGGCGCACTAGTTGCTGCTCGTGCCAAGGAAGCCGGCATCGAAGCCGTCGTCTTCGACCGCGCAGGCTACAAGTACCACGGTCGCGTCGCAGCTCTTGCAGACGCCGCTCGCGAAGGTGGTTTGAAGTTCTAATGGTCAACGGAAACATCAACGGAAGGAACGCCTAATGTCGGACCGTGAACAGCGTGACGGCGGACGCTCCGCCGAAAACAACAACAACCGTGGCGGCCGCGGCCGTCGCGACGATCGTCGTAACCAGCAGGACAACGAGCGCGATAAGTACATCGAGCGCGTTGTAACCATCAACCGCGTCTCCAAGACCGTGAAGGGTGGACGCAACATGTCGTTCACCGCACTGGTCATCGTTGGCGACGGCCAGGGCATGGTTGGCGTTGGCTACGGCAAGGCTAAGGAAGTACCTGCTGCAATCCAGAAGGGTGCAGAAGAGGCTCGCAAGAACTTCTTCCGCGTTCCAATGGTTGGCGGCACCATCACCCACCCAGTCCAGGGTCGCGACGCAGCCGGCATCGTTATGATGAAGCCTGCAGCTCCTGGTACCGGTGTTATCGCTGGTGGCGCTGCTCGTCCAGTTCTTGAGTGTGCTGGTATCCAGGACATCCTGTCGAAGTCTCTCGGCTCCGATAATGCCCTCAACGTCGTCCGCGCAACCGTGGATGGCCTAAAGCAGCTGGTCCGCCCTGAAGAGGTTGCCGCACGTCGTGGCAAGTCCTTGGAAGAGGTCGCTCCAGCCCGTATGCTGCGCCAGCGCGCAGGACAGGAGGCATAATCCAATGGCTCTGAAGATTACACAGGTAAAGGGCCTGGTAGGTACCAAGCCAAACCACCGCGCAAACATTGAGGCTTTGGGTCTTAAGCGCATCGGCCATTCTGTTATTCAGAAGGACACCCCGATCATCCGTGGTATGGCCAACAAGGTACGTCACCTGGTCACCGTCGAAGAAGTGGCAGGGGAGTAGATAAACCATGGCTGATATCATCAAGCTGCATGATCTGCGCCCAACCAAGGGTGCAAACACGCCAAAGACCCGCGTCGGCCGCGGTGAGGCTTCAAAGGGTAAGACCGCTGGTCGTGGTACCAAGGGTACCCACGCTCGTAAGCAAGTTTCGGCTGCTTTCGAAGGTGGTCAGATGCCAATTCACATGCGTCTGCCGAAGCTTAAGGGCTTCAAGAACCCAAACAAGATTACCTACCAGGTAGTCAACGTTGCGGATTTGGCAGAAGCATTCCCACAGGGTGGCGACGTCGCAGTAGCTGACATCGTTGCCGCTGGCCTGGTCCGTGCTAAGCAGCCGGTCAAGGTTCTGGGCGAAGGCGAAATCAGCGTCAAGCTGAACGTCACCGCAGACAAGTTCTCCAAGTCTGCAGTAGAAAAGATCGAGGCTGCTGGTGGCTCGACCACCGCAACCAAGTAGTAGGTCAATTTAAGACCCACTAGAGGGCCTTATGAGAGCGCAATGTTCTCATAAGGCCCTTTCGCTGTTTTCATCCCTTTCCTGGCATAGGGGCTTTGAGAAAGGAATACGTCACATCGACGAGAACTTGTCGCTGCAAGCAGGTAAAGTTGAGCGAGCATTAAACCGTACCTAAGTACCACCTAACTATTAAAGGCTGGTACTGTTTGACTGTTGTGTAAGTTGTGCTCATTATGAGCAACAATTGATAGCGAAACTAAACTTAGTGTGCTTTCCTCCTGCCAGACCTTGGCCCGGTAGGGAAGTCTCAGGAGGCATCTGTGTCCGCCATTATTCAGGCATTTAAGGACGCCGATCTCCGGAAGAAGATCATTTTCACCCTCATAATGATCATTGCTTACCGGATCGGTGCCCAAATCCCGACCCCGGGAGTGGATTACGCAAGTATTTCAGCGCAGCTGCGGCAGCTCACCCAAGAATCGGGCGACCTTTACTCGGTCATTAACCTGTTCTCCGGTGGCGCACTGCTGCAGCTGTCTATCTTCGCCATCGGCATCATGCCGTACATTACGGCGTCGATCATCGTCCAGCTCCTCACGGTTGTTATTCCGCACTTCGAGCAATTGAAGAAGGAAGGTCAGTCCGGCCAGTCCAAGATGACGCAGTACACGCGTTATCTGACTCTGGCACTGGCACTTTTGCAGTCCGCAGGCATCGTGGCTTTAGCGGATCGTCAGCAGCTTCTCGGCCAAGGGGTAGAAGTGCTGGATCCAAACCGCAACCTGTTTACGCTCATTGTCATGGTCATCGTGATGACTTCTGGTGCTGTGCTGGTGATGTGGATGGGCGAGCTGATCACCGAAAAGGGTATCGGCAACGGTATGTCGCTTTTGATCTTCGCCGGTATTGCTACTCGCCTTCCAACCGATGGTCTGCAGATTCTGCAGAATAACGGTGGCCTTGTCTTTGCGATGGTCGTTATGGGCATCATCGTGCTTGTTGTTGGTATTACCTTCATCGAGCAGGGCCAGCGCCGCATCCCAGTGCAGTACGCCAAGCGTATGGTTGGCCGTCGTCAGTATGGAGGTTCTTCGACCTACCTGCCACTGAAGGTTAACCAGGCTGGTGTTATTCCAGTCATCTTCGCATCGTCGCTGATTTACATGCCGGTGCTGATTACTCAGATCGTCAACTCGTCACAAGCAACTCCGCCGGATAACTGGTGGCAGCGCAACGTCGTCGCATGGCTGCAGGCACCATCATCCTGGCAGTACATTTTGATGTACTTCGTGCTGACGATCTTCTTCTCGTACTTCTACGTCTCTGTTCAGTACGATCCAGCAGAGCAGGCCGATAATATGAAGCGCTACGGCGGCTTTATCCCAGGCATCCGCCCGGGCCGTCCAACTGCTGAATACTTAGGCTTCGTCATGAACCGCCTGCTATTCGTCGGTGCTATCTACTTGGCCCTGATTGCCGTGATGCCAAATGTCCTGCTTGATATGGGCGTTGGCGGACAAGGCTCGGGTGGCGGCATGTCTGCCTTCGGCGGTACCGCTATTCTGATTCTTGTGTCTGTAGCATTGACAACGGTGAAGCAAATTGAATCCCAACTACTCCAATCCAACTACGAAGGACTTCTAAAGTAATGCGACTCGTACTCCTCGGCCCTCCCGGCGCTGGCAAAGGCACCCAGGCAGCAATCCTGAGCGAAAAGCTCAACATCCCACACATCTCTACCGGCGACCTGTTCCGCGCCAACATCGGCGAAGGCACCCCACTAGGTGTTGAGGCTAAGAGCTACATGGATGCTGGCAAGCTCGTACCTACCGACGTCACCGCACGCATGGTTGAAGACCGCCTGTCGCAGGACGATGCCGCAAACGGCTTTTTGCTCGATGGCTTCCCACGCACCGTTGAGCAGGCAGAGATTCTCAAGGACTTGCTTGCTAAGAAGGACCAGGTTCTCGATGGTGTATTGAACTTCCAGGTATCTGATGACGTCGTCGTTGAGCGCATGCTTGCCCGCGGCCGTGCAGATGACAACGAAGAGACCATTCGTACCCGCATGTCGGTCTATCGCGATGAGACCATGCCACTGATTGATTACTACGGTGAGAAGATCATCGACATCACCGCTGAGGGCACCATCGAAGAAATTAACGACTCTGCGATGAAAGCTATCGGCAAGTAAATGGGACGACGCAGCCGTAAAAACCTCATTCCTGCGCGTACCGCAGGTGAGCTCGACGCCATGCAAGCCGCCGGTGAGATTGTTGGCCGGACTCTGCAGGCCGTTAAAGCGGCTGCCAAGCCTGGTGTTTCGACCATGGACCTAGACCTCCTGGCGGAACAAACCATACGTGAAGCAGGTGCTATCCCTACCTTTTTGGGATATGGGGGCTTTACCGGCAGTATTTGCACGTCGGTCAATGACGTCATCGTGCACGGTATTCCGAATGAAGAACACATCTTGAAAGAGGGCGACTTAGTCTCCATCGACTGTGGCGCGACCCTTGATGGATGGGTGGGGGACTCCGCGTGGTCTTTCGGTATCGGGGAGCTTGCGCCAAATGCGCAAAAGCTTAACGATGCCACCGCGTGGATCTTAGAACAAGGTATCCAAGCTATGCAGCCGGGCAATCGCCTGACGGATGTTTCCCATGCTATTGAATTAGCGACTTATGAAGCTGAAGATAAGTGGGACGTGGAGCTTTTCATTGTTGATGGCTTCGGGGGCCATGGTATTGGCCGCACTATGCATGAAGATCCTTTCTTGCCGAATGAAGGCAAAGCCAACCGTGGCCCTTTGATTCAAGAAGGTTCCGTTTTGGCGATTGAGCCGCTGATTACTCTTGGCACTGAAGATAACTTCGTTGATGCTGATGATGAGTGGACCGTCTACACGGAAGATGGTTCGTGGGCTGCACACTGGGAGCACACCGTTGCTGCGACGGCTAATGGTCCGCGAATTTTGACGCCGCGCTATTAAATAACTATGCGAAACTTGGCAGGAAGGTTTATACTTCTTGCCATGTTGAAAACCAGCTTTGCAGGTATCCGTCGCTCGGTCGTAGCGCTTGCTGCTTCGGCAGCTACCGCGGTCGCGCTCTTGGGAGCATCTCCGGCTGCGCAGGCCCAGTCCGCGCTTCCGCAGGTTCCCGATTTTGCTCAAAGTTCCACCGATATCACCTTCGATGAAGTGCTCAAGCAACCACGCGAAAATGCGTGGGCTTCACGTAACGCTTTCTTGAAGCAGGTGAGCGAGTTTGACCCCAACGCCGCTCGTCAAATCAAGCCAGTAATTGATAACGCTCTGGATATCACCTTCCCTGGGCTGCGTGCTCAGAAAGAACGTGAAGAAAAGCAGCGCTTGGCTGCTATCCGTAAGGCACGTGCTGCAGAGGTAGCTGCTGAAAAAGCACGCGCTGAACAGGCAGCACGCAAGGCTGAGGCCGCTCGCAAGGCCCGCTCCTTCAACGTTGGTCCTTGTCCAGCTGACGCGGACGTGTGCGTCGACGTCGATGGCCGCCGTACTTGGCTGCAAAACAACGGCAAGGTTAGCTATGTTGCACCTTCCATGGCTCCTGGCAAGCGCGGTCAAGATACCCCACGCGGCACGTTCTACGTCAACCGCAAGGTAAAAGACGAGATCTCTTACGAGTTCAACAACGCACCAATGCCATACGCAATCTACTTCACCAACAACGGACACGCCTTCCACATGGGCGACCCAGCGTATGACTCAGCGGGTTGTGTTCGTCTCCCACAGCAGGCCGCCCTGCGCTACTGGGACAACCTGCAAATCGGCGATAAGGTCTTCATCTACTAAGAGCTTTTCATCTCGATACCGCACAGCTTCATTCGCGCGGGCTTCCTAAAATTCGGAAGTCCGCGTTTGTTTTGCTGCCAGAACCGGTGGCAGCAGTTCACCAGCGAGAAAGATAGATTTGCATATTTGGAAAACCGCTGCTTAACGCGTAAGCTATGACGATGGTGTATGCGCACGTGCAATCACGTGTTGGCTGCATCAGGTAGTAGACATTTAAAAATGCAGGTAGCCGGCTTAAAACGGCTGCCAGAAAAGTAGAGGTTATGGCTAAGGAAGGCGCAATTGAGGTAGAGGGTCGCATTGTCGAGCCGCTGCCAAACGCAATGTTCCGTGTCGAGCTCGATAATGGGCACAAGGTTCTTGCTCACATTTCCGGCAAGATGCGTCAGCACTACATCCGTATTCTCCCAGAGGACCGCGTAGTGGTGGAGTTGTCTCCTTATGACCTGACCCGCGGACGCATCGTCTACCGCTACAAGTAAAAACCGAAAGCCTCCTTAATCAGGGGTGCCCGCAAGGTCGGGCGCTCTATTTATACCTCAGGCCACGGTGGCCAGAGCCTGCACCACAATGTTGCCCATAGACCCGGTCGGACCGGGCGAAGCGTGACATGGTGCGGGGCGGTTAAGGAGAAAACCACCGTAACAACCCGAAAGGACAAGCCACATGGCACGTCTAGCTGGTGTTGATCTTCCACGCAACAAGCGCATGGAGATCGCGCTCACTTACATTTACGGAATCGGCCCAAGCCGTTCCAAGGAGCTGCTGGAAAAGACCGGCATTTCTCCTGACCTGCGTACCGATAACCTGGATGATGACCAGTTGTCGGCACTGCGTGACGCAATTGAAGCTTCCTGGAAGGTAGAGGGTGACCTCCGCCGTCAGGTTCAGGCTGACATTCGTCGCAAGATTGAAATCGGTTGCTACCAGGGTCTGCGCCACCGTCGTGGCCTGCCAGTCCGTGGTCAGCGTACCAAGACCAATGCGCGTACGCGTAAGGGTCCTAAGAAGACGATCGCAGGAAAGAAGAAGTAATAAATGGCTCAGAAGACTCAGTCCACGTCGCGCCGTTCCGGCCGTCGTGTAGTCAAGAAGAACGTGGCCCAGGGCCACGCTTACATTAAGTCAAACTTCAACAACACCATCGTGTCCATCACGGACCCATCCGGTGCTGTTATCTCTTGGTCCTCTTCCGGACAGGTTGGTTTCAAGGGATCCCGTAAGTCCACTCCATTCGCAGCGCAGATGGCAGCAGAGTCTGCAGCACGCAAGGCGATGGAGCACGGCATGAAGAAGGTTGACGTATTCGTTAAGGGCCCAGGTTCGGGCCGCGAAACCGCAATCCGCTCACTACAGGCCGCCGGCTTGGAAGTTTCGTCCATCTCTGACGTAACTCCTCAGCCACACAATGGCTGCCGACCACCGAAGCGTCGCCACGTTTAAGGGAAGGAAGAGAAACTAAACTATGGCTCGTTATACCGGCCCCGCTACTCGTGTATCCCGCCGTCTTCGCGTCGACTTGGTCGGCGGCGACATGGCTTTCGAACGCCGCCCATACCCACCGGGACAGGCTGGCCGAAACCGCATCAAGGAATCTGAGTACCTGCTGCAGCTCCAGGAGAAGCAGAAGGCAAAGTACACCTACGGTGTGCTTGAGCGTCAGTTCCGTCGCTACTACGTAGAGGCAAACCGTCAGCCAGGTAAGACCGGCGACAACTTGGTTGTTCTGCTGGAAACCCGTCTTGATAACGTCGTCTACCGCGCAGGTCTGGCACGTACCCGTCGTCAGGCACGTCAGCTTGTCTCCCACGGTCACTTCACCGTGAACGGCAAGAAGACCAATGTTCCTTCTTACCGCGTATCGCAGTACGACATCATCGATATTCGCGAGCGTTCCCAGAAGATGGAATGGTTCGAAGAGGCTCAGGATCGTCTCGGCGAAGCTGTTGTACCAGCTTGGCTGCAGGTTGTACCTGAATCCCTGCGCATCCTCGTGCACCAGCTGCCCGAGCGCGCTCAGATCGACGTGCCGCTGCAGGAGCAGCTCATCGTCGAGCTTTACTCGAAGTAAACTGTTTATCCGTACGGTGCCAATTACGGCACAGTGCGGTTTGCACAGGAATCAATCGGATTCCTTCCATAATTTTCACCCTCTACCGGCGTCAAATAGCGGTCGTCGACAAGGAGAAGTTCCATGCTTATTTCACAGCGCCCACAGGTTACCGAGGAGTTCATCGATTCCTCCCGCTCCCGGTTCGTCTTCGAACCACTGGAGCCAGGTTTCGGCTACACCATCGGTAACTCCATGCGTCGTACCCTGCTGTCTTCCATCCCTGGTGCAGCAGTAACTTCCATCAAGATCGAAGGTGTTCTCCACGAGTTCACCACCGTCAACGGTGTGAAGGAAGACGTTTCTGAAATCATCTTGAATGTTAAGAGCCTGGTGCTTTCTTCTGACTCTGATGAGCCAGTAGTTATGTACCTGAGCAAGGAAGGCCCTGGCGCAGTCACGGCTGGCGACATTCAGCCGCCAGCTGGTGTGGAAATCCACAACCCAGACCTGCACATCGCAACTCTGAATGACACTGCGAAGCTGGACATGGAACTCGTCGTTGAGCGTGGCCGTGGCTACGTTCCTGCAGCACCAACTTCTGGTGACATCGGACGCATTCCGATCGACCAGATTTACTCCCCAGTGCTGAAGGTCTCTTACAAGGTTGAAGCTACTCGTGTTGAGCAGCGCACCGACTTTGACAAGCTGATCATCGACGTGGAAACCAAGAACTCAATTTCTGCTCGTGACGCCCTGGCTTCTGCCGGTGGCACCCTGGTCGAACTCTTCGGCCTGGCTCGCGAGTTGAACACTGCAGCTGAAGGTATCGAGATCGGACCATCCCCACAGGAGTCCGAATACATCGCGGCTTACAGCATGCCAATTGAGGATCTGAACTTCTCCGTACGTTCGTACAACTGCCTGAAGCGTCAGGAAATCCACACCGTCGGTGAGCTCGCAGAGTGCACCGAATCGGACCTGCTGGATATCCGCAACTTTGGACAGAAGTCCATCAACGAAGTGAAGATTAAGCTGGCTAACCTGAATCTGGCTCTCAAGGACACCCCTGAGGACTTCGATCCAACCCAGCTGGAAGGCTACGACGCTGAAACCGGTGACTTCAAGGATCCGGCTGAATCCGAGTAAATAGCAATTGTGCTCGACCGAGAAAATATTCGGTCGCGCGCTCTACCTAATCCGCACACGAGGAGTACTTAAATG
This sequence comes from Corynebacterium stationis, assembly GCF_001941345.1. Classification (NCBI taxonomy): domain Bacteria; kingdom Bacillati; phylum Actinomycetota; class Actinomycetes; order Mycobacteriales; family Corynebacteriaceae; genus Corynebacterium; species Corynebacterium stationis. The sequence continues at coordinate 514,250 of NZ_CP009251.1, forward strand.
CCTACCCCTAAGAAGGGTGCCCGTCTCGGCGGCTCCGCTAAGCAGCAGGCTCACCTGCTGAGCAACTTGGCTGCTAGCTTGTTCGAGCACGGCGCAATCAAGACCACCGATGCGAAGGCGAAGATCCTTCGTCCATACGCTGAAAAAATCATCACCAAGGCTAAGGGTGGAACCCTGGCTGACCGTCGTGCAGTGTTGAAGCTCATCCCACACAAGGATGTAGTTGCACACCTCTTCGACGACTTGGCGCCACAGTTTGAAAACCGTGCAGGTGGCTACACCCGCACCGTTAAGCTGGACAACCGTTCCGGCGACAACGCTCCAATGTCCCAGATTTCCCTGGTTCTTGAGGAGACCGTTTCTGCAGAGGCATCCCGCGCAACCCGCGCAGCTGCTTCCAAGAAGGCTGAAGAAGAAGCTGTTGAAGAAACCGCTGTAGAGGAAGCTCCAGTAGAGGAGACCGCTGCAGAGGAAGTTCCAGCAGAAGAGGCTAAGGAAGAAGAGAAGTAATTCTCTAGCTTTATAAAGCTTCAAAGGGCCCTGTACTAAAAACCATTTGGGATTAGTACAGGGCCCTTTTTTCATGCGCTTGGCTGCTTATTCAGCTAGCGCGGAAGAATTAATTAAGGCAGGAAATTCTGGAACTGTGGCCAGAAGTTGGCGATGCCAGCGATGATAGCGGCGATGATGCCTACGCCCAGGATGGCCTGCTCGTTCTCGGAAGAACCTTTGTCCTTGTCGCCTTCGGACTTATCGGAGCTGGTGAGCTCCTTGTTGCCCTCTTCAGATCTGGACTTCTGGTCATCCGGGGTGTCCTCGTCGCCGTTGGAGGAACCAGAGAAGATGCTGTCGTCAGAGGACAGATCCTCAATGCTTGCCTTGATGTCGGAGGAAGTGCCCTCTCGGTCCTCTGCAGCGCCAGCAACAGCGGTGAAGTTCTTGAACTTCTTCATTCGAGTATTTCCTTCCGGACTTTAAAGTCCTTGTGTGAGCAAAGTGGCACATCACAACGTAAGTCGCTGTTGTGAAGCAAGAGACATGTCCGCAAGCCGTATTGCAGCATGGTTAAGCCCGCGTCTACTGTTAAATTCGATGACAAATCACCAATATTTCAGGTGTTTACTGACTCTTTAGACATTGTCCACCGCGAACGTGGCAGCGATGGAGTTTTTCAATCGCCCTCATGCGGGGGTAGGATCGGGGGCTATGACTGACTCTAGCGACCTTGTCCGGCTGCGTTTCGATATCGCCTACGACGGCACCGATTTTCATGGTTGGGCAAGCCAGAAAGGCGACTTGCGCACGGTGCAGGGGGTCCTGGAGAACAGCTTGTCGATGATTTTGCGTCATCCAATTGAACTGACCGTTGCAGGACGCACTGACGCCGGGGTGCATGCCGCGGCTCAGGTCGCGCACGCTGATGCCCCGCGTGAGAGCCTGAACCAACGCAGTATCGATGGCGATCCAGCCAAATTGGTGCGTCGTCTAGCCAAGCTTGTCGATGCCGATATCCGCGTCCAGAATGTCAGCTTTGCGCCGGCAGGTTTTGATGCCAGATTCTCGGCGCTGCGTCGGCATTACCTGTATCGCATCACCACAGACCCAGCGGGAGCTTTGCCAACGCGCGCTCGCGATACGGCTATGTGGACAAAGCCGGTTGACATTAACGCGATGCAGGACGCTGCTACGGCCCTGGTGGGCCTGCACGATTTCGCGGCCTTTTGCAAGGCCAAGCCCAATGCGACCACCATTCGGGACTTGCAGGAATTTTATTGGGTCGACGCTTCGACGCCGACCGAGCCCAATCTTTATGAAGCACACGTTAGTGCCGATGCCTTTTGCTGGTCGATGGTGCGCTCACTTGTCGGCTGCTGCTTAGCCGTAGGAGAGGGGCGTCGGGATATCGATTTTGTAGGGGCGATGTTGGAGGAGACCGCGCGGTCGTCTTCTATTCCTGTTGCCGCAGCAAAGGGATTATCACTCGTGGGTGTTGAGTACCCAGACGATGTTGATTTGGCTACCCGGGCTGCTGTCACTCGGGATAAAAGAAGCGCTGCCAAAGATCTCACTGGAGGCTAAGCTAGCAGATACAGCACTGGCATTTCGGGGGAGAGTTTCGCTGTGTCTAAAATCTTGCCAACTACTAAAGCACAGGTATCAGGACATAAATTTCTGGTGCGGCGAATGCAGCACGCACTAGTGCTGGGTGATATCAGCATGATTCATGACCCACTCGCAGCCAGACGGCGTGCCTTGATATTTGGCACCGTCGCTGTCGTGTTGATTGCCTTAGGCTCTGGGCTTTTGGCGTGGTTGCGGCCCGATCCGAATCCTGGTCAGGCCGAACTTTTAAGCTCTGAGCAAGGCCAGCTCTATGTCCGCGTGGATGAGGTAGTGCACCCAGTTGCAAACCTTGCGTCTGCACGCTTGATTCTGGGCAAAGCTGCCGAGCCGGTCACGATCGGTGCTACGGCACTGGATGATGTTTCATTGGGTACGCCGTTGGGCATTGTCGATGCGCCCCTTGCGCTGTCCACCCCACCGCAGTTAGAGCAGCTGGGGCCGTCACAACCGCATTTGTGGGCAGCGTGCCTTGCCCAACCCCGGTTTGATGAACCACCGTTTATCACCAGTGCTACCCGTGATAAGCCACAACGCGGACATGAACTCATCGTGAGTGTCGGTCATGAATTACAACCTTTAGCGCAACCAGCAGCAGCGTATCTCAGCCACCAGGGCCGCGACTGGCTGGTTTCTACTCAAGGCAGAGCACTACTGCCGGATGCCGATAGCGCCGATGGTCGAACTATCCGTCGTATTTTAAAACTAGACAATCCCGTGGATGTTCCACCCGAGTTTCTCAATGCTTTTACGGAAGCCCCGCCAATAGAGATTCCTGACTTCCAGCTCTTACGTGCGGGAGACGAGCTGTGGGCTGAAGTTGGCAGTGATATAACCGAGGTAACCTCGACCCAAGCCGCCATTTTGGCTGCAGCGGGAGCCACTACCCGTATGGTCACGCACGCTGAGCTGGCAGAATCTAGAACGGTCTCGCATCCAGCTATCGATGCATTGCCTGCCACCGTGCCGAGCATCTTGGATAGCGTTCAACCTGGCACTAGCAATGAGGACCAGGACTGGTTATGTGCTGACTCAGAAGGTTCTGCAGTGTCCCTGGCGCCGGTGAAAAATGCAGTGGAGCTTTCAGGCGATAGCCCGGCGCGCTATTTCACCGGACTGACTGGTGGAGCGGTGGCGGTCGATACCGGATCGGGGCTGCACATCATCGAAGAAACTGGCCGGCGCCACGAGTTGCCCGATGTCGAGCACGTCGATGCTTTGGGCGTTGCCGTTCACGAGGCTGCTTGGCCGATTGTCCGCTTACTTCCGGAAGCTTCGCCGCTAACACGTGAGAGCGCTGTCGCCGCGAGTTATTAATTACTCCGGTAATAAATAGCGCAAGAAGGACCACCGCACCGGTTGCTGTAATCAGCATTTTCAGACGCGCCGGAGCCGGCGATTCCTCAGCAGTTTCGGGGGATAAGGCTACGGTGCGTATCTCCTTGGGCATACTTTCGGGCAGATACCCTAGTGCTGCGAGTGGATCGTGAACGTGATGGGCTGACTGTGCGGAGGCGTAGATAATCTCACGAATCTCCGCCGGGGTTAAATGCGGATTGCGTTCTAGAAGTAGTGCGACGGTGCCGCTAACCGTTGGCGTGGCATAACTTGTGCCATTAAAGCCACCTTCGGTGCCATTTTTGATTGCTCCGCGCATCCATCCGGTGCCGTTAGGATGCGCAGCAATATCGACCGTGCCAGGTGCTGAAACCCATTGTCCTTGTGCAACAGGGAGGGAGTATTCGGCTAATTCATACGCGCTGGATAAAGCGGCAACCGTAATGACGGTATCTTCGACCGCAGGATAGACCACCATGCCAGGCTCGCACTCGCCATCGATATTGCCCGCTGATGCCAGAACCACCACTTCTTCATCTTCGGCACGGCCCAGAGCCTCGGATAGCCCATGCGAATCCAGTGTGGCGGCGCGTTCTTCGCTGATACACGCCACGATAGACAAACTAATGACGTCAGCTCCATTATCGATAGCAGAGTGCACCGCCTCAGCCATCGTTGCTAAAGAACCTGAGCTTTCCGAGCCCGGGGAATTGCGATAGTGCTGGGAGGATTGCCGGATAGATAATAAGGTCGCATCGGGAGCAATGCCCATATCGCGGGCACCGATGACACTGGCAACCACAGTGCCGTGGATATCGCAGTCATTCAAAGACTCGGCATTATCCGGTGTGACTAAGTCCTCCCCAGGCTCAAGCCGTGAAAATTGTTCATGCCCGAACACCCCCGTATCAATAATTGCGACTTTGACCCCGCGTCCTGTTGCCAAAGCATGCAGACGCGAGCGATAGTCCTGCTGTTGCGGGCTAAACCCCGGCCCTTCAGCAGAACCGATAGGCACAGCGCAGGGAACATCTTGTGCCATTGCGACGGGGGCCATTGGATACAGCGGTTCCAATGGCCCGAAGGGATCGAATGACTCGAGTGTCATATGCGGTAAGGCCACTATGCCCACGATGGCTGCCAGTGCGATTTTTACCTTGCGCATTAGCCCAGCCCCCGGATGAAGTCGAATAATCCGGCTACGTGCGCGGCCATTGGCAGACACAGCACCAAAGCTGCTGCCTCAAGACGTTCGCACCACTGGACCATAGTCGGTGAAGCTTGTGAAATCCGCGGCGCCCACCACGGCGATAAAAGCGCTGCAACAAGGGGAAGGCACGCGGCGATCCACAGTAGGGGATGGACCTGCCCGTAATAGTCTGCGACTGCCACAACCACGGGCGCAGATAATGCAGAGCACGCAGCCAACACCGTTAGCGACCACTGCACCATGAGGTGCCGATGCCTGCCAGCATGCAGGACAACTGCAGCGCACAGCATCAAGCACAATAAAGTACTAATAATTGGGGTATTGGCGCTGGTGAGGGCAAGATATCCCACAGCGCTAATGGCAGCGGCGCAGACACCTAAACACATGCCTTCATAAATAAAATGAGCTTGAGCAGAACGTTCATCAACATCATCGATAAGCTCATCTGAGACCGCCAAATCTTGCCCAGCCGTGGGCAACTGCGGGACGCGTAGGCCAGCAAACATCGTCGACAGTCCCGGCGCGCTGGCAAGGATAGCAATCGCCGCAGCAATAATTGCGCCGTCGCTGTGCGGGGCACTAAGCCCTGCAAGAAATAACATCACCGCGATGACACCTGCCGCACTGGTGGTGCGCGCATGCGCAATACCTAATACATGACATCCCACAGCCACTATCGCGCACATCAGCGCGGCTGCGTAGAAGCCAAAGCTCAACTCGCGCGCAGACTGTATGGTCCAGCCTGCTGCGGAATTACCTGCAATTGCTGTACCAGCAGCAATCGCGGCCGAAGAAATAATCAGCCATCCTAAAGGCAACCGCCGCTTCCACACCGCTAACACCGCCGCGCCGACCGTAACTATTAGTGCTGCCAACGCCACTGCCAGCGCGAGCGATTGCCCGCTTAGAAACCCTCCAACTGCACCAGTTGCGATTAGCGCTACAACCGACCACAACAGCACGATTCCGCGCGGTGCATCTGCAGTGGCTGAATCCACGAGCGCCTCCGCCGAATCCCGAATCACGGGTGCCGGGGTGTCTTCGGCAGGAGACAGGAGCACCACGGAGCCATCGACAAGCTGGGTAGCAAACAGCGGTGCCGATTGATCCACGGGCCTTCCGCCAGCCGTTGTAGCCCGCCACGGCTTAGTCACCGATGGCGCCCCGATAAAGTCTGTGACCTCCGCGAGTAGTTCATTAAAAGACGATGACACCGGCAAAGCCAGATCGGCTTCTTTGCGGAATTCACCAACATGACAGCGCACAGTAACGCGCACACTTTGTGAAAAATTCACTATTTCCCCCGAAATGAATATGAAAGTTGCAGGCTCCCCACCTTGCCCAACCGCCTCTATTGTGGCTTACTAGTGGGGGCGTGTCCACACCGACTGGGTGGGCGCATGCTTCTTCGGGGGAAGAGGGGGAAATTAAATGGCGGTCATTGAACCGGTGTCATTTGCGTTGCGCGATCCTGCGCCACCGTTGCCCACGGGCAGCTTAGATGCAGAAGCTGTCCCGCAAGCTACGCGCAGCCAACCGCTGCCTTTAGTGCGCATACTTATGCCGCTGGTGATGGTCGTGGCGATGCTGGGCATGGTGGCGATGATGGTGCTTTCTTCACAAGGGCCACCTAACCCGCTGATGTTGATGTTTCCGGTGATGATGCTGGCGAGTATGGCGATGATGTTTAATCCCCAAAGCGGTAATGATCCGGATGAGTCCCGGCGCACCTACCTGCGGCATTTAGCATCGTTGCGCACACAGGCCCTAGACAATGCGCAGACCCAACGGCGCCACGGACTGCATCGCCACCCCGCGCCGGGGGACCTGCAGGCGATGGTGAAATCCACCAGGATGTGGGAGCGCGCAGTCGACGATGAAGATGCATTTGAAGTACGGGTGGGGTTGGGGCCGGCAGCGCTGGCCACGCCGATTAACGTGGCAGAATCCGGTGCGACCGAAGACCTTGACCCGGTGTGTGCGGTGAGTTTGCGGCATACTTTAGCCGCGGTGAGCACGGTGGCAGATATGCCGGTTGCGTTGCAGCTGCAGGCTTTTCGCTTCCTCGGCCTAGCAGGTGAGGGAGCGCGTGAGGTCGCACGGGCGATAGTGTTGCAACTAGCAACATTCCATGGCCCGGAAACGGTGGGCTTTCGCGCAATTGGGCAGGGGTGGGACTGGCTAAAGTGGCTACCGCACACGCGGCGGCCAGAAGCCGCGCAGTTTACATGCTTGCTTGTCGATGACACCCCGACCACCGGAATTGAGCCTTTCATCGACGACGCCAGCATAGATTGCATCATCGATATCGCTTCTCGGCGCACGACAGCTTTAGGGATTCGCGCTGAGCAAGAAGGGCTTTTCTTGCTTGTCGATGAAGCTTTGCGCGTGGTTACGGCGACCGGCGATGAAGAACTCGGCATCCCGGATAAGGTGAACGCGGAAACCGCACTGACCTGTGCCCGCGCTATGGCTGAGTGTACGCGGCCTGAGACGACTGGCTCTGATACACGCGTGGATTTCCTCAGCCTGCTGGGCTTTGCTGATGTCTCTGAGATGTCGGGTCCTGCGCTGTGGCCAGGGCGAGCCGGATCCGCCCGTCTCGCCGTGCCGATCGGCCTTTCGCCGGCACAAACTCCAGTGATGATTGATTTGAAGGAATCCGCGCAAGGTGGCATGGGCCCGCATGGGCTATGTATTGGAGCTACCGGTAGTGGTAAATCCGAAACCTTGCGCACCATTGTTTTAGCTCTTGCAGCAACGCATTCACCAGAGGAATTGAATTACGTACTCGTTGATTTCAAAGGCGGTGCCACCTTCCTCGGGTGCGACCATCTGCCGCACACGGCAGCGGTGATTACCAACTTAGAAGATGAAGCCGCACTGGTAGAGCGCATGTATGACGCAATTTCGGGGGAGATGAACCGGCGGCAAGAACTCCTGCGTGAAGCGGGAAATTTTGCCAACGTTAGCGAATACACTGCCGCACGTGAACAAGGCCGCACGGATTTAGCACCACTTCCTGCCCTGGTGATCGTGGTGGATGAGTTTTCGGAATTGCTGATGCAACATCCTGACTTCGCCGAGCTCTTCGTCGCTGTCGGACGCCTAGGTCGTTCCTTACATGTTCACCTGTTGCTTGCTTCCCAACGTCTGGAAGAAGGCCGGTTGCGCGGGCTGGATTCTCACTTGTCATACCGGTTGGGTTTAAAGACTTTCTCCGCTGCCGAATCTCGCCAGGTTTTAGGAGTTCCTGATGCATATCATCTGCCGAGCGAACCCGGCGCGGGATACTTAAAAACCGATGCCGATGCGATCGCGCGATTCCAGGCCTTTTACGTGTCCGGCGGAATCACCCGGCGCAGTACTAGTACTTCCACGAACACTGACGTGTATCGCGGAATCATGGAATTTACTGGCTGGGAAGAAGATATTTTCCCAGGCCACACTGAAGATACTTACGTGGATAATTCCACGACATTGCTAGCTGAAGTCGTGGATGCCACCCGTGCTGAAGCCGTGGCGCGCGGGCAATCCGCGCATCAAATCTGGTTACCACCATTGCCACCAGCAATTGAACTCTCCGCCGTCGCGGCCGATTTTCACCCGCACCGCGATGCGCGTAGTCGCGACTCACGCATCCACGCACCCATTGGCATTATTGACCGTCCGTATCATCAACGCCAAGACTTGCTCATGGTGGATTTAACTTCCGGCCACTTTGCGTTATGCGGCGGCACCCAGTCAGGGAAATCTACTGCCATGCGCACCATCGTTGCATCTCTTGCAGCGGCCTATTCACCCGACTTCTTACGCTTTTATGTCATTGACCTAGGTGGCGGGGCATTAAGCGCTTTGCAGCGTTTACCGCACGTAGCTGGGGTTGCAGGACGCCATGATGCAGAGAAAGTCCGGCGCATCGTCGATGAAGTTACGGGATTTATTAACGCTCATGAATCGCGCCACACTTTTCTGGTGGTTGATGGCTGGCATGCTATTGGTACCGCGGGCGCGGATTTCGAAGATATAGCGGAAGCTATTACCAAGATTGCAGCCGATGGACCATCTGCCCGGGTGCACGTGATTATCTCCACGCCACGCTGGACAACCATGCGCCCTGCCATCCGTGACCTCATCTCGGAGCGGTTAGAGCTTAAACTCGGCGAGCCGATGGACTCGCTGTTTGACCGCAAGAAACAACAAGGCCTCCCCAGCGCGCCGGGACGTGGAATTACCCCTGCTGGTGAGTTCTTTTTATGTGCGCGCACATCAAACCAAGATATCGCGCACATCGAATCTACATGGTCAGATATCCAACCGGTGCCACGATTGAAGATGCTGCCTGAACAGCTTAGTGTCAGCGACCTTCTATCCCCAGAAGTTGATTCCAGCACCCGTAGCGAGGATGGAATCCTGTGGGCTGTGGGAGGACGCGACTTGGATATCCAAGCGTGGGATACTCGCCGCAACTTTGTAGTAATTGGCACCTCTGGGGTGGGCAAATCTTCAGTGCTTGCAACATTATTGCAGGGCATTGCCGCCAAGTCACGGGAAGAAGCACGCATTGTGCTCATCGATGAACGCCGCAGCCACCTCGGCACCATCGATGAGTCGATGCTTGCCGCTCATTCAGCAACCTCAGCCGCTACGGAGAAAGCCTTGCGTGACTGCGCGACCACGCTAAAAGCCCGTTTGCCCGGCCCAGAGATTACTCCAGCGCAACTAGCGGCACGCAGCTGGTGGTCGGGTCCAGATATCTATGTGGTGATCGATGATCTCGAGTTGATTAGCGATATGGCACTTGCACCACTCGTCGAGTTATTACCGCATGCCCGCGATATTGGTTTGCATGTAGTCGTGGCACGAAAATCAGGAGGAATTGGCCGCGCGCTCTTTGGACAATTTCTCTCACAGCTGCGCGATACCCAACCGGAAGTCTTTGTCATGGACGCTGCCCGTGATGAAGGCACGATGTTTGGCATCAAACCAGCGGCCCAGCCTCCTGGACGTGGGCAGCTAGGTATCGGCGGAGAACTCGTCGGCCTATGCCAGGCTGCGTTACCGCAACACGCGGTAACGCAGGAAGCTGTCAAAGTAGCTGAAGGATAAAAATGTCACTGTATGAATCACACACCATTGACCTGACCATCACAGTTTTAGATACCGCCACCATCTTTGAAGGCCCAGAATCCATCTATCGTTATGACCTCCCTGGTACCGCAGTCGTTGAAGGGTGGGCGCTATCTGGGGTGATGGAGCAAGCTCAAAAATTACTCCCCGCCCAATGGCCAGAGGTATCCATAGCAGTGGTCGCGGACTCTTCCGGGGGACCGATGTCGCATGAAGCGGTTAAGATTATCCGCCGTCAACTGCAGGTGCACAATGTCACTCTTGTTGACCGCGAACCGGTCGCCGTAGGTGCAACCTATGACGAGCCGCCACAAAGAGAGCAGAGGGAACCGCGGGAAGAGACCGAAATTGTTCGGCCTGCACTCGAGGAAGAGACCTTATTATCGCGCCTTTTGGATAACAAGGGCCTCATGGCGATTATCGCTGGGGTAGTTGTGGTCGTGATTATGCTTGTCTGGCTGCTGCTACGAGGCAGCGGTCAGCAACAACAAGAAGCACTTGCAGGCACCGTTAGCATTACCGCAACACCTGGGGTGACAACACCAGCGGTTACCACCGCCGCCCAGACTCCCACGACGTCATCATCGGCGCCAGCACACCAATCGATTGAAGCTGGTGGATTACGGGTGTTACTGCCCGAAGGCTTTAGCCACACCGAAGAAGATGGACTAGTTACCGCAATTGGACAAGATCCGAATCTGCGCATCCTGATGGTCATGGATCCGCTATATGCAGTGCCCGCGAATGCTTTATTCGCCGAGGTCCGCGCGCAAATTGATAGCGATGAGACTCTTTCCGATCCCCATGAAGCCAATGGGCGGTTGAGCTATATCGAAAGGCCCGGCGATGACTCTGAAGTGAAGTGGACTACCTGGGTCGAAGATGACCAGCAAATATCTCTTGGCTGTCATACCCGCGAGGAGCCAAGCATGGCGCAGCGCGCCGCCTGTCGCATGGCGTCGGAATCGATAGAAACCGTTCCTGAACGATAAGTTCCTGAACGATAAAACGTGCCTTAAAGAAAAGGCACGGAACCTTCCGGAAGATGTGTCAGTCCAATGTAGTTAAGGAAACACGGTAGCAACACAACTGCGGTTTCCGATGGACACTGTCACGCCGATGATAAACCCACAGAAGGGGAAAGCACCATGACCCAAATGTTTAAAACCGAAGCAGAAGTAATGATTGCGACCGCAGGTCGCGTGGATACCACCAATGATGAAGTCGCCGCTGAACTCACCCGCTTGCAGGGCGTAGTTGACCAAGTACGTGCAAGCTGGACCGGTTCCGCACAGGTGTCTTTTGACAACCTGATGAACCGCTATGACGCCTCCGCGCAGCAACTACAGGAAGCACTGACCTCTATCAGCGAAAACATTCGATCGAATGCTCGCAACTTCGACAGCGTCGAGGCTCAGAACCAAGATGCTTTCAACAACGTCGGCGGCGGGCTCGCGCTCTAAAAAACACACCGCACAATCAACTGGATTTATACCTCTATATATAAGGACAAGAAGGAACTAGCCATCATGAGCGAAATCAAATACCAATTCGGCGCTATCTCCAATGCTGCAGCAGATATCAACTCCACTTCCTCCCGCATCAACGGCCTGCTCGATGATCTTAAAGGTGTCATCGCACCGATGGCCGCAACTTGGGAAGGCGAATCCGCTGCCGCGTATAACGAAGCGCAGGCCAAGTGGGACAAGGCAGCAGCGGAACTCAACACCGTGCTGGCTACCATCTCTAACACGGTCTCGCAGTCCAATGACCGCATGAGTGATGTCAACCGCCGTGCGGCAGCAAGCTGGGGATAACTGAATTCATTAATCATTCATTCAGTTTTGAACTAATGTCCCAGGCGGGATAATGCACCAGGGCGCTGTTCGAAGAAGTGAGCTTTTTGAAGGCTGGGGCTTGGCATCGAAAAGCAAGGCACTTTCAGCGTCTCTGGTGTGTTTTGGTTTTTGCGGGCGTGGACATTATGCTGTATACCCTGTGTGCTTTGTCGGCGGATGTCGGCGCACGGTCAGCAGGTCTCCACCGGCCGCTGCTTGACTGTGTATGAGCACGTAGCGCTGGCCGGCAGCCCCCAGAGACAACTCCAAGGAGTCATTTTGTCTACTTTCCACCCAAAGAGCGGTGACATTACCCGTAAGTGGTACGTCATCGACGCAACTGATGTGGTTCTGGGCAAGCTTGCTTCCACCGTGGCAGACATGCTGCGCGGCAAGCACAAGCCTCAGTACGCACCAAACGTTGACTGTGGTGACCACGTCATCATCATCAACGCTGAAAAGATTCACATTTCTTCCAACAAGCGCGACCGCGAAATGCGCTACCACCACTCCGGTTACCCGGGTGGTCTGCGCTCCATGACCCTGGGTCAGTCCCTGGACGCCAACCCAGCGCGCGTAATCGAAGAGGCTGTTACCGGCATGATGCCGCACAACAAGCTTTCCCGTTCCTCTGCAAAGAAGCTTCATGTCTTCAACGGTGCAGAGCACCCATACGCCGGCCAGAAGCCGGAGACCTTCGAGCTTAAGCAGGTGGCACAGTAATGGCTGATAACGAGAACTTCGAGAACAACGTAGCTGACGCTGCTGACATCGCTGCTGCGGCTGCTGCTACCGAAGAATTCACTAACACCATTGGTGATTCTATCGCTCCAGAGGCAACCGCTGAGACCGAAGCTGAGGCTCCAGTCTTGCACGAGGGCCCAATCCAGACCGTTGGTCGTCGTAAGCGCGCAGTTGCTCGCGTACGCATGATCCCTGGTTCCGGTGAAATCGTCGTTAATGGCCGTAGCCTGGACGACTACTTCCCGAACAAGCTGCACCAGCAGGACATCTTGCTGCCACTGACCTTGCTGGACCGTGAAGGCCAGTTCGACATGAAGGTTTCCGTCAACGGCGGTGGCCCAACCGGTCAGTCCGGCGCATTGCGTCTGGCTATTGCCCGTGCACTGAACGTTTACAACCCAGCTGACCGCACTGCCTTGAAGAAGGCTGGCCTGCTGACTCGTGACGCACGTGCAGTTGAGCGTAAGAAGGCTGGTCTGCACAAGGCACGTCGTGCTCCGCAGTACTCCAAGCGTTAATCTTTCGCTTTTTATTCAACTCACCCGTTGTTGTTTCCTTTCCGGAAGCAGCAACGGGTTTGTTGTTTTTGTGCCTGCATGTGGGGGCACGATAGAGCTTGTTGCCGCCCCAAATCAACAAATCAGACATACACCAGGCATAATCTATAATTATGACTCGACTTTTTGGTACTGATGGCGTTCGTGGCTTGGCTAATAAGAAACTCACCCCGATCCTGGCGTTGAAATTAGGACAAGCCGCAGCTGAGGTCCTAACCGCGGACCGGGAATCTTATGAGCTGCGCCCAACCGCAATCATTGGCCGTGACCCGCGCGTATCGGGAGAAATGCTCGACGCTGCCATTGCGGCTGGTCTAGCATCGCGCGGTGTGGATGTTGTCCGGGTCGGCGTGCTGCCAACCCCAGCGATTGCATTTCTCACCGATGACTACGGCGCAGATCTGGGCGTGATGATTTCCGCCTCGCACAACCCTATGCCAGATAATGGCATCAAGTTCTTTGCCGCTGGTGGTCGCAAACTTCCCGATTCGGTCGAAGACCAAATCCAGTCCACCATGGAGCAACTTAGCGATGATGGCCCAACGGGCACGAAGCTGGGCCGGATTATCTCTGAATCTCCTGATGCTCGTGACCGTTACCGCAAGCACCTGCGCGAAGCGGTACCGGTGGACTTGTCGGGTTTAAAAGTAGTCGTTGACGCGGCCAATGGCGCTGCCTCCCGCGTTGCTATTGAGGCCTACCGCGAAGCCGGTGCTGAGGTTGTACCTATTCACAACAAGCCCAATGCTTTCAACATCAATGAAGATTGCGGTTCCACCCACATTGATAAAACACAAGAAGCAGTGCTTGAGCACGGCGCACACTTGGGCCTAGCCCACGACGGTGATGCTGATCGCTGCCTGGCTGTCGATGCCGAAGGCAACGTAGTTGACGGTGATCAGATCATGGCAATTTTGGCAGTCGGTATGAAAGAAGAAAACAACCTGCGTTTCAACACGCTCGTTGCCACTGTCATGTCAAACTTAGGTCTTAAGCTCGCGATGAAAGAGCAAGGCATCGAGGTTCGCGAAACCAAGGTCGGTGACCGCTACGTGGTCGAAGAACTCATTCGCGGCGATTACTCCTTGGGTGGTGAACAGTCCGGCCACATCGTGCTGCCGGAGGATTGTCCTACGGGCGATGGCATCTTGTCTGGTCTTTCACTTATGGCTCGCATGGCGAAGACCGGCAAGAGCCTGAAAGAGCTGGCGTCGGTGATGACAGTTTTGCCGCAGACACTTATCAACGTGCCAGTGTCCAATAAGTCCAAGATTTTGGATTCTCCAGAAGTACTGACCGCCATTGCGGAGGCAGAAGAAGAACTCGGTGAATCTGGCCGCGTTCTGCTGCGCCCATCGGGTACGGAGGAGCTTTTCCGCGTCATGGTCGAAGCCGCAGAGGCTGAGCAGGCCCGCAAGGTTGCAGGCCGCCTAGCTGCGATTGTTGCAGCTGCCTAGAGTTTAGAGATCTAACTCCGTTTTCTTGCCCTTTCCCGGAACCTTCTGGTTGCGGTGGCAGTCCAATATGGATAACGCACGAAATTTGTGTATTTGCCACTTAAAACCATAAAGGGGGAGGGCTTTCGCGTGTCTGACATAGACTTCGACTACTCAGAAGCCGTTGGGAAATTGCAGGGGCTTATCGATGCCACGGCTTCGCGCCAAACAGCGCTTAACCGGCAGGTGCCGCATTTTCCGCAGGCTGCTGCCGGGCGTGATTTCACCGGCTATGCCCAAAGCATCCAGTCGATGCTCGCGCGAATTCATCAACGGCGAAATAATCAGCTGCACAATATCACTCGCTCTGCTATCGCTGCGATTGGTGAATATGACGTGGTGAAAGCAACCGATGATGATTCAGCTGCAGTATTTAGTCGATTCAACATTGAGGGTGACCAATGAGTGCTGTGTCATCTGTGTCATCTATGTCTTCCATGTCCTCAATGGCAGCGGGAAAGCTCGCCGATTACCATGCGGCGGTCGCGCAATTTCAGGCAGCTTCTTTAGGTGCTTACCCAGGGCCATCGACGCCCTTTGATTTTCTCCAGCAAAAAATAGGCGCCGTTGATGGACTCAACCCGCAGGAATTAATTACTGGCACTAAAGCAGCTGTAGGGCCGGTGACCGCAGATGCACGCGGTGGTAAAACCACGACGGGCGGGCGAGGAATCGGGGGATTTTTCCTGGAGATGGCCACGGGTGTGCTGGGTTCTTTTGGTGGCGGGGCACTGTTGGGTTTCTTCGACAAGCTTGCGACCGATGATGAGGAAGATGACCAGCAATGCCGGAACTTGGTGAAAGACTCTGAGCAGTGTGCGGAGACTATCGAAGATATTTGCACGACTTCAGATACCGCAATGTCGGAGATACTCGAGCCGGCTACGCATCTAATTTCAATTCTCACTCAGTTTATTCGGCGAACCCCCATGGGAGCTCTTGCTTCTGCGGCGGTATCGGTGGCGGGCAACCTGATTGAAGATACCAATGAACAGATCATTGGCACCTGCCAAGACCGCGATGACAGCGTGGAGAAATGCTACGAAGAATTCCTCCGTCGCTGTGACGGCATTAGTGAACGCCCATTACCGTGCGAGCCACCTGAGACCACAGAGTGTCCACTGCCAGTCCAACCGGCTGGGGAGCACACCTGCGAACCGCCACCCAAAGAAGTCGAGCCGTGTCCAGAAGAACCGGCTCCGAAAGATACGAAGCCTGTAGGAACAAAGCCTGTAGACACTAAGCCCGTGGAGACCGCACCTGGTGAAACTAAACCAATTGAGACCAAACCTGTGGAATCCAAGCCTGCACCGGAGACACCCAAACCACAGCCAGAGACTCCGCCGAGCAAAACTCCAAACGCCCCGGAGAGTAAAGACTGCGATAAGCCGAAGCAAAAGCCCGAACCCAAGCCTGAACCTAAGCCCAAGCCCAAGGCGTGCCCACCGCCGGAACCTGAGTGCGTTGAGGAACCAACTAAGCCTGCGCAGCCTTCCACACCGCCAGAGCCAACGGTGCCGGCAGAACCACCGGCGCCCGAAGAGCCCTGTGTACCTGAAGACTCGTGTGAGCCGTCTACGAGCTGCTGCGGAATTTTAGGCTTGCTCGGCGTTGGCGTCGCCATTGTCGGCCTAGGAGCATTGATGTGGGGGATTGCTGAGTGCCTAGAGAACATTGGTGACACACCCGAGCCAGAACCCGCACCAGAGCCGGAACCAAAGCCAGAACCGGAACCAAAGCCAGAACCGGAACCAAAGCCTAAACCTCAGCCGGACGATTTATCGAAGGTGCCCGAACCAACGCCTCCTCCGAAGAAGCTTTCTGCGGTTTCCGGGGCGGCGGATGTTCACGTAGATAATGTGCCGAGTGCACAGGCAAATGCGCAACCTGCACCACAGCCAACACCTCAACAAACCCAAGAACCTCAAGCAAGCTCCGCAGGAAGCGCAGCTGCACAGTCAACCCCTAGTTCACCGGCACGGAAGGCAGGCGCGTGGTAATGGATTTCGAAGATTTTGCTCTACAGTTTCGCAAGCGTGCAGCAGCCCGCCTGACAGAGTTTGAAGCAACGCTAGAAAAAGCCCAAAAGGATTTAGAAAAGTCTGCTGAACGAGAAGCAGCACGCGCACGCGAGGCTGCGCAGAAGAAAGCAGCAGTGGCTGAAGCCGGTGGTAGTTCGCACATGCAGAATCGTCCGTTGGACTACCGGACACCAGCAGTACCGCAAGGCACACCGCCGCAGAAACATCCATATAAGCCGGGACACATACCAGCAAATGGGGAAGCGATAGCTTCAGAAAAGCAGCAAGCCCCGGCGCCGCCGAAGGCGCCAGGGCAAGATAAACCAGGACGGGTTAAGACCGGGCAGGTGAAGTCAGTACTGCGAAGAGGCTAAAGAAGTAGGCTTCTAGTCCTTGTTGACCGGAGCTAGCGCGCCGGCAGATGGTTCGCCGGCGCGGTTGGCAAGGTCGTCGTCAAAGAAGCTTTCGACGCCTTTGGCTGTGGCCTCAGGGTCTGAGAAATCAGAATAAGTCTTGTCGCCTTCGAGCTGGTGCAGCAAGAAGCCGACCATGAGACCGCGAGCTACCTCAGCCTGTGATGCTTGGAAAGCGCCAGAGCCCAGTGCGAGTTTGAAGAAGAAGTCTTCCGAAAAACCTTGCTGGGTGCCCTTTTCTACCTCGCGGTAGGCAACGTCGCCGCCCCAGTTATAAGCCAGCTTGGCTGGGTTACCGGCGTTGAAGATATCGGAACGGCCCGAACCGATGACCAAGCCAGGGATTTTCAGGCTGCGCGCTGCGGCATCTGCGGAAGGCGCGGACTGCGCAGGATAAAATGCGCCGACGGCCTTAACCTTGTCATTATCAACCGCAGCGAGCACTGCAGCAGCGCCACCCATGCCGTGGCCAATAAGTCCTAGCTTGTGTGGGGAGACGGTGATATTGCCGTTGCCGAGCCTTACGCCAGCGGCAACCTGCAGGCTAGATTCCAAGTCAGCAGCTAGGTTGCGGTGGTTAGGAATTAATCCGGTTTCAGTATCCGGGGCGACTACAACAATGCCCCAGCTTGCTAAATGCCGCAGGGTTGCGTGGTAATCCTTGACGTGTTTGCGCCAGTCATGGCCAAAAGCTACGGCCGCGAGGCCTTTGCCTTCCGCCGGGGTGTAGACCTTGCCAGGCAGGCCGGCGTAGTCAAGATCGCCGACGAGCACGCGGTGGCCTCCACGCTTGGACAACGTTGCCAGGTGTTTCTTCAAATTCGCAGACACACTACCCAGGATAGAACAAACTACTAACGCGTGATGCATAAACATCCCAGCCCCGGGTGAAATTTTGCCCACACCACGGATTTCTGACCGCCGGTTTTTCCTGGTATCGCCGAATTTGTAGAAACCGTGCCGATTCTCGTGGTGAAAGGATGAGAAAACCTGTTGTAAAGTTTGTGGTTATGTGTGGAATCGTAGGATATGTCGGTCGCTTTTCCGAGAACCGAGAGTACTTTGCCGAGGACGTTGTCCTTGAAGGTCTTCGTCGGCTGGAATACCGCGGGTATGACTCAGCAGGACTTGCTGTGTACTTTGATGGTCAGCTCCAGTGGCGTAAGAAAGCAGGCAAGGTAGCGGCGTTGGAGGCAGAAATTGCTGCGCGCCCGCTACCGAACTCGGTGCTGGGCATTGGCCACACCCGCTGGGCTACTCACGGTGGCCCAAGCGATATCAACTCGCACCCGCACGTTGTTGCCGGCGGCAAACTCGCCGTCGTACACAACGGCATCATTGAAAATTTCGCTGAGCTGAAAACCAGCATGCAGGACAAGGGCTACCACTTTGTCTCCGATACGGACACTGAAGTTGCAGCCGCGGTTTTGGCGGACTTGTTTGAGCAAACCGGCGAGCTAACCCTTGCTATGCGTAAGGCTTGCCAGCTTTTCGATGGCGCCTTTACCCTTCTGGCTATTCACGCCGACCAGCCAGATCAGATTGTGGCTGCGCGCCGGGATTCGCCATTGGTTATTGGCTTGGGCGAGGGCGAGAACTTCCTGGGCTCCGATGTCTCTGGCTTTATTGACTACACGAAAAAGGCCGTTGAGATGGACAACGATCACATCGTGACGGTCACCGCTGATGAAGTCGTCATCACCGATTATGACGGCAACCCACAAGAGGGCAAGCGCTTCGATATTGAGTGGGACGCTGCCGCTGCCGAAAAGGGCGGCTTTGCCTCCTTCATGGAAAAAGAAATCCACGACCAGCCTGCTGCCGTGCGCGATACCTTGATGGGGCGTGTGGATGAAAAGGGCAATTTGGCTATCGATGAATTGCGCATTGAAGAATCGCTGCTGAAATCCATCGATAAGATCATCGTCATTGCCTGCGGCACCGCGGCTTATGCCGGTCATGTGGCGCGCTATGCCATCGAGCACTGGTGCCGCATTCCGACCGAGGTAGAGCTCGCGCACGAGTTCCGCTACCGCGATCCGATTGTCAACGAAAAGACCCTAGTGGTCGCGCTGTCGCAATCGGGTGAGACCATGGATACGCTCATGGCGGTGCGCCATGCCCGCCAGCAGGGTGCGAAGGTTATTGCGATTTGTAATACCCAAGGCGCATCCATCCCACGTGAGGCTGATGCAGCGCTTTATACCCACGCTGGTCCGGAAATCGCTGTGGCTTCCACCAAGGCTTTCTTGGCGCAGATTACCGCGACTTATGTCTTGGGTCTGTACTTGGCGCAGCTGCGCGGGAACATGTTTGCCGATGAAGTTGAAGCCATCTTGGATGATCTGCGCGCGATGCCTGAGAAGGTCCAAACCGTCATCGACGGCAACGAAACCGTGACTTCTTTGGCTAAGAGCATGCAAGATGCCACCTCCGTGTTGTTCTTGGGCCGTCACGTCGGTTTTCCAGTGGCACTCGAAGGTGCGCTCAAGCTCAAAGAAATTGCTTACCTGCACGCCGAAGGTTTCGCAGCGGGCGAGCTCAAGCATGGGCCTATCGCACTGGTCGAGGAAGGCCAGCCGGTCTTTGTCATCGTGCCTTCTCCTCGCGGGCGGGATTCCTTGCACGCCAAGGTTGTCTCCAACATCCAAGAAGTCCGCGCGCGTGGGGCTATCACCATCGTCATTGCCGAAGAAGGCGATGAAGCTGTGGAAGCCTATGCCAACCACATCATCCGCATCCCGCAAGCACCAACGCTGATGCAGCCGCTGTTGGCCACGGTGCCTTTGCAAATCTTTGCCTGCAAGGTCGCAGAAGCCAAGGGCTATGACGTGGATCAGCCACGTAACCTGGCTAAATCGGTGACAGTGGAGTAGCCGACCTACAATAAACCCATGTCGCTACTTTCCACTCGAATCAATTTGGATGCCATTTCACATAACGTGCGACGACTAAAAGAATTGGTCGGCCCGGATGTTCGCTTAATGTGCGTGGTCAAAGCAGACGCTTATGGCCACGGTGTCGAAAAAGTCGCTCCGGTCATGCTCAAGGCTGGCGCAGATGTTTTAGGCTGCGCCACCGTGGATGAAGCCGTAGCGCTGCGCAAACTGGGCATCGATGCCGAGTTAGTAGCGTGGATGTGGGAACCTGACCAGGACCTCTCGGATGCTTTAAGCTCCAATATCGTCATCGGCGTGCCATCGCTTGCGCATGCACAGGTCTTGGTCGATATTGAGGTACCGGTCAAGGTTGTTATCAAGGTCGAAACCGGGATGCACCGCAATGGCGTCGACCCAGCACAGTGGGATGAAGTTTTTACCGTGCTGCGCGACGCTGAGCACATTGAGGTCACTGGTTTAATGTCGCACTTAGCCTGCGCTGATGAGCCAGATAATCCACACACAGATATTCAAGCAGCGGAGTTTCAGCAAGCTGTTGACCGCGCGCGCGAGCTGGGCCTGGAATGCCCGATTAATCATCTGGCGAATTCACCAGCGACACTAACGCGCAAAGATTTGCACTTTGACCAGGTCCGCGTCGGGCTTGCCTGTTACGGCCTTGAGCCGGTCGCAGGGCTAGATCATGGGTTGGAACCAGCGATGACCTGGGCATCCAATATCATGAACGTCAAGCCCATTAAAAAAGGCGAGTCATCCTGCTATGGCCTGACGTGGACAGCGCCTGCCGATGGCTACCTAGCTGTCGTGCCCGTGGGCTACGCCGATGGTCTGCCACGCTCTATCCAAGGTTCTTTGGAAGTGACTATCAGCGGTAAAAGCTATCCGCATGTCGGCCGAGTCTCCATGGATCAGATCGTGGTTGATTTAGGCGAGAATCCATTTGGGGTCAGCCCAGATGATGAAGTCATTATCTTTGGCGAAGGCGGGCAAAGTGCTACACAGCTTGCCGATGCCGCAGGCACTATCAACTATGAAATCGTCTGCCGTCCCACAGGACGCACGAAGCGTACCTATGAGGGAGGCATTGACCTGTGAGCTTTGCAGAATCCGGAAGCATAGAATGCGCAACCGCAGAAGAAACCCAAGCCTGGGGTGAAAAACTCGGGCGCAACCTCAAAGCCGGCGACGTGGTGATTATGGATGGGCCTTTAGGCGCCGGGAAGACCACCTTGACCCAAGGTATCGCCCGCGGCATGCAGGTCAAAGGACGCGTCACCTCACCAACTTTTGTTATTGCCCGCGAGCACCGCTCGTTGGTCGGCGGTCCGGCGCTGGTGCATGTCGATGCCTACCGCATGCTAGGTGAAGATGGTGCGACAAGCGCGGATCCGCTCGGTGAATTAGATGCCTTGGATCTTGATACTGAACTCGATGAAGCAGTCGTGATTGCTGAATGGGGCGGGGGATTGGTTGAGCAAATCTCCGAGCGCTACTTGCTGATCACTTTGGACCGGGAATCTGCAGTAGTAGACGATCCCGAATCCCAGGCACGCATTATCCACTGGCGCTGGTTTTCAACCCCTTGACGAAGGCGCGTACTGTTAAGCAGTGAATATGCATACCCCATGCGCTAAACAAAACATGCGCTTATTGATTGCGTTTACTAATTAAAGGAGTTCCATGATGACGGAAAAGACCAAAGCACTCATCGGCGTAATTGTGGCCGGCTGGTTAGTCGTGCTCATGGGCCTGGTTGCCTTCAACGCCACCCGTGCTGAGGCCGCTATCACGGGAGACCTCGAATCCAGCATCGAGAAAGTCGATGAAATCGGGTTGCACGGTACTTCTTTGGCACCGCTTGATATCTGGGGCGAAAATATCAGCGCCGTTATGCCAATCTGCCCAGGCGTGACTGAAGAAAACATTGCGCAGCTCGGTGTTGACCCAGCGATGTTGACCTTTGAAAATGGCCAGATCCCAGAGCACAGCAACTACATGCTGGTGTTGCCAACTGAAGGCGCACCGATTGCAGAGAAGTACTTCCGCCAAGACATTGACCTGTGCGGCCAGCTGCAGTCTGTGCAGCCAATTAACCCAGCGGCCTTGGTGACTTTCATCAAGGATCCTAACGATACTTGGCTCATGGTTGGATAATGCGCGTTCTTGCTTTAGACACGGCTACCCCGGACCTTGTCACCGGAGTAGTCGACTTGGAATCAGGACAGGTTACTGAACAAGTCATTGAAGATACCCGCCTGTTGAGTGAGCAGTTGATGCCGGCGGTCGAGGGAGTCATCGACAAGCTTGACCGCGGCTATGCGGATATCGATGCCTTCGCAGTGGGCGTAGGCCCTGGTCCATTTACCGGCCTGCGCGTCGGGATGGCCACGGCTTCTGCACTGGGGCAGGCGGTGGGCAAACCAGTCCACGGCGTGTGCACCCACGATGCGATTGCTTTTGAACTCGCGAAAAACTTTTCGGGTCCTGCAACTGCGCTGGTAGCCACCGATGCACGCCGTAAAGAAATTTACTTTGCCTTTTACAGGTTAAACGGTGGCAATGCCACCCGCCTTGGCGAGCCTGATGTGGTCCGCCCTGAAGAACTTGTGATTCCCGAGGAACTTCCCGTGCAAGAAGTTGATCTCGTATCTATCCCACCGCACTTGCTGGAGCGTTTGCCAGAAGTTTTCCATGCTGCTGAGGTTGTAAATCAGCGTCCCACCGCGGCAGGCTTGGTCGGAATGGCCCAAGCTGCCGTAGTTGACGTTGCGGAGGGGATGGCTACAACCCCGCAGCCTCTGGTGCCGCTGTATCTGCGCCGTCCGGATGCAAAAGAACCAGCTGCGAAACCACGTTCCGCAGCGATTCCAGAAGTGGAGCTGTAGATGAAATTGCGCGAGCTGGTCCGCGGTGACGCTGCGCGCTGCGCCGAGCTGGAGATGCAGCTATTTGCAGGCGAGACACCATGGTCGAAGGAAAATTTTGAACTGGAATTCCAGCAGCCTTATAACTTCTACCTGGGCGTGGAAGATGAGAACCAATTAATCGGCTACGCCGGAATCGGGCTGCGTGGGCATGCAAAAGACCCAGAGTTTGAAATCCTGACCATCGGCACGGACCCGGCACACCAACGCCGCGGGGTTGCGCGGATGATGATGGACAATATCTGCCACATCGCAGACTTAAAGCGTGCGCCAATATTTTTAGAAGTCCGCGTCGGCAACGATCCCGCCATTGAGATGTATAAGGCCTATGGCTTTGTGCACTTAGGCATTCGCCGCAACTATTACCAGCCTTCAGGCGCAGATGCGCACACCATGAAGCGTGATATTTCGGCAGAGAAAACAGCAGGAAACACATCGGAGAAACCATGATTGTCTTAGGTATTGAATCCTCCTGCGATGAAACCGGCGTGGGCATTATCAATCTTGATGAACACGGCAACATGGAAATTCTTGCGAACACGGTTGCCTCGTCGATGCAGCAGCATGCACGTTTCGGGGGTGTGGTTCCAGAGATTGCCTCGCGCGCGCACTTAGAAGCCATGCCGCAGGTGATGCAGGCGGCATTGGAAGAAGCCGGAATTGAAAAGCCTGATGCCGTGGCCGCCACCGTCGGTCCGGGCCTGGCTGGTGCGCTGCTAGTGGGGGCATCAGCAGCCAAGGCTTATGCCTCCGCCTGGGGTGTACCTTTCTACGGCGTCAACCACTTGGGCGGACACGTAGCAGTAGCCAATTTAGAAGGCGGGCAATTGCCGCATTCTGTAGCCCTTTTGGTCTCCGGTGGGCACACACAGTTGCTCGAGGTAGATGCCGTGGGCAAGCCGATGAAAGAGCTGGGCTCCACGCTTGACGATGCCGCCGGCGAAGCCTACGACAAAGTCTCTAGGTTGTTAGGCCTGGGATATCCGGGCGGCCCCGTCATCGATAAGCTAGCTGCGCGCGGGGCCGCCACGATTGATTTTCCCCGCGGACTCAACCGTGCGGAAGACCTGCGTGGACCACACCGCCATGATTTTTCTTTCTCGGGCTTAAAAACCGCTGTTGCTCGCTACGTGGAAAAAGCAGAGCGCGAAGAACGCGTGATTTCTGTGGAAGATGTCTGCGCCTCGTTCCAGGAAGCCGTGTGTGACGTGCTTACCGCCAAAGCGATCCGTGCGTGTGAAGATACTGGCGCTCGCGTGCTATTGCTCGGCGGCGGGGTAGCAGCGAATTCGCGGCTGCGTGAACTTGCTGCCGCCCGGTGTGCTGATGCTGGGGTGGAATTGCGCGTGCCGAGATTTGAACTGTGCACCGACAATGGCGTGATGATTGCGGCACTCGCTGGGCAAGTTATCCACGAAGGTGCAGCTCCCTCAGGCTTGGCAGTGGGGACTGACACTTCGCTAGACGTTGAAATTCCCGTTGTTTCTGCTAGTTAATAGCTTAACCAGCGCGAAGTTACAAAGCAGACTAAGTTTATAACTGATTATTGCAATGATTTAGAAAAACCCTGTGTGTTTAAGGAGCGTGGGCTCGTCCATGATTACTGGATTCCTTGTCAACCCTGACCTGACCCGCCGCAAGATTGAATTTGAGCTAGAGCACGCCAATCAGTTTCTTGGCGGAGCGACCGAAGATCGCGTAGCCGTTGCATTCCAAGAAGATGGATCGCACTATGCCGCGCTTTTTAACGCCGAAGCTAAAGCCGAAGGCGCAGAGCCCAACCCGGTTGCTTCCTTGGCACGTAATACTGCAGATACCGGCAACCCTTCCTTCTTGCAGGACCCGCTGCGCGCGATTTCTGGTGCGGTTATCTTCGTGGAATCTGAAGGTGGCGACGTCACCGATGAGATCATTGAGGGCGTTGAAAACTCCGTCCGCGCGGTAGAGAACTACCGGGAAGATTTTGAGGAAGAATACCGCCTGTGGCGTGCGGCGGTTATTAATTCAGGTCGTGCTGAGGCAGCTGCAAAGCGCCAAGCGCAAACTGATACGCAGTAGTTGCAGGAGTTAATGCCTGCTTTAAGCAGAAGATGATTCCGGGGAGTTCGCGGCCAGCGAACTATTTGTGCCCAAGCTTTTGTTGAGAGCTGGCACTTGCGCGGGTAGAGTGCTAATCAAGGTTGTTTGACCCACAGTTGTTCACCCGCGACGACGGCTGTGCTGGACTAATGATGCAACCGGCACAAACGCAACTTCAAGATTTCACATGGAGGAATCATAACCATGGCAAACATCAAGCCACTTGAGGACAAGGTACTCGTCCAGATCGTAGAAGCTGAGACCACCACCGCATCCGGTCTGGTTATTCCAGATTCTGCTAAGGAAAAGCCACAGGAAGCTACCGTCATCGCAGTTGGCCCTGGCCGCGCGAATGACAAGGGCGAGCTGACCCCAGTGGGTGTTAACGAAGGCGACACCGTTATTTTCTCCAAGTACGGCGGCACCGAACTGAAGTACAACGGCGAAGAATACTTGCTGCTGTCTGCACGTGACCTGCTCGCTGTTATCGAGAAGTAAGTAAGGCGGTTTAGCCAAACATGGCAAAGCTGATTGCATTTGATCAAGAAGCCCGTGAGGGCATCCAGCGCGGCGTAGATACTCTCGCCGACGCTGTGAAGGTCACCCTTGGCCCACGTGGTCGCAACGTCGTGCTGTCGAAGTCTTTCGGTGGCCCAACTGTTACCAATGACGGTGTCACCATCGCGCGTGATATCGACGTTGAGGATCCTTTTGAAAACCTCGGCGCACAGCTGGTCAAGTCCGTTGCGACCAAGACCAACGACAACGCTGGTGACGGCACCACGACTGCTACGCTTTTGGCACAGGCTTTGATTTTTGAAGGTCTGCGCAACGTTGCTGCGGGTACCAACCCAATTGAGCTCAACCGCGGTATCGCGGCTGCTGCAGAAAAGGCAGTGGAAGAGCTCAAGGCACGTGCGACCCCGGTTAACTCTGCGACTGAGATTGCGCAGATTGCTACCGTGTCTTCCCGTGACCCAGAGGTCGGCGAAATGGTCGCTGGCGCTATGGACAAGGTGGGCAAGGACGGCGTTGTGACCGTTGAAGAGTCCCAGTCGATTGAGTCCAGCGTGGATATCACCGAAGGTATCTCCTTTGACAAGGGCTACCTGTCGCCATACTTCGCTACCGAGGAAGAAACTTCCCAGGCGATTTTGGATGACGCGCAGATCCTGTTGGTCCGCAACAAGATTTCTTCTCTTCCAGATTTCTTGCCACTGCTGGAAAAGATTGCGGAATCCAACAAGCCAACCCTGATTATCGCTGAAGATATTGAAGGCGAAGCTCTGCAGGCGTTGGTTGTCAACGCTATCCGCAAGACCCTGAAGGTTGCTGCGGTGAAGGCACCTTACTTCGGTGAGCGTCGCTCGGCGTTTATGGATGACCTGGCTGTGGTTACTAACGCGACTGTCATTGACCCAGAGGTTGGCGTCAACCTGAATGAGTCTGGTCTGGAAGTTCTCGGCCGTGCACGTCGCGTGACCGTGACCAAGGATGACACAGTGCTTGTCGATGGCGCCGGTACCGCCGAAGCCGTCGAAGAGCGCCGCGCATTTATTCGCCGCGAAATTGAGCGCACCGATTCCACTTGGGATAAGGAAAAGCTCGAAGAGCGTCTGGCCAAGCTCTCTGGTGGCGTCGCGGTTATCCGCGTTGGCGCTGCTACCGAAACCGAAGTCAATGAGCGCAAGCTGCGCGTTGAAGATGCAATCAACGCAGCTCGTGCAGCTGTCGAAGAAGGCGTTATCGCCGGCGGCGGCTCCGCTTTGGTACAGATTGCTAAGGGCTTGGAAGAGTACGCCAACGAGTTCGACAATGAAGCCAAGATTGGTGTCTTGTCGGTTGCTCGCGCGCTGACTCGCCCGTCTTACTGGATTGCATCCAACGCAGGCCTGGACGGCGCTGTTGTCGTCTCCCGCATTTCAGAGCTGCCTAACGGTGAAGGCTTCAACGCTGCCACCTTGGATTACGGCAACTTGATTGCTAGCGGCATCATTGACCCAGTCAAGGTCACCCACTCCGCTGTGGTGAATGCTTCTTCGGTTGCCCGCATGGTGCTGACCACTGAAGCATCGGTTGTGGAAAAGCCAGCTGAAGCAGCGCCTGCTGCAGCGGCCGGCCACCACCACCACTAAAAGTGTCATAATCTCGGAAGCGTCCTGTTGACTTTGAAAAGTCGCAGGGCGCTTTTGCCTTCCTGGAGATCGGTTATATCTTGACCTCGCAAATGTATGTTGAGCAGGGAACATGAATGTAAACTTGCGCAAGTGATTGGTCAAGAATATATCCGCGTTGTCGGCGCAAATGACAACAATTTGAAAAATGTGAGCATCGATATCCCCAAGCGTAAGCTCACCGTCTTTACTGGCGTGTCTGGATCCGGCAAGTCCTCGCTGGTCTTTGACACCGTCGCTGCCGAATCCCAGCGGTTAATCAATGAAACCTACCCAGGCTTCGTGCAAGGTTTCATGCAATCTCTCGCACGTCCTGATGTGGAGCACCTCGAAGGCCTTACCGCGGCGATCATCGTCGGCCAGGAGCCGTTGGCTGCGAATACGCGCTCAACGTTCGGCACCGTCACCGATATCACCGGCATGCTGCGCGTGCTCTTCTCGCGTATCGCAGAACCGCACGTGGGTGGACCAGGTGCGTATTCGTTTAATGTGCCATCGGTAAGCGCGCAAGGCGCGATGAGCGTCAATGACGGCAAGAAGACCGTCACCAAGTTTGAACGCACCGGCGGTATGTGCCCGCATTGTGATGGCACTGGCCGCGTGTCTGATATTGACCTGACGGCCGTGGTGGATGAAAGCCTCTCGCTCAACGAGGGTGCGATTTTGGTGCACGGGCTCAAGGTAGATTCCTGGTCGTGGAAGACCTGCGCCGATTCTGGTTTCTACTCAGCCGATAAACCGGTCAAGGACTTCACCGAAGCCGAAAAGCACAAGCTGTATTTTGCTGAGGATGAGAAAGTTAAATCCAGCGGCATCAACATGACCTATAACGGTCTGGTGCCACGGCTGAAGGGTTCTTTGTTGGCCAAGGACCCAGATTCTTTGCAGAAGAACCTGCGTGAGTATGTTGACCGCGCGGTGACTTTCGTGTCCTGCCCGGACTGTGGCGGCACGCGTTTGGCGGAGCATGCGCGGACTTCGACGATCAACGGCAAGTCCATCGCGGATATCAGCGACGTCGAGTTGGGTGAAGTTCTCCAGTGGCTACGTGGAGTCGATGACAAGCGCGTTGCCCCGCTCGTCGATGTCTTAGCCTCATCCCTTGAAACCGCCATAGACTTGGGATTGGGATATCTTACTTTGTCGCGGCCTTCGGGCACGTTGTCTGGCGGTGAGGCACAGCGCTCACGCATGGTGCGACACTTGGGTTCCGCGCTGACCGATGCCACCTACGTATTCGATGAGCCCACCGCTGGCTTGCACCCAGCAGATATTGAGCGCATGAACCGTACCCTGCTGCAGCTGCGCGATAAGGGCAATACAGTGCTGGTCGTTGAGCACAAGCCAGAGACCATCGCGATTGCTGACCACGTAATTGACCTTGGTCCACGCGCTGGTACACACGGCGGCGAAATTACTTTTGCCGGCAGCTTTGAGGAACTCAAAGCATCGGATACCGTGACCGGCAAGCATTTGGGCGACCGCGTTCCGGTTAAAGACGAGGTGCGCAAAGCAACCGATGTAGTCGCGATTCGCGGGGCATCGCGCAACAACTTGGACAACGTCGATGTGGATATTCCACTCGGTGTGCTCAGCGCGATTACTGGTGTGGCCGGTTCAGGTAAGTCCTCACTGATGGCGTGTTTGCCGCAGGACTTGGTGGATTCCGGACGCATCCTCTTTGTCGATCAATCTGCGATTCGCGGTTCACGGCGTTCCAACCCCGCAACCTATACCGGCGCGCTGGATTCTATCCGTAAGGCATTTGCTAAAGCCCACGGTGTGAAGCCGGGGCTGTTTTCGGCGAACTCCGATGGCGCCTGCCCACATTGCAACGGCGCCGGCGTGGTCTGGGTGGATTTGGGCCTGATGAGCAGTGTGGACGTGCCGTGCGAGGTGTGTGAAGGCCGTCGCTTCAACGATGAGGTCTTGGGCAACGAGCTCGCAGGCAAAAACATCGCCGATGTACTAGAGCTGCCAGCAGAACAAGCCGCGGCCTATTTCAAGGATAAAGAATCGAAGGTCCCCGCAGCCGCCAAGATTTGTGACACCCTGGTCAGCGTCGGATTGGGCTATATCACCTTGGGGCAGGCGTTGAATACGCTTTCAGGCGGTGAGCGGCAGCGTCTCAAACTCGCTGTACACCTGGGCTCGAAGGGTGCTGCAGATATCTTGGTGCTCGATGAACCCACCACCGGTTTGCACTTGGCAGATGTGGACATGCTGCTGGGGCTTTTGGACACGCTGGTGGAGTCAGGAAACACAGTGGTCTGCGTGGAACACCACCTAGCGGTAGTAGCTCACGCAGACCACGTGATTGACCTTGGCCCAGGCGCTGGCTCGGAAGGCGGCACCATCGTCTTTGCCGGTGCGCCAAAGGACCTGATGAAGGTTGAAGAATCACAGACCGGACAGTATTTGGCTAGCTACGCTTAATACCAATCCAGCGGTCGTCGGTGAATTCTTCAATCGCCCAGTCACCATTGAAGCGGCCCAGACCGGAGTTCTTCATTCCACCGAACATTACGTGCGGCTCATCATTGACCGTGAGGTCATTGATGTGCACCATTCCAGATTCGATCTGCAGTGCTACCTGCGAGGCGTGGTCAATGTCGGTGGAGTAGATGGCTGCGGATAGTCCGAATTCTGGGTCATTGGCCAGCTCGATGGCATGTGCTTCGTCATCGGCTTTCATCACGCCGATGATGGGGCCAAAGATTTCATCGCGGGCAAGTTCCATATCGCGGGTGACATCCGTAAAGACGTGCGGCGAAATCACACGACCCGTGATATCACCTTCCAGCGCTACAGTCGCGCCTTCTTCCTTGGCCCTCGTAATCTTGGACTTCACGCTCTCTAGCTGACTGTCGTTGATGATTGGGCCCACCACGACCTTGTCATCAGAAGGATCACCTGCTGAAATATTCTTCGCAGCTGCGACGAATTTCTCAACGAACTCGTCGTACACCGCGGCATCGACAATCACCCGGTTGACGGCCATGCAAATCTGGCCCTGGTGCAAGAATGAACCGACGGCGGCATCGTGTGCTGCCTTGTCCACGTCGGCATCGGCAAGCACTACCAGCGGAGCATTACCACCCAGTTCGAGCGAAACATTCTTCATCGGCCCGCCGTTGATAGCAAGCTCGCCGACGCGGCGTCCCACCGGGGTAGAGCCCGTAAAAGAAATCAGCTTCGGCACAGCGTGCGTGACAAAGTCATCACCGATTTCTGAACCAGCGCCGGTGACATTGCCTATGACCGCAGCAGGCACGCCCGCTTCCTCAAAAATGCGCGCGGGGATAAGCCCACCGGTAATCGGAGTATCACTCGCAGCCTTAATCACTACCGCATTGCCTAGCGCCAACGCCGGTGCGACCGAACGAATAGAAAGGTGCAACGGGAAATTCCACGGGCTAATGACACCCACAACGCCCTTGGCCACGCGATAGACACGGTTTTCTTTGCCAGGCGTATTCGATGGCGAAATACGCCCGTGCATGCGCGCCGGGAAAGATGCAGCTTCGCGCGTAATGCCGGCCGCGAGAGTTACTTCTAGATTCGCTTTATCGCGGGTCGAGCCAGACTCAGCAATGAGCAGCTCAACGATTTCCTCGCGCTTTTCTTCTAGTAGCTCCGCGGCCCGGTACATAATCGCCGAACGCTTAGCAGGCGCTAGCGCAGCCCACTTGGGCTGTGCCTGCTGCGCTGCGACATAAGCCTCATCGACATCGGCTGCCGAAGCCAAGGGAATCTCCGCGATTACCGAGTCGTCATAAGGGTTGAGATCAGTAGTACTGCGCTGTGAGCTGCCTGTGCGCCAGGTACCGGCGATTAATTGTTGCTCAAGCTCAATGCCAGAAAAAGTAGACATGTGGGGTACTTCCTTAGCTTTTCGACTACAAACGGTGAAGGCCGTTATGGCCCCCACCATACTGAATGCTGGAAGTATCGTGGGCTGGATTTCTAGACAGTGACCTTCCGCTTGCGCTCACCGCGCAGCGCAACCGAGCGCTCGGATTCGCTCATTCCGCCCCACACACCATAAGGTTCAGCTGATTTTAGAGCATGATCGCGGCACAGCTGGAGAACTGGGCAGTCTGCACAAATTGCTTTCGCTCGGTTTTCCCGCTGGGAACGAGCCCGGCCGCGCTCGCCGTCAGGATGGTAGAACACATCCGAATTTTCTCCCCGGCAAGAACCATGTAGCTGCCATTCCCAAAAATCAGCGTTGGGTCCTGGAAGCAGATGTGGCTGTGACACGGTTTTAGACTCCTTATTGGAAATAAGAACGACAGAGGTTTAAAAAATGCCAAAATAATGGCCAGGAGGTAGTGTTTCGCGAAGGGGTAAACAAAAAGTAGCCAAATGGTTGCTTTTGTGTGCCCTTACCCAGGAAAAACAGGATTTCTCCCACTTGACCTGCATGATTGTCCAAGGTTAAAGGTAAATGAACTCTTTTAGTGCAGGTCGTGCGCGCTCGTTTTCTGACAAAATGCAGGTAACTTGTTAGGCTATTACGGTTTGTGTGAGGCACAAGGGGACTAAGATTTAGATTTACTGGTTACGCAGCGAAGGGCAAAAGGAAACGTGAACGATACCGAAAAGGAGCTAGCGGAGCTTGTCCCGCTGGCTGTGGACGGCAGTCGTCGTGCGATGCAGGACATACTGCGGATCATTTACCCGCAGGTCCTGCGCTATTGCCGCGCCCGTATCGGGGGAGGGCGCCAACCCACTGCTGAAGACGTCACCCAAGAAATTTGCTTGGCCGTAGCTAATTCAATTTCTACTTACGTAGATAAAGGCCGCCCGTTTATGGCGTATGTCTACGGAATCGCTTTTAACAAGGTCACCGACGCGCACCGGGCGATGGGCCGAGACCGCACTTTGCCCACCGAAGAAGTGCCGGATGAAGTGGATCAAAGCGATAATCCAGAAGATTTCGCATTACTTAACGATGGTAGTAACAGAGTCCGTTCTTTACTCGATACATTAAGTGACAAGGCCCGCAACATTATCATCTTAAGAGTGTTCGTCGGGCTGTCTGCGGAAGAGACCGCGGAGGTCTGCGGAAGAGACCGCGGAGGTTGTAAATTCCACCCCCGGCGCTGTACGCGTTGCCCAGCACAGGGCACTAGCGCAGCTACGGAAGGTAGTAGGCGCAACCAACGAAAACTGACGGAGACTTAAATCTTTATCCATTGTTCGTTATAAATCGATAGTGACATAAATAAAATGACTAATCGCCAGGGAAAGGGGGAGTAGACATGGTTAAGAAAAATAATGATGGGCCGGGTTCACCTGAGTCCATGGCTGAGCAGCTTCAGCCGCTGATCGACGATGATGCTTTCATGACCGAGCTTTCCTTAGGTAATGATCCTTCAGATGGTGCGGATGAGCTTGCTGCACTGTTTTTGGAGCTGCGTGAAGACGTTGAACGTCAAATGCCTGCTGCGCCGAAGGTTGAGGGCGCGGATTTAGAACCTGAAGTTATCTCTTTGTCGAGCGCACGCAAGCGTCGCCGCAGAAACCGTCCGCTTATGAGCGGACTAATCGGTGCGGCTGCCGCAACCGTGTTGATTGCTGGCTCAGGTGCCGCAATCTACAACGCCGGTCCTGGCTCGCCGCTATACGGCATGAACCAGAGCCTGTTTAGCTCTTCTGATGATGCCTTTGTGGAGCTTGCGAGCACCTTGGAAGAGATGGATGCGGCAGCTGCTTCTGGCGATTTAGCGGGCACCCGCGCGCTGTTGGAAGAAGCACGTAATCTCGCAGCCCGAGCGCAAGGTGATCGTCGCGCTGCGGAAAGCGAAGCTAGTGAAGCCAGCCGGGCATCGCGTGCCAATAAGGCTAATACCACCACGGTGACGGAAACTGTGCGTGCTCCTGAATCTTCGCCGAAGTCGCAGACGCCAGAACCAAGCGCAACGCCAGAAACAGAGACCACCACGACCACGGTGGTTGAGCGCTACACCGATACCGTAGTGGAGACCACCACGGTCTACGACAACACGGTGCCTAACCCGTTGCCTTCGCCGACGGAAAACCCCGAGCCCACCGAAGATCCGGATAGCCCCGATGATGGGCTCGCGCCACCGCAGGTACAGCGTTAAGAACAAAGCCTCTGCTTCCTCCCGAAATACTGGGAAGGAGCAGAGGCTTTGAAGCTTTTAACGGAAGCGGTGCGAGTGCATGCCGTCGATAAAGCCCACCGCATATTCCCACGGCACGTAGCGGTTAGGGTCGGGCTCGGCGCCGGGCTCGTGGACGGCCGAGAGCTCATCGTTAAGCATGCTCTTCATATTTGAAGCCATGATGTCCCACTCATAAAAGTGGGGCTCTTCGCAGTCCTCACAAAACATGAAAATGCCATCAATTCCACGTGGGGACAGGTGCTTGGCAAACTCTTGCACAAGCTCTAAATCGCGGTTCAGAGCAAAGCGCTCTTCCGCGGTCAATGGCTCTACGTGCTCATCATCCTCAATGAAAGATGCCGGATCATTGGGATCATCAGCAAAGGGATCTTTGGGCATATTGGCGAAAAAGTTCACACTCCGAAGCCTAGGTAATACTTTCGGTTTAGGCAATTATCCAGGCACACCTTATTAACTGCATTACACGGATATGTATATCGCGCCGATAAGGATTAAGGTAGTGAAAAAGAAAAGCGTGTGCGAAGGAGAAGACCCGTAATGACCGAAAATCGTGTTTCTACCGGTGGAGATGACCCAAATAAGGTTGCACTGCATGGCTTGACGTTTGATGACGTGCTGCTGCTACCTGCCGAATCCAATGTTGTTCCGTCGGAAGTAGACACTTCGGCGCAGTTCACCCGCAATACTCGTTTAGGTATTCCTTTGGCATCGGCTGCGATGGACACGGTTACTGAGGCGCGCATGGCTATTGCCATGGCACGCCAGGGTGGCATTGGTGTCTTGCACCGCAACTTGTCCTCGCAAGAGCAGGCGGAGCAGGTCGAAATCGTCAAGCGCTCTGAGTCCGGCATGGTCACCGACCCTGTGACCGCGAATCCAGACATGACTATCCAGGAAGTTGATGACCTGTGTGCACGCTTCCGCATCTCTGGTCTTCCTGTGGTCAACGAAGACGGCACCTTGTTGGGCATTTGCACCAACCGCGATATGCGCTTTGAGCGCGACTATTCCCGCAAGGTTTCTGACATCATGACCGCTATGCCGCTGGTTGTGGCAAAAGAAGGCGTCAGCAAGGAAGAAGCCCTGGATCTGCTGTCGACAAACAAGGTAGAAAAGCTACCTATCGTTGATAAAAACAACAAGCTGGTCGGTCTGATTACCGTTAAGGACTTTGTAAAGACCGAGCAGTTCCCGAATTCCTCCAAGGATGCTTCGGGCCGTTTGCTAGTAGCAGCAGGTATTGGTACCGGCGAGGAGTCTTATGAGCGTGCAGGCTTGCTTGTCGATGCCGGCGTGGACGTTCTCATTGTCGACTCCGCACACGCGCACAATAACCGCGTGCTGGAAATGGTCTCGCGCGTCAAGAATGACTTCGGCTCCAAGATTGATGTTGTCGGCGGCAACCTGGCAACACGCTCGGCAGCAAAGGCGATGATTGAGGCTGGCGCAGACGCCATCAAGGTGGGTATTGGTCCTGGTTCTATCTGCACCACCCGTGTGGTTGCTGGTGTTGGTGCACCACAGATTACCGCGATCATGGAAGCAGCTACCGTGGCTTCTGCTGCGGGCGTGCCTTTGATTGCAGACGGCGGCATGCAGTACTCCGGTGACGTTGCTAAGGCTTTGGCTGCTGGCGCGGACTCGGTCATGCTGGGCTCGATGTTCGCAGGCACCCTGGAGGCTCCTGGTGACATCGTGATTGTCGGCGGCAAGCAGTACAAGCGCTACCGCGGCATGGGTTCGATGGGCGCTATGCAAGGCCGTGGCCTCTCCGGCGAGAAGCGTTCTTACTCCAAGGACCGCTACTTCCAGGCAGATGTGCGAAGCGAAGACAAGCTGGTTCCAGAAGGCGTGGAAGGCAAGGTTCCTTACCGCGGCGAAATTGGTCAGATTACCCACCAGATTGTGGGCGGTTTGCGCGCGGCAATGGGCTACACTGGCTCCGCTACTATTGAAGAGCTGAAGACCAAGCAGTTCGTGCGTATTACCACTGCTGGCTTGGCCGAGTCGCACCCGCACC
This sequence comes from Corynebacterium stationis, assembly GCF_001941345.1. Taxonomy (NCBI): domain Bacteria; kingdom Bacillati; phylum Actinomycetota; class Actinomycetes; order Mycobacteriales; family Corynebacteriaceae; genus Corynebacterium; species Corynebacterium stationis. Next base: position 549,370 of record NZ_CP009251.1, read on the forward strand.
ACCTGCAGCAAACTGTAGAAGCTCCGAACTACCGTTAAGGATTAAAAATAATTCATGCGTGACTACGTTGAAATTGGTATTGGCCGTGAGGCGCGCCGAACCTATGACTTAGCTGATATCTCTTTGGTGTCGAACCGCCGTACTCGTTCCTCCTCGGATGCGAGCACGCAATGGCATATTGATGCCTACACGTTTGATATTCCGGTGGTTTCTCACGCAACGGATGCTTTGGCTACCCCTGAGTTTGTTATCGAGATGGGCAAGCAAGGCGGCCTGGGTGTTATTAACGCTGAAGGTCTGTGGGGCCGCCACGAAGACCTGGACGGGGTCATCGCGGAGGTCTGCAAGAGCTCAGACGATCTTTCGGTGCTGCAGGAACTTCACGCAGCTCCGTTGAAGCCGGAGCTTTTGGCTGAGCGTATTTCTCAGGTTCGTGATTCGGGCGTGACGGTTGCTGTGCGCGTGTCTCCGCAGAATGCGCGTGAGATTGCACCAATCGTTATCACGGCTGGTGCTGAGTTGCTGTTTATTCAGGGCACGCTGATTTCTGCTGAGCATGTTTCTACCGGCGGTGAGCCTTTGAACTTGAAGGAGTTCATTGGCACCTTGGAGGTTCCGGTCATTGCTGGTGGCGTGGTGGATTACACCACTGCTTTGCACTTGATGCGCACCGGTGCTGCAGGTGTTATCGTCGGCGGCGGCGTGAACACTAACGCTGAGACCGTCGGCATCGATGTGCCTATGGCAACTGCCATCGCCGATGTCTCCGCCGCCCGCCGCGACTACCTCGATGAAACCGGCGGCCGCTATGTGCACATTCTGGCAGACGATGACCTTAATTCTTCTGCCGATATGGCCAAGGCTATTGCGTGTGGTGCAGACGCAGTTGTGCTGGGGCCGCTCTTGGCGCAGGCTGCGGAAGCCGGTGCTGGTGGCTTTTACTGGCCAGCGGTTGCTGGTCACCCGCGTTTCCCACGCGGCGTTGTGGACTACGCTGGCGATCCAATGTTTGACCTGGATGGCATGGAGGGCAATAACAAGCCATCTTTGGAAACCGTGCTGTACGGTCCATCCAATGAACCATTTGGACAGCTGAATCTGGTTGGCGGATTGCGCCGCGCGATGGCCAAGTGTGGCTACACGGACTTGAAGTCCTTCCAGAAGGTTGGACTTGCGGTTCGCTAAATTAGCGCAAAGGCCGTTCGGAGATTTTCTTCCGAACGGCCTTTTTCGATCCCTAAAGCGGTTCCTGCCGCTAGCTGCGCACGTTGCTTACGCGCCGAAGGCGCTGGCGCAGACTGCGTTTGCGGGCCGGCTGATAGATGGGTTCTTCCACGTCGGGTTCGGGGACTTTCTTGGATGGTTTGGCCACGGTTTGGATGATGGAAGCCAGAACCACCAGCAGGATGGCGGAGATCTTCAACGTGCTGAGGTTTTGAGATAGCAGAATCCAGCCGAAGAGTCCGGCGAAGACGGGCTCGAGTGAGATGAGGATGGAAAATACGTTGGGCTCCAGCCGACGCAGTGCGACCAGTTCGAGGGAGTAGGGAACCAGGGACGCCAGGATGGCCGTGCCGATGGCAAGGGCGAAGAGGTTCCAGTCAGTAAACACCACCAGTGCCTTAGTGCCAGATAGCGGCGCGAGCAAGATACCACCGATAATCAGCGCGACTGCGAGCCCTCCTTGGCCTGGGACCAGGGTGCCGACATTTTTAGAAGCCAGGATGTAGCAGGCCCAGAATGCCCCGGCGATGAGCACGAAGATGACGCCGAGCAAGCTCAAGGACTCCCCGGTGAAGGAATCCAGGCCGAGTAAGACCATGCCGAGCAGCGCTAGAGCTACACAGGCAGCGTCGCGGAAAGTGCGCGATAAGAATGCGGCCAGCGCCAGGGGACCTAGGAACTCAATAGTCACCGCGGTGCCCAGTGGGATGCGGTCGATGGCGTTATAGAAAAATCCGTTCATCATTCCCAAGGAGGCGCCGAAAAGCGCGACGCCAACCCATTGTTTGCGCGTCCAGGTATGAAACTTCGGGCGCGTTATCACCATCAAGATCGCACCCGCCATGAGAAGGCGAATCGACGCTGTACCCCAGGCGCCGGCGTGCGGGAAGAGCTGGATGGCTAATGCCGCGCCGACCTGCAAAGAAATACAAGAGCCGATGATGCATAAAACTGCGTATGGATTGGTCATACATGTATTTTGCGATAGATCATTCTGTTAGTCTATCTACAATTAATAGCGTTAATAGTTAAGATTTTCTACCAAATAATTCGATGAGATTCTTCGGAGCGAAACATGCTCGATTTACACCGTTTGCGTATCTTGCGGGAGCTGCGCAGGCTCGGCACAGTAACGGCTGTGGCGGAGCTTTTAAGCTATACGCACTCGGCGATTTCCCAGCAGCTCGCGCAGTGTGAAAAGGACGTCGGGGTCAAACTCTATGAGCGCTCGGGCCGTCGGATTGTGCTCACTGAGCAGGGAGAGCTGTTGGCAGATTATGCTGATGAGCTTTTAGCGCTTGCCGATGCCGCCCAGTCCGCCGTCCTCGACTCCACCTCGCAGGTCCGCGGGCGGATTCGCGTGGCAAGTTTTCAAACGGCCTTGGCGTCGATTTTGCCCTCGGCACTGGATTCACTGAAACATAAGTACCCGGATTTGCGGCTGGAGATTAAGCAGCTCGATATTGAAAATGCGATGCCGGCATTATCCAAAGGAACCGTGGATTTGATTTTGGGCGAGGACTATCCCGGGGTGATGCCGCTGACGGACAACACCGTGGACCGTGAGCATTTGATTGATGATGAATTGGTACTGATCACTCCGCAGGATTCCACCCTGACGTTCCAAGACGTGGAGGAGTTAGCCGGGCATGAGGGCCAACCCGGCGTGAGCTTTGCTTTGGACTCTGTGGAGTTTTCTCTGCGCAGATTCTTTCAGGCGTATTGCTTGCAATATGGGTTTGAACCCAAAGTGGATTTTGAAACTCCAGATCCGTTTCTCCAGACCTATCTGGTGCGTACGGGCCATGCGTGTTCGGTGACCTCGGCGCTTTTCGGCCCGTTGCAGCCCGGCGTGCGCTTTGTTCATCTCCCGGGGCGCCCGCACCGCACGTTGTACACGGCTGTGCGTGCTGGCCGCGCGCAGCACCCAGCACTGCGCGCACTGCGAGAAGCGTTGGCTGAATCCGCCGCAGAAATCGCAGCACAATCGGTAGTGGAATCCGAAGCGGAGCCGGCAGCGGAGCCGGGAGCGAAGCCGGGAGCAGACCATGGCAGTAGCTGAAATCATTGCGGCGTTTAGTACCGCCATGAGCCCGCGCTACTTGTTCGTCGTGGTGTTTATCGCAGCAGGCATCGCCATGTTCAAGAAGGTCTCACCATGGCTAGCTACGTATGTGCCAGCCAGTCTCGTGCTCGCGCAGGCGGTGACCACCTTGTTGAAATACATCATCCAGCGCCCCCGCCCGCCGATAGAAGAGCAGCTGGTTTACACCCACGATCCGTCTTTTCCATCAGGGCATTCTTCCGCAGCTTTTGCGATCGCCATAGCACTAAGCGTTTTGTGGCTGAGCAAGACCTGGCGCGTGAAATACCCGTGGGTGTGGGTGGTCGTGGCGGTGGTGGGGGCATCGGCAAGCGCTGCATCCCGGCTGTACTTAAAGGTGCATTGGCTAAGCGATGTGATTGCCGGTGCCAGCATTGGGATAGCGGCCGCGATAATCGTGTGGATGGTTTACCGCCGCAGGCCGCGGGTGCGTTAAACTACCTGTGTGACTCAACCTGCAACAACTCCGCGCCCAGTCCTCGTGGTGGATTTCGGTGCCCAATACGCACAGCTGATTGCTCGTCGCGTACGTGAGGCATCGATTTACTCCGAGGTAGTCCCACATTCCGCTACCGTTGAAGAGATTAAAGCTAAAAACCCTGCAGCTTTGATTTTGTCCGGTGGCCCGTCCTCTGTTTATGCCGATGGCGCCCCGCAATTAAAGCCTGAACTGCTCGAGCTTGGTGTGCCAGTCTTTGGCATCTGCTACGGCTTCCAGGCCATGAACCATGCTTTGGGTGGCAACGTTGCGCAAACCGGTGACCGTGAATACGGCCGCACCGAAATCACCCATACCGGTGGTGTGCTGCACGACGGCTTAGAAGAAAACCACAAGGTCTGGATGTCCCACGGTGATGCTGTGGATAAGGCACCTGAGGGCTTTACCGTGACCGCATCGTCGGCTGGTGCGCCGGTTGCAGCGATGGAATGCGTGGCCAAGCAAATGGCTGGTGTGCAATACCACCCCGAGGTTATGCATTCCCCACACGGACAGGAAGTACTCGTTCGCTTCCTCACCGAGGTAGCAGGGCTAGAGCAGACCTGGACCTCGGCAAATATTGCGCAGCAGCTTATCGATGATGTCCGCGCGCAAATCGGCCCTGAAGGCCGCGCTATTTGTGGCCTGTCGGGCGGCGTGGACTCCGCAGTCGCTGCAGCGCTCGTGCAGCGCGCCATTGGCGACCGTTTGACCTGTGTGTTCGTGGACCACGGTCTGCTGCGCGCCGGTGAGCGTGAGCAGGTAGAAAAGGACTTCGTGGCTTCGACTGGTGCGAAGCTGATTACCGCGCATGAAGCTGATGCTTTCTTGTCTAAGCTCGCCGGTGTTACCGATCCTGAGGCTAAGCGCAAGGCTATCGGCGCGGAATTCATCCGTTCCTTTGAGCGTGCCGTGGCTCAGGCTTTGGAAGAATCTCCTGAAGACTCCACAGTGGACTTCCTGGTCCAGGGCACCTTGTATCCGGATGTGGTTGAATCCGGCGGCGGTGACGGCACCGCAAATATCAAGTCCCACCACAACGTTGGCGGCCTGCCAGACGATGTCGAATTCGAGCTCGTCGAGCCACTACGCCTGCTGTTTAAGGACGAAGTCCGCGCCGTCGGCCGCGAGCTCGGCCTGCCTGAGGAAATCGTTGCCCGCCAGCCATTCCCTGGCCCTGGCCTAGGCATCCGCATCATCGGTGAAGTCACCGAGGAGCGTCTAGAAATCCTGCGTCAAGCAGACCTGATTGCGCGTACCGAGCTGACCAACGCTGGCCTCGACGGTGATATCTGGCAGTGCCCAGTCGTACTGCTTGCCGATGTCCGCTCCGTGGGAGTCCAAGGCGACGGCCGCACCTACGGCCACCCAATCGTGCTGCGCCCAGTGTCCTCCGAGGATGCCATGACCGCCGACTGGACCCGCGTTCCTTACGACGTCCTAGAGAAAATCTCCACCCGCATTACCAACGAAGTCAACGACGTCAACCGCGTGGTCGTCGACATCACCTCCAAGCCACCGGGAACCATCGAGTGGGAGTAAAACTTCTAGGAAGTTTTACTTAGAAGAGTAGGACAAAGCCCCAGCCAGATATTTATCTGAACTGGGGCTTCGCCTTTAGTAGGTGGTGACTGTCTGCTGACTTCCTAGAGCTAGTTAACGGCCAGTGTTGGTGAGAGCCTTGTCGGCTTCCTCGCTCATGAAGCCATAATCAATGGTGGTGGTGCCGATACCGGCGTCGATATCGATGGTGAGCTTGGCATCATCGTGGTGTAGTTCAACACAGTTGCTTTGACCAATCCCAGAATCACATGTCACATTGACCGGAGTATTTTCTGGCAGATCCAGGTTGATTGCACCGATACCGCCATCGATGGTGACGGTGCGGTTCTCGGTCATGTTATCTAAGCCCTCAGTCTGTGAGAGGTCGAGGGTAAAAGTGCCGATTCCCATGTCGTAAACATCTGTGAGGGCTGCTTCATTGGCTGGAGTATATGAGCTCGTTCCCCAGTTCGAAGAAGTCCAACTTGGGCTATTAGCTGTGAGACCGAAGGCGAGCACGATGCCGCCGATAATTAGACCCCATACCGCGATAACCGCGCTGATGATGCCGAGTACACGACCCCAGCGACGCTTCTTCTTCGGCTGTGGCTCCTGCACAATCGGATCTGGGTCAGGCAAGTGCCAGGTATCAGGTGCCGCGCCTAGCGGATCCCAGGCCGGTGGGGTGGTGCGGCCATCGGGGAAGGGGTAGCCATCGATAGGCTCGAACATCGACAAGTCAATGTGCTCATCCCGTGGTGGCTCGGCGTGCTGTTGCGGGGTAGCCAGCAAACCTGCCGGTGCGTCCGGGCGACGTTTGTGCAGCAAGTACCAGCCACCGACACCGGCCGCGATAGGTAGCAGCATGGTCAGCGAACTCGAGGAGAAAATCAGCGGAAGGATAAAGCCTACAGCGAAGATAATCGCCAGGGTCATGCCCAAGGACTTCTCCGAAGTGGATTTACCATCAGAATTTTTTGGAAGGTCCTTCTTCTCTCCAAAGGCATCCTCAAAAGGTGAGGTGGTCTTGGAGTAGCGCGGCATGAACATCCACGCCAGCAGGTACAGGGCAATCGAACCGCCCCAGCAAAAGGCCGTGACGACGAAGACAACGCGAACCAGGGTGGGATCTATCTGATAGCGAACCGCGATGCCCTCGGCCACACCGGCAATCTTGCCGCCGCCACCTTGATCGGATGGCAGGCGTACTGGGCGTGATGCCCACATTTCTTTGAACTGCTTCTTTACGTCATCGAAGGTGGTCTTGGGGGCATCGCTAAGCGATGCGTTATCATCGCCCTGCTTATCTGACTTTGGGCTCTCTGACCGCATCTCAGTGAAAGCAGAAGTGATGCTGTCTTTGGCTTCAGTAAAAGCATTGGTGATTTCTTCCATGAAATCAGGCTGTGGCTTTTTACCGTTCGCGCTTGTTTGGGTGCTGTCCGCTTGCGCGTTGTCCGAAAGATTCGATGGTTTCTTGTACGGATTGGATTGGGATGATGCTCCGTGGGCATCTGGGCCGTATGGGGAAGGCTCGTAGGAAGTCATGAGTTAATTATCAAATCCACAGCAAAAAATTACTATCGGGGACTGCCCTGATCTTTTTGATTCAGGGTTCTCCCCGATACCCTCGGGGGCATTGGCCGTGCCACAATAAAGCCATGACCACTCCTGCGCCTTATGCAACTGCTGAGCGCCCTGAACCATATCCACGCTTAAAACGTGCCTCTGATGGCAGCGTGGTGGCGGGCGTCGCTTCTGGTGTGTCCGCACACCTGAATGTGGATGTGCTTCTTGTCCGTTTAGTCTTTGCGGTAGCGGCTTTGGCTTCTGGCGTGGGCTTGTTCGTCTATGCCGGGTTGTGGATGCTGGTTAAAGCTGGCGATGTTTACCCTGTTACCGGTGCATTTAGCGACCGTTTCGCGGGGAAGCTGCCGCGCGGTGTCAACAGCTTAATTATTGCTTTTGCCATTGTGGGGCCAATTCTCTTTGCCACTCTGGGCGCGGGATTGTCCCTGTTTGCCCTGCTGCCGCTGATTATCGTGGCAGTTGGTGCTTTCTTAGCGTGGCGTGCCTATGACCGCGGGCTCAGCGGTACCACCGGCATTATTAGCGTGGTCTCTGGTGCGGTGCTGGTCTTTTCCGGCGTGCTATTTATGGTCTTAAGCTGGCAGGGCAATGATTCTTTCGGCTCTGCTGTGTTGGCTGTCGTGCTGACCTTAGGCGGTATCGGTGCGCTGGTGGTACCGCTGGGCATTCGCATGTGGAATCAACTCAGTGAGCAACAAGCGGCGAAGGCAGCGTCCGATGAGCGCGCGGAGATTGCCTCGCGTTTACATGATTCGGTGCTGCAGACCCTCGCTCTGATACAAAAGCGTGCCGATGACCCCCAGGAAGTCGCACGCCTCGCCCGCGGGCAAGAGCGTGAGTTGCGCGGCTGGTTGTTTGATTCGGAAGAAAAGACCTCGCAATCTGTCTTTGCCGCATTAGATACTGCCTGCGGTGAGGTTGAGGATCTGTTTGGTATTTCAATTCGCCCGGTGACCGTCGGCGAAGACATCCCGCTGGCGGAAGACACCAAACTTACGGTGATGGCCGCGCGCGAAGCTATGGTCAATGCCGGCAAGCATGCCGGTGTGGATTCCGTTGATGTCTACGCCGAGCACCTCGCCGGCGAGCTTTCTATTTTCGTTCGCGATCGCGGCGCAGGTTTTGATTCGGAGGCTGTTCCCGAAGACCGCCACGGTATCCGCGATTCCATCGTGGAACGCATGAACCGCATCGGCGGCACGGCGAAGATTAAGTCCACTCCAGGTGAGGGCACCGAGGTCACCCTCACCATCGCGAGTTAAAGGTTTTTTATTTTTATGCTTCGAGGGAGCGTCGTTTAGCTGCCGTGTAACCTTGTGAACATGGTGAATGTCTTTCTGGTTGATGACCATTCCGTATTCCGTGCCGGGGTGCGTGCTGAACTAGGAAATGCTGAAGGTATTTCCATCGTTGGTGATGCCGGCACGGTAGCTGAAGCAACCAGTGGAATTACAGAAACCAACCCAGATGTCGTGCTTTTGGACGTGCACATGCCAGATGGTGGGGGACTGGCGGTGCTGAGCAATATCACCAAAGCGCAGCTAGGTGAAGATGGTCCGAAGTTTCTCGCGCTATCAGTCTCTGATGCAGCAGAAGATGTTATCGCGTTGATTCGGGCTGGCGCGCGTGGGTACGTAACCAAGAATATTGGCGGTGCGGAACTCGCAGAGGCTATTGAGCGGGTCCATAGCGGCGATGCGTATTTCTCCCCACGGCTGGCAGGTTTTGTCCTCGATGCCTTTGCCTCCGGTGAGCCGGCACCCGACCCAGCGGGTGGTCCGGACTCGGAACCAGAACCAATTTCAGATCCGGTCGTGGATGCACTTACGCGCCGCGAGCTCGAAGTGCTGCGGCTTTTGGCACGTGGCTATACCTACCGCGAAATTGGTCAAGAGCTGTTTATTTCAATCAAGACGGTGGAAACGCACGCCTCGAACATCTTGCGCAAGACGCAGCAGTCGAACCGCTATCAGCTCACGCGCTGGGCAGCGGATAGGGACTTGGATTAGTCCTAGCCGTTTTGGGGATTTTTATGGGTAAAAATCCCTTTGTTCTGCCCTTATTGCAAAAGGGCGGGATAGTTATAGGGTAGTTTTGTGCAGTTTTAGGCTGCTTTTAATGGCATTGAAAAGTGTTCGATTACCCTACCAGCGTTTTCGAACATATAGTTGCAATGTGTCCGTTGCAGGTTGCATACTAATACCGTGAATCAAACAAGTGTTCGCTACGGTGGGATTGAAGGATCTTCTGCCGTTGACCTGGAGGGCCTCAGTCGCAGTGAGTGTGTTGCTGCGCTGCGCTCGCGTATGGCCGCACTTGGATCTGGGCAGGCGCCGGAAATTGAAGAATCCGCAGATGAAGACGTTATTTCTGTGCCTACAGGGCTTACTTCTGTACTGCCGGGAGGTGGCATTCCGCGGCGGCAGGTGATGTCGTTGTCTAATTCGCCGGCGCTGGCGGTCGAGATTATTTCGCACGTTACCGCCGCTGGCGGGCATGTTGCGGTGGTTGGATGGCCAGAATTGCTGCTCGCACAGGTTGTCGAACAAGGGGATTTATCGCGCGTGGTGACTATCCCGGACCCGGGTGCTGATCCCTGGAGCATTACTGGCGTATTAGTCGAAGGCATGGACGTGGTGTTTCACCACGGCGCGCCGGTGGAACTTAGCCCCGCGCGGGCACGGCCACTCTTGGCCAGGCTGCGCGCTGGGCAAGCGGCTTTGGTCACCATCGATGCGCGATTGCCGGGCACCTCGTTACACATGGACGCGAATGTGGTGGGCTATCACGGGATTGGTCGTGGCACCGGAAGAATCCGGGGCGTTGATATTGCGGTGCGGACAGAAGCGAAAGGCATGCGCCCGAAGTCCACAACAATTTTCTGCGGGAAGCAGGCAAGTACGCCACGGCCGGATAGACCACGTCCAAAGCTGAGGGCAGTATGAGTGATGGACAACCTCGTATTGCAGCCCCGCGCATTGCAGCGCTGTGGTTTCCGGACTGGCCCATTCAAGCTGCGCAGATTGAAGATTCCTCGCTGACAGGTGCCATCATTGTGGTGCGGCACCACCATGTGGATGTGTGCAACCGCGCGGCCCGGGCGGCCGGGGTCAAGCGCGGGATGCGGTTGCGGCAGGCGCAAGCCATTTGCAGTGAAGCCACGGTGGTGGAAGCCAATGAGGACCGTGATGGCGCGCTGTTTGCGGTCATCGCTAGCTCTTTGGATGATGTGGCTTCGTCGGTGGAGGTGTTGCGCCCGGGGCTGGTTATCGTCGATGCCGGTGCGGCGGAGCGGTTCCACGGTGCAAAGGCCATGGAGATGCTCATTGACTCCGTTGCGCGCCAGGGGGTGGACACTACGGTAGGTGTCGCGGATGAAATCGCTACGGCGATCATTGCCGCGCGAGATCAGGAAACAGGACAGGTAGTAGCTCGTGGGGCTTCTAAAGATTACTTATCGATGCAACCTGTCTCCGTATTATCCGCCGAAACCGCATTGGGGATTCCGCATGAGTTAGTACAGCAGTTTCAGCAGCTGGGCCTGCGGAGATTAGGCGATGTGGCGAATTTGCCCCTGCACCAGGTGGTCAACCGTTTCGGGCCACCGGGTGCGCGGGTGCATGACATCGTGACCGCACGTGCGGATCGGAAAGTTGCGCCTGAGGAAGCGCGCAGTGACCTGTCTGTCGCGGTGATTCCTGCGGACCCAATTGCGCGCGTGGACTCGGCGGCTTTCGCCGCGCGCCAGTTGGCGGCGAAATTACATGAAAAGCTCGCGGCTGCAGGCGTGGTGTGTCTGCGGTTGAAAATCCGCGCGGAGTTTAATCGTGGGCAGGCGCTCGAGCGTATCTGGCGCACGCGCGAAGCATTAAGCGAGGATGCCACGGCAGACCGCGTGCGCTGGCAGCTCGACGGTTGGCTCACCGCTGCGCGGGCAGCGGACGCAGGAGCGGCAGATGGGCATCCCGCAGACGATGCCGAGTCTGAGGGTGCCGGCATCATTGAGCTGTCTTTGGAACCGATGGAAACCAGCGCGCCAGATTTCATTGGCCAGTTGTGGGGCAGCGGTAGCTCCGATGAGCATGTTAAAAGGGCTATCTCTCGTGTGCAGTCGACGCTGGGCACGGATAAAGTCCTGCAGCCCTGGGCAGCCGGTGGCCGGGGAGTGGCAGAGCGGGTGGATTTTGTGCCCTATGGCGATGAAACCCCACAGAAGGGCGACAAACTGTGGCCCGGGCAGATTCCAGGGCCTTTGCCGGCTCGTCGTGGCGGAGGGCCACAGCACCCCGCGTCACGCATTCGGCTTATCGATGCCACCGCGAAAGACGTCGTCGTCACCGCTGAGGCAGTGCTGTCCTCGGTGCCTTATGCCATCGGCTGGGGCAAGCATCGCTACAAGGTGGTGGGCTGGGCAGGGCCGTGGCCTGTCGATACCTTCTGGTGGCAGCCACAAAACGCAGAGGCCGCAGAAAACCCACGGCGGGTGGCGCGGTTGCAACTGGTGGGCAAGGCCGAAAATGAGCCCTATGAAAGGGCGTGGTTATTGCAGTGGGTCGCGGGGCAGTGGAGAGTGGAAGCTACCTATAGTTAGCTACCTACAGCTAACGCAGGATATCGATGACGATGCGCTTGGGGTCTTCTAAAACCTGTACCGAATAGGGGCGGGCTTCATCCAGGCAGATGAAAAACTGCGAGCGCCCCTCATAGGTGCCGGTGCTGATGACCTGGGAGATGAATCCATCCTGGCTGGAAACGGTATGAAGCTCCGGGTCTTCCATGTTGAGCTCATGCGGGTAGACGGTGCCATCGATATTGACGTTAAGCGTGGTACGCCCATCGTGTTGCACGAGTGCGCCAGAGCCTTGCTGCATGGGCTTATCCGTGTAATCAATAAACCAGCCCGGATCGCCATTGCCGTCTAGATCTAGAACCACGCGCTCAAAGCTGTCGTGAATCCCAAGACGGACATCAGTAACTAGCAGCTGGGCAGGTTTATTGGGACGCGAGGTTTTCATCGCGATATTGGTATCGCCCAGCGGAGAGATCCCCGATTTGGTAGACGCCGCCATGGTGACTTGGTCTTTGCCCTCCACGCTGCATGCACAAAGCGTCAGTGATGTTGTAAGCAGCAACGCTGGCACCACGCGGAGGGATTTATTCATGAGAAATACAATAATCGGTAATGCAAAGGATTGCGAACTTTCTAGTACCAAATTTTCTTAATGCTTTTGACCACCTAGGTAGAGTGAAAATATGACTTTCTGTTCTGATGTTCAAGGCGAGCCGCTTGCAGGAAGCGCGAAGCAAGGCCGCGCCTATGTGCTATTTGAGTGGCCTGGTGGGTGGTCCCGTGACGTGTTAGACGGCAAGACCTTTTCTAAAGATCTCACATCGGCGCTGAAAAGAAAGCTCAAGGAAGCAGGAAAGGGCGCTGGCCTGCAGCTTATTCGCCGCCCCGGCCGCGCGGGACGCGATGTCGGCCAGCTGCACCGCTGCTATTTAGTCTGGGCTGAGCAAGAAATCATGGAATTAGTACTGCTGGAAGACCCGGAAGAAATCCTTACTCTGGATTTGTCGGGGCCGGGTAAAAATGGCGCCGAGGTCATCGATAAGCCTGTGCTTTTAGTCTGTGCCCATGGCAAGCGCGATGTCTGCTGCGCGGTCAAAGGTCGCCCGCTGGCCGCCGAGCTCAGTGAGCATTTTGGTGAAGGCCTCGTCTGGGAAGCCTCGCACATGAAAGGCCACCGTTTTGCCGCCGTGAGTTTGCTGATGCCCTGGGCTTATTCCTTCGGCCGCCTAAACGCAGAGGCCGGCAAGCAGCTGGTTGAGGCAGCACTAAAGAAAGAATATTTCTTCCCCGGTAACCGCGGCAATGGCCAGCTGGCACCGCGCGCCCAGGTCGCAGAGCTAGCGGTGGCGCAGCAGCTTATCGATGCCTCCGAGACCCTCCACTACGGCGACCTTACCGTGGTCGATGAGGAGCCGAAAGGCAAAGACCATCAGCCCGTGGAAGTAACCCACGTAGACGGTCGCAGCTGGCGCGTGGAGCTAAAGAAAAAGGAAGTCCCTGGTGTTATCTCCTCGTGTGGAGACAAACCAAAGACTTCCTCAGTCTGGGTGGCTGCGCGAGTTATCGGCGCATGATCTTGGCAGATAGCCAGTTGCCGAAGAACTGTGCAGCCTGAACCAGGACGATGATGATAAGGGTTGCTACCAGGGTGACTTCCCACTCGAAGGCTCGGTAGCCGTAGACAATCGCGAAGTCACCCAGCCCGCCGCCGCCGACGTAGCCGGCCATCGCGGACATATCAACCACACCGATGAATAGGAAGGTGTAGCCCAAGACCAGTGGGCCAAGTGCTTCAGGGATGATGACGGTGGTGATGATTCGCCACGGACCTGCACCCATGGCGCGAGCAGCTTCAATCACGCCAGGGTCAATGGCGACCAGGTTTTGCTCAACGATACGAGCAACCGCAAAGGTCGCGGCGATAGCCATGACGAATGTTGCGGGGTTGCGGCCAATCGACGTGCCCATCACAGCCAAGGTGACTGGCTGGACAAAGGCGAGCAAGATGATGAACGGAATCGGGCGAACAAAGTTCACCAGCACGTTCAACACGGTGTAAACCACGCGGTTTTTCAAGATACCCGAAGGTCGCGTGGTGTAGAGCAAAATACCAATAAACAACCCCAAAATGCCCGCCACCAGCATGGTGACAATGACCATGATGAGGGTGTCTTGGATAGCGGTGGTTAAAGTGCTGCCCAGGCGATCCCAGTCGGCTTCTGCCAGATAGTTGATGTTCATCGGGTGATCTCCTGAATATCGGTCGTGGCGTTCAAGGTGTTGTAGAAGTTCTGGATTGCAGCCTGTGGGCCGTTAAGGCGAACAGTCATCTTGCCAAAGGAATGCTTTTGCAGCGTGGTCACACCACCGTGGACGATGGAGATATTAACGCCGGCGTTGCGAGCATCGGCAGCCGCGCCAAAGAAGCCGGAGTCCTCAGCCAACTCGATGGTGAACAGGCGGCCATCATAAGCCAGCAAGTCATCGGCTTCGACTTGGTCAGGAGTATTACGCAGCGAGGTAGCCACGAAACTTTGCGCCACGGAAGTCTGCGGATTGGAGAAGACCTCATAGATAGAGCCCTGTTCCACGACGACACCGTTTTCCATCACCGCAACTTTGTCAGCGATAGAACGAACAACTTCCATCTCGTGAGTAATCACCACGATGGTGATGCCGAATTCCTTGTTGACTTCACGCAGAAGCTCGAGCACCTCCTTGGTGGTGGAGGGGTCAAGGGCGGAGGTGGCTTCATCGGCAAGCAATAGCGTCGGGTTGGTAGCCAACGCACGAGCGATACCCACGCGCTGCTTCTGGCCGCCTGAAAGCTGCTCCGGGTAGTTGCCGCCACGGTCAGCCAGACCAACGAAGTCCAGAAGCTCAGCCACGCGCTTTTTACGCTCAGCCTTACCCATGCCCTGCAGCTTGAGTGGATACTCAATATTGCCCGCTGCCGTGCGTGAGGTAAACAGGTTGAACTGTTGGAAAATCATACCGATATTCTTACGAATTCCGCGCAATTTAGACTCCGGCATCTTCGCGATGTCGGTGCCGTCCAGTAACACGCTGCCCGAAGACGGCTGATCCAGTCCATTAATCATGCGCACCAGCGTGGACTTACCGGCACCGGAATAGCCGATAATGCCCATGATTTCGCCTGCCTCAACGGTCAGCGAAACATTGTCTAGTGCTTTAATCTCAGCTTTTTTCTGTTTGAAAACCTTGGTGAGATTGCGGAATTCTACCCGCGTTCCAACAGTGCTCATGGCTTTACTCATTTCAGTTGGAAACCCCGTCAAGCGCGATTCGCCGACGGGGTGTTCGATGTGTACTTAAGAAATCTTAGCTGTTGCGCTCTGCTTCTTCGAGGCGGTCCAAGATTTCTTGCAGCTCTTCCTGAGTGCGCTCTACCTGAACGGAAGTGCCCTTGGCATCTTCATCGACAGCAGCCTGGACTTCTGGGGAGTGCCAGAGTTCAGCCAACTTCTTGATGGTCTCGTTGTCTGCGTCTTCTGCGCGGACTACGAAAGCGTTGATGTAAGGCTCAGCCTCTGGGGAGTTTGGATCGTCTTGGAAGACAGCCAGGTTAGGGTCAATGCCTGCGCGGTCTAAGAAGGAGTTGTTGATGATTGCTGGGGTGCCCTCGCCGTAAGCGGATGGGGTCTGTGCAGCGTCAACTGGGGTGATCTGAACCTTGGAAGCCTCGGTGTCGATGTCAGCTGGGGTTGGGGTAACCAGACCCTCTTCCTTCAAGGTGATCAGGTCAGCCTGGACCAGAACGTTGATGGCGCGACCCTGGTTGGATGGGTCATTCGGGATAGCGATGGATTCGCCCTCAATGCCGTCGATGGAGTCGTGGTCCTTCCAAAACAGTGCCAAAGGAATGATTTCGGTGGCCACGATTGGGGTCAGATCCGAGTCGTTGCCGACGTTGTACTCAGCCAGGAACTTCAGGTGCTGGAAGTTGTTGGTGTCCAGCTGGCCCTGTTCCAAAGCCTGGTTAGGGGTGGAGTAGTCAGCGAAGTTCTCGATTTCGATATCGATGCCTTCAGCTTCAGCTGCCTCTTCCAGCGCAGCCCATGCCTTCTTGGCGGCATCGGTGGTGCCTACGCGGATTGGGCCGTCTTGCTCTGCGGACTCGGAATCGCCGGAAGCGGAGTCGGAGGAATCAGAGGAGCAGGCAACCAGGCCAGTTGCAGCGATAACTGCTGCCGAGGTAGCGGCTAGTACGCGACGAATCTGCATGTTTATTACGTCTTTCTTTTCAAAACGGAGGTT
Source organism: Corynebacterium stationis (assembly GCF_001941345.1). Taxonomy (NCBI): domain Bacteria; kingdom Bacillati; phylum Actinomycetota; class Actinomycetes; order Mycobacteriales; family Corynebacteriaceae; genus Corynebacterium; species Corynebacterium stationis. The sequence goes on from NZ_CP009251.1 coordinate 565,156, forward strand.
GTGGTAACAGGGATTATTGGTTTATTGCTGGATTGAAATTAACAACTAGCGAACCGCTTTGTCTATTCGACGTTTTATTCACGATGGTTGAAATAGGTGTTTTCGCTGCCTGTAACCAGCTTATATAGCAATTTTCACGCTGCTGAATATTAATAGACCGCACTGTTTCTCGGTACTTTTTGCTAAGGCGCCTGCTGGCTGTCACGAAAAGGCTGCTCGTTTCTTGGCGATTAGAACAGGCGTTCGTATCGGGTGTAGTGTTTTCGCTATGAGGTTCAACGGCGGAAGTCAGCTGTCTTGGTCGCGCATTGAAAGGATTTTATCCGGCCGGCTAGGACCTACTCCCGTGCGGGTTTATGACGATTCGCCACAGCTTATCGACGCCACCCCGCGCCGCCCTAAGACTCAATCTCAAGTACCTTTTGCGGAACTACATGCCATCTCATGCTACTCCTTCTTGGCCGGTGCTTCCGAACCGGAAGAGATGGTGGATAGGGCAGTTGAACTGGGGTTAGAAGCTTTAGCGGTGGTGGATCGTGATGGCTTTTATGGCCTGATGAAATTTGCTGAAGCTGCCGCTTTGCGTGGGCTGCCGACGGTCTATGGAGTGGAGCTGTCCATCGGCAAAGGTCTGCTTGCGATCGCGCGTGGGCCAGAAGGGTATCGGCGTCTATCGCGACTGGTGGCGCAGGCGCGGATGGCGACGGGTGAAAAAGATGAAGTGCGTTATCCTCCGCTTGCGGAAGTTGCCGAACACTTAGGCGAGGAGTGCGTCATTGTCGTTGGGTATGAGTGGGCCGATGAGGTTGATGGGCTGATAGCGGATTTCGGCGCTGAGAATGTGGTGCTGGAATACGCTGCGACGCTAAGACCAGAAGATACTGACCACCACGACATAGTAGATGCCATGCGCGCGCGACATCAGCTGTGCGCGATTGCTACCGCGCTGCCGGCTGCCGCGACGCGAAAGGATGCGCGCCTGGCTGCGGCAAAGCACGCGCTTTTTCGCCGGGAGTCTTTGGAACAAGCAGAATCTACCCAACACCCCATGGGGGCGCAGTGGCTGCGCTCAGGCGAGCAGATGCGCATGCTTATGCCCGACCGCGCTGAGGAAATCGCCTTTACTGTTGAGCTTGCCCGAGCATGCGCCTTTACCTGGGATGCACTCGCCCCGAATCTACCGCACTGCGGGGTACCCGAAGGCTTTGATGAGATGAGCTGGCTACGCGAGATGGTCGCCCAGCGTGCCCCGCGGCGATACCGCGCGCACCCAAAGTCGTGGAACAAGGCGAAGAGGCAGATTGAGCATGAGCTGGGGGTCATCGAAAAGCTAGGCTTTCCCGGCTATTTCCTGATTGTCACCGATATCGTGGATTTTTGTTCCCGCAACAGTATCTTGTGCCAAGGCCGTGGCTCTGCGGCGAACTCCGTGGTGTGTTTTGTCCTCGGCATTACTAATGCAGAGCCGATTTCCGCGCAGCTGCTGTTTGAACGTTTCCTTTCCCCGGACCGCGATGGCCCGCCCGATATTGATGTTGATATCGAATCCGGTCGCCGGGAAGAAGTCATCCAGTACGTCTATGATTTCTACGGCCGCGACCGTGCGGCGCAGGTAGCGAATGTGATTACCTACCGCCGCAAGGGTGCGCTTCGCGATGCCGCGCGTGCCTTGGGCTACCCACAAGGCGCCGGCGATGCGTGGTCGAAAGGTATTGCGGATCCTCCCGAAGACGTCTCCCACCTCGCCGAGCAATTTCGTGGCCAGCCGCGACATTTAGGTATTCACTCGGGCGGCATGGTCTTATGCGACCGCCCGATTGCCGATGTCGTGCCCATGGAGTGGGCGCGCATGGATAATCGTTCGGTGCTGCAGTGGGATAAAGACGACTGTGCCGCAGCCGGGCTGGTGAAATTCGACCTGCTGGGCTTAGGCATGCTCGAAGCTATTCACCACATGGTGGACTTGGTGAAAGAAACCCGCGGCAAGACCATCAATCTCTGGGAGCTGGACCTTGCGGACCCGGAGGTTTACGCGATGTTGTCGCGTGCCGATGCCGTGGGTGTCTTCCAAGTCGAATCCCGCGCGCAGCTAGCAACCCTGCCGCGTCTTAAACCCCGCCGCTTTTTTGACCTAGTGGTGGAAGTTGCCCTGATTCGTCCCGGCCCCATCCAAGGTGGTTCGGTGCACCCGTATCTGCGCCGACGCAATGGGGAAGAAGAGGTGAGCTATGACCATCCGGTGTTGGAGAAGTCCTTGGGTAAGACCTTAGGTATTCCGCTGTTTCAGGAACAACTGATGCAGATTGCTGTCGATGCCGCCGGCTTTACCGGCGCCGAAGCCGACGAGCTACGCCGCGCGATGGGGTCGAAACGCTCCCCAGAGCGTATGGATGCCTTGCGCCAGCGCTTTTTTACTGGTTTGTGGGAGACCAACCAGATTGAGGGCGAGGTCGCCTTGACCTTGTGGAATAAGATTGTGGCGTTTGCGGCCTATGGCTTCCCCGAATCGCACGCGCAGTCTTTTGCCTCCCTGGTGTATTTCTCGGCATGGTTTAAGCACTATTACCCGGCGGAGTTCTGCGTGGGTTTGCTGCGCGCGCAGCCCATGGGGTTTTACTCGCCGCAGTCGCTTATTCAGGATGCCCGTCGGCATGGGGTGCGCATTTTGCCTGTCGATGTCAACGCCTCTGGCACCGAGGCTCGCCTCGAAGCGCACTCAGATGGTGCTTTTGCCATTCGCGTAGGCCTCAACCTTGTGCAAGGACTGAGCAAAGTCACTGATCGGATTGAAGAGAATGCGCCGTATAAGGACATGGCGGATTTAGCGCGCCGGGCTGATTTGAACACGGCGAATTTGGAGGCACTGGCAAAAGCGGGCGCGTTGGATTGCTTTGGGCTAAGTCGCCGGCAAGCGTTATGGAATGCGCGCGTGGCGGCAACGGAACGTGAGGGCATGCTGCCGGGGCTAACTATTACTGAAGCACCCGCGCTGCCCGGGATGAGCCTGATGGAGCTGGTTGCCACCGACATTTCCTCGACGGGTGTTACGCATAATCTGCAACCGATGCAGCTGATTCGCCCGCCGGGCGTGTTAACCGCGGCGGAGCTCAAGACTGCTGAGGACGGCTCGCGTATTCGCGTGGCGGGCATCGTCACGCACCGGCAGCGCCCGCAGACCGCGAGCGGTGTGACCTTTTTCGGCCTCGAAGATGAAACCGGGCTGATTAATGTGATGGTGACCCCGGGACTGTGGAAGCGCAACAAGGTCGTCGCACGCACGGCAAAGGCTTTGGTGATTCGCGGAATTGTTTCTAATGCCAATGGCGCAGCAACAGTTACTGCCGACAAATTGGAAGCACTTGATGTGGGCAGTTTCTTCTCACGCGGCAGCCGAGATTTCCACTAGACGTGCGAAGGATTCGCGCTTTCGGGAAAAGAGATCGCCGAATTGGCTAACTAGCCCGGTTGACTAGTTAGCTTTCGCTAGCTGCGGGGATCGCCCTGGTTTTAGATGAGGTTCATCGCTCCCATGCTGCTCACGTGGTGCGTATTGCCCACAAGCTTTCCGCCTGGGGTCTGCAGGCGGACTTTGCCGCGGTGGCGTCGCATTCTTCCGCGGCTCGGCTTCCCTTTTCCTCGCTTATTTTTTCTTTTCTGTGACCCGGGATTAGCCGGGTCACCGTCGTCGTTGACGCCGTTGTGGTACTTACACAGCATCGTCAGGTTCGAGGGTTTGGTGTGTCCGCCGTGTTTGTGGGCGTCGATGTGGTGGACCTGGCATCTATCGGCTGGTACGTTGCAGTCCGGCCATGGGCACACGAGGTTCTCTGCCATGGCGAGAGTGCGAAGTTTGTCTGATGCGAATCGGGCTTCGTACAAGTTCACCGGTCCGGCGGTGGGGTGGAAGAGCCCGACGTAGAGTTTGTCGCCGAGTGCGCCTTCCATTGCGGCGTTAATGAACTCAGAGCCCGTCATGGTCGTACCGTCGGAAAGAGCAACAACGACGTCCTCGCCTTTGTCGCAAGAGACTTTCGCGAAATCATCGAGACCAATGGCAATCACGGTGCGGTATTCAGGGCGGATAAGCCCGGTGCCGGTGCCTTCGATGAGGTCCCAGAAAGGCTCCAGTAGGGCTTCGGAGCGTGGCTGGTCTTCATCTGTGATCGCAGCATCAAGCGTCTTTTCTAAATCAGTAATACGGCGCTGCGTATCGGTAATACTAATAGTGCGCAGGCCGTCTACAACCCGGCCAAGGCGCACCCCGGGTTTCTTTTTGGTGTCGCCGCCTTCTTCGGTGACGCGTTTCTTAGCGTAGGCTTCGACTTCTTCGAAGGTGCCCTCAAACGCGATAAGCTCGGCACGCAGCTTCCATGCGGCGCCGCGGGTGTTGAGTTTCTTGGCGTGTTTGTTGACCATTTCTAAGTATTCGAGGCTTAATTGCCTTGCTTCAGCAAGAGCTACTGAATCGCGCTGCACCTTGGGAGAATCAGCAGGACCAAAGAAAACTGTGGCTAGCCGGGTGTATTTTCGCGCCGTGTTCAGTGGCATTAGGCCATCGGCTAAGTCATAAGGGGAGCACTCGTAAACATCGCGGAGGATGGTTATTCCGCTGGTGTAGAAGAGTTTTATTATTTGTTGTCCGTTCATAACTTCGACACTAAAACGCGAACGCAAGTCCACGCTAGGGCAAGACAAAAAACCTGTGGATAACTACGTTGACGCGTCACGCAACAGCCAAAGTTATCCACAGGAAGCCCATTTATGGAGGAATTGAGAGTAGTTTGGAGACTTCTGGGGCTGCCACGCACGACCACAAGGAGACACTTTCCTATCGCGGGGCAGTAGGGAATTCCACTAGGGTGGGGCTTTATGAACTCACGCGATGTCGTACCCGATGGCATGAATCCGGTATCCAGGAAACTGATCAAAGCACGTTATATTGTCAATCTTTCTTGGATGGCGTTTTTTACAATTGCAGCGGGCGTCGCGGGGTATTTTTTGCACTGGTCCTTTTATATTATCGCCGGTGTCTTTGTCGCGTTGATTCTATGGCTGTTGTGGCTCATTCCTTCCCAGGTCAAACTCATGGGCTGGCAAGAAACTGATGATGAGCTGCTGATTACTAAGGGCCGTTTGTGGCACAGGTTTACCGTCGTGCCCTATGGCCGTATTCAATTCGTGGATGTTTCCTCCGGACCCATTGCACGCATGTATGGATTGAAAGCCGTCAAACTGCACACCGCATCAGCTGGCACCGATGCGACCGTCAAAGGCCTCGAGGCAGATACCGCCGATGCTCTGCGTGAGCGCTTGGCCGATAAGGCGCGCGAGAGGATGAGCGGTCTATGAGCCACGACTTTGAAGAAGAACGTAGTGAGGCTCCCGAAGACGTTGCGGTGATCGATGCAGATGCCGCACCTGCCGATGCAGGCTACCGGCGGGTACACCGCCTAACCCCGTTGCTGCGCTTTTGGTCGGTAATTCTGGCCATGATCACGGTCTTTGTTTTGCAGGTAAATCTGGAAGTGCTGGGTGATATCTACGCTTTCTTCAACGATGGTCACTTAGGTGAAGCAATGCGGGGTACTGCCATTGCGGTGGGCGGTTTTATTCTGCTGTGCCTGATTTTGTGGTTTGTTTCTGGTATCTGGTGGCGGCGCTTAGGATTCAAGCTTGGAGAAGAAGAAATTTCTTTGCGGCGGGGAGTGCTATCGAAGTCACTGCGCTCTGCCCGTTATGACCGCACGCAGGCTGTCGACGTGGTAGAAAATCTCATCGCGCGCATCTTTGGCCTGGCGGCGGTGCGCGTGGAAACTGCCGGCGGTACCTCGTCAGCGATTGAAATCGCTTACCTGAAGAAATCCGAAGCGGAAGATTTACGCTTGGAAGTCCTTGCTCATGTGCATGGCGTCGTCGAGGCAGCGCTTGACGATGAACCAGAGCAAACCAACGAAGCGCAAATCAACCCAGATATTGTCCCCGAGATTCCTATTTGGCGGTCAATCGCGGCGGCAACTTTGCGCGCCACCACGATTTTTACCGTGGCTTTTGTCGTCGTCATTATCGTCACCCCGGTGCCGTTGAGCACTGTTGTTCCGATTCTGGTCGGTATCGTCCCCTCCGTGTGGGGACTGTTGGATTCTTCCTGGCGTTTTAATGCACAGGTCAACGAGGAAGAAAATACGCTCAATATTGCCTACGGTTTAGCCGACCGTCGCCGGCAATCCATCCGCATTGAACGTATTCACGGGGTGCGCATTACCCAGCCGCTGTTGTGGCGGTTCTTTGGTTGGTACGAAGTCAATGTCTCAGTAGCAGGCTATGGACAAGCCAGCGGTGGCAAACAATCTGGTTCCACGCGCATCCTTCCCGTCGGCAGTAGGGATTTGGCGCTGACATTATTTGAACGCGTGAGTGACTTAACCGCAGAACAAATCGCGACGTACGCACAGCCCGAAGGGCATACACAGGCCGATTTCACTTCGCCACAGCGTGCGGTCTGGTCGTCGCCGCTGGACCATACTAAGCAAGCGGTTACGCTGCTTGACGATGACACCATCGCCATCGCGCACGCAGGCCGGATCAACCGTCGAGTAATCGCGGTGACTACCTCGCACATCCAAGAGCTGACCTTTAAAGCAGGACCAATTCGTCAGATGCTGCGCTTAGGCACCGTGAGGTTTGAGATGGTCGCAGGTCCTGCCACCTTAGCGGGAGAAGACTTAGAATTTACTGCCTGCGTGGAAATAATGGATAGGCTTCGTGCCCGCAAGCTTCCCGCCATGACATCCGCCAGCCAACCCACCATCGCCGAAGTCGAAGACAAGGAATAAGCGGGTTAAGCCGCTTCGAAACGGATCTTGAGCCCAAGCGCGTGAGCAACCTTGATAATGGTGCTCAGGCTTGGATTTCCGTCTTCGCCAAGAGACTTGTACAGACCCTCTCTGCTCATGCCAGATTGGCGGGCAATCTCGCTAAAGTTTCGCGAGCGGGCGATATATCCCAAAACTCGCTTGATTGCTGCTGAGTCATCACCGTCTTCTTCGAGAGTTGCCTCAAGATACGCAGCAATGTCCTCTGCTGTATTGAGGTAGTTGGCTGGGTCCAATGGCATGAACGTTTCATCAAGAGTGCTCATGATTGATTTCCCTTCTGATTTCGCCATGTTTCGGCAATTACTAGCGCTGTCTTAATGTCTTCTTTTTGAGTTGATTTATCTCCACCGGTTAGTAAGAGAATCAGCCTGTCTTGTTCACGAATGAAATACACCTATATCCAGGGCCTAAGTTGATGCGTAGCTCTGAAATCCCCATTCCAACGGGTTTAATATCGCCAGGATTACCCGCGGCCAAACGTTCGATAGGTTTCAATATTCGAGCTGCAGCCTGGCGATCCTTTAGTTTTCTCAGCCAGTTGTCGAACGATGAGGAAGTGCTCACTTCAACCAGGGTGCCAACTGTAGTTCACGACTGGATGGTGGGCAAGGGATATCAGTGCCTAGACGCCGCCAGGAAAACCTAGTTGGCGCCAGGCTTCGTACACTGCGGTAGAGGCGGCGTTGGATAAATTCATCGAGCGGCGCGCGGGGACCATCGGGATGCGAACCTCTTCGGTGATACGGGGATGCGCCAGGTGTTCGGCGGGCAAACCACTTGGTTCGGTGCCGAAAAGTAGTATGTCCCCGTCGGTGTATTCGACATCACTGAACCATTTAGTTGCAGAGGTTGTAAACGCGAATACCCGCGCGCCGGGCAACGCTTCCATGCACGCGTCAAAGTCGGCGTGGATTTTTAGATCTGCCAGGTCATGGTAGTCAAGGCCTGCGCGTTTGAGGTGCTTATCGTCAAAGTTAAAGCCCAGTGGTTCCACCAAGTGCAGCTTGGCGCCAGTCACCGCTGCGGTGCGGATGGCGTTGCCAGTATTAGTGGGAATGACAGGATTATCGAACACGATGTGTAACGGCATAACCATAAGTTTAAGATGGGTGCATGACTGCAACCACTTTGGATGGAAAACTGTACCGCGCCGAGCTATTTGAAGACCTCAAAAAGCGAGTTGCCGCACTGGATAAGCAGCCAGGGCTGGCCACCGTTTTGGTAGGTGAAGATCCAGGTTCACACTCTTATGTGAAGATGAAGCACCGCGATTGCGAAGAACTTGGAATCGCGTCGATTCGTAAAGACCTGCCAGAAGACACCACCCAGGAAGAGCTTGAAGCAGTCATTGCGGAGCTCAACGCCGATGACAATGTCACCGGCTACATCGTCCAGCTGCCGCTGCCGAAGCATCTCAACGAAAACCGCATCCTGGAATTGATTGACCCGGAAAAAGATGCTGACGGTCTGCACCCGGTAAACCTCGGCAAGCTGGTCCTCAACGAGGACGCACCACTGCCATGTACGCCAAATGGCTGCATTTCTTTGCTGCGTCGCTACAACGTTGAAATTGACGGCGCCAAAGTGGTTGTCATCGGCCGCGGCGTGACCGTGGGCCGCCCAATCGGTTTGATGCTCACCCGCCGCAGCGAAAATGCCACGGTGACCCTGTGCCACACCGGTACTAAGGATCTGAAGGCAGAAACCTTGGAAGCTGACATCATCATCGCTGCAGCAGGCAAGCCACACATGCTCACCGCCGACATGGTCAAAGAAGGCGCAGCTATCTTGGACGTGGGAGTCTCGCGTGTCGATGGCAAACTTGCCGGCGACGTACACCCTGACGTGTGGGAAAAGGCCGGATTTATCTCTCCGAACCCAGGTGGCGTGGGCCCATTGACCCGTACCTTCCTGGTTTCTAATATCGTCGAGCGCGCAGAGCAGCTCGCAGCCAAGTAGCTCAAAGTAAAGCCCGTAAGAATATGCTGTCAGTGTCGAACCCGCACGATATCCACGTGAAGCCTTCGCCTTTACCAGGCTGGCTACAGTGGGTATTTATCGCGCTGTTTGGCCTCGGCGTTGTGGCTTCCGGCGTGATGAGCCTGATGGAGCATTGGCGCCGCGCTACTTTCCTGTTAGGCGCCGCCATGATTTGGCTCGCAGTCGTGCGCAGAACCTGTGATTCTGACCGGGTAGGCGTATTCGCCGTGCGCTCGCGCCGATTCGACATGGCATTTTCTACTGCCCTCGGCGCAGCGCTTGTGTGGCTCTCAGCTTCGGTGGATGCCCTCGGAAGCTAATGCTCACGGGATGCGCGCTCCCCGAAGCGCGCTCCTGCTAGATGATGTATTCGTCGCCTAGCCGGTATTCCACACCATCGACACTTTCTGTCGCATTAGGCAAGGACTGCTGGATAAAGTTGCGCAGAATCCGGTCCATTTGGCGGCCTTCGACCAAGAAGGCGTCGTGGCCGACAGGGGAGGACAGCTTGGCCATCGCCAACAGGTTGCCTAGGTTGCGGGAGATGTGTTCTTGCTGGTGATACGGGTATAAGATATCTGTATCCACGCCCACCACCATGGTCGGAACTTCCGATGAGGCCAAGGCCTTATTGAGACCGCCTCGCCCGCGGCCAATGTCGTGCCGGTTGAGGGATTCAGTCAAGGTGACGTAGGAGCCTGCATCGAAACGCTGCGTTAGCTTCGCTCCCTGGTAATCCAAGTAGGAATTCACGGCAAAGCGCTGATCGAGCTTGCGATAGGGGCCGAGCGGATTTTCCCCCGCCTGCGCGGAAGTTCCAAAGCGCTCATCGATTTCCATCTCCCCGCGGTAGGTCAAGTGCGCAATGCGTCGTGCCGCAGCCAAGCCTTCAGCAGGGTATTCGCCGTCGTAGTAGTCACCACCTTGCCACAGCGGGTCGCGCTCAATAGCAGAAATCTGCGCCGACTGAATACCAATCTGCCAGGCCGAAGCCCGCGCCGACACGGCAATAACGCACGCTGCCTGGAGCATCTCCGGATACAGCAACGTCCATTCTAAAGTCCGTGCTCCACCCATGGAGCCGCCAATAACGGCATGAACCTCGGTGATTCCCAAAACATCCAGGAAGCGCTTTTCGGCCTCTACCTGGTCGCGAATGGAAATAGCCGGAAAGCGCGAACCATAGGGCTTGCCATCGAAGTCCGAGCTCGGACCGGTTGAGCCGTTGCAACCGCCTAAGACATTGGTGGCAATAACGCACCAAGAATCCGTGTCCAGCGCTTTGCCTGGCCCCACCAGATCACACCACCACGTGGCTACATCAGAGTCGCCTGTGAGTGCATGCTCAATGAGCAGCACATTGGAGCCGCGGAATTCACCCCAGCGCTGATATGCGATATCAACGCTGGCGATGTCAGCCCCGGCTTCAGTGGTGAAAGAGCCGATGGGGATGGTCGTCAAAACGCCTTCATCGGCAAGCAAAACGTGCGTTGAAACCATTAGATTGCGGCGAATCCCAACTCAAGGTCAGCGATGATGTCAGCAATGTTTTCAATACCGACTGACAGACGGACGGTGGACTGGGTAATACCAGCAACACGCAGTCCTTCTTCATCGGACTGGGAGTGCGTGGTGGTTGCAGGGTGGACAACCAGCGAGCGGGTATCGCCGATATTGGCCAGGTTGGAGTGCAGCTTCAAAGCGTCGATGAATGCCCACGCTTCGTCCTTGCCGCCGTCGATTTCAAACGACAGGACGGAGCCGGTGGAGGTGTAGCCGAGGCGTTCTTTGACTTCCTTGTACGGGCTGGAATCCAGGCCGGCGTAGTTGACCTTGGTGACCTTGTCGTGGGCTTCAAGGTACTCGGCTACCTTTTGGGCGTTTTCACCATGCTTGTCGATGCGCAGTTGCAGCGTTTCCAGACCCGTCAGCGTTACCCATGCGTTAAATGGTGACAATGCGGCGCCGGTGTCGCGCAGGATGCCAGCACGGGCTTTGAGTGCGAATGCTGGTGCGCCAAGGTCCGCATACTTTAAGCCGTGGTAGGCAGCATCTGGGGTGACGAAGTATGGGAAGACTGGCTTGCCGTCTCGCTCAACGGTCCAGTCGAACTTGCCGCCGTCCACGAGGATGCCGCCGATGGAGGAGCCGTTGCCGGAGTAGAACTTGGTGGTCGATGCAACAACGATGTCAGCCCCAAGCTCCAGCGGGCGTGCGACCGCAGCGGTAGCGATGGTGTTGTCCACAATCAGTGGCACCTGGTTGTTGTGCGCAACCTCTGCAACTGCTGGGATGTCCAGGATGTCAGCGATGGGGTTGCCGAAGGTTTCTGCGTAAAAAGCACGGGTATTAGGCTTGACGGCATCTGCCCAGGACTGTGGGTCATCTGGGTTATCAACGAGGGTGACTTCAATGCCTAGGCGCGCCAGGGTGATGGTAAATAGGGTGTTGGTTCCGCCGTAAAGGCGTGGGGAAGAAACAATGTGGTCACCAGCCGAAGCTAAGTTGATAAGCGCTGCGGTCTGCGCTGCCTGGCCCGAAGCGAAAGCGACGGCGTCCACGCCACCTTCCAAGCTAGCGATGCGTGCCTCTAAAGCACCCGTGGTCGGGTTGGTCAGGCGGGTATAAATCGGGCCGGCATCCGAGAGGTTAAAGCGATTTGCCGCACGTTCAGCGGAGTCAAAAACATAGGAAGTTGTTTGATGGATTGGAACATTACGGGAATTTGAGTTGCCGTCGAGGTCCTGTCCCACGTGCAAGGCACGGGTTTCTAGAGACCAGTTTTCAAAGTTGCTGTTATCGTATTTCGTCATATCAGGCACCGTACCCGTGCGGTGCGGCACCTTTCACTTTTAAAAATAAAGACGCTGGCAGATAAAGAATATAAATAGACAAAGCGGTATTGTTTTCCGCAATGAGCGGTCTAAGTAAACTTCATTCCATGCGCGTTTAGGGCCTCCAAATACGGGGCGCCGAGTGCGGTGGCGGGAGTAAGAATGCCACCAGACACCTCTGGCATTCCGGCGGGTTCGGTGGCTAGGACTACGGCTGCTTCGCCCAGCATCATCGAGGTGACGCGATATCCCGGATCGCCGTGTGCTGTCACCGTGGTGCTGTGCACTGCGCCAGTTGTGCTTAACCCGTAGTGGGTAATGCGAAACCCGCCGTCGTCTAGCTTCTTTGGTCCCTCTCCGGGCTTGGGTAAAAAGCGGGCGAGACGTTTATTCATAACCACGGCAAAGCCCAGCGCAGTGACAGCGAATAATGCGTGGGCTTTGATGCGGCCGAGTAAGCCTTTACCCGTGGTCATCGCTTCGCGGTAGTGTAGCTTGTCGCCGTAGGCGTAGCCGGACAAAGTATTCGACCGGCGCACGATGCGGGTATTAAACATCGCCATGAAAAACGGTCCAGTCCATTGCTGTGTGAGTGAGTCGAAGGAGACCTCGAGGTCTTTTTGCTCGCCTAGGTCTGGCTCGAGTTTGTGGTTGGGGGAGAGCGTATACGGGCTGTGCAGAATAGCGCCGCCTTTTTCCATCTTCTTGGCATCCGCGCTAACTGCTCGCATGGAATCGATGGTGCCGCCCGATAGCCCGCCGGACAGAAACTCCACGGCCATCGTGACTTTGCTAAATGCGGTCTGCGATACCTGATGCAGATGAAACATGCCCATGTCTGAGGGAACAGAATCGAAGCCACAAGAATGCACAATCTTTGCACCGGTGACCTGCGCGCTCTCATGCCTCTTATCGATGGTGCGTCGAACAAACAGCGCCTCCCCACACAGATCGACGTAGTGGGTGCCATTATTGACGCAGGCCTCGACAACTTTGTCGCCAAAGTAGGTATACGGCCCCACAGTGGAGATGAGAACCTTAGCGCGCGCGGTTAATTCACGTAGTTCATCGATACGCGATGCATCCGCAACAAGTATGGGCAGCTTAATACCTGATGTGTGCGCTAGTTCTTGGAGCTTTGACTCATTGCGTCCGGCAACCGCAATGGCAAGCTCCGGATGGGTGTCTACCAGATACTGTGCGGTGAGCTTTCCAACAAAGCTGGTGGCACCGAATACGATGATGTCGAATTCGCGCGCGTTACTGGGATGTGTCATGCATCCAAGTCTAAAGGCTGTGAAAGATCCAAGGGGGTTCCTTCTTCAAGCCGGGCGTAGCCAGGGACCTTCATCTTGATCATGACGTTGTCGTAGAGCGTGCGGCCAAACTTACTCAGCACGCCATCGTGGATCGGGATGGTGCGGGTCGCTGAGACGGTGCGGGCGTAGGCAGCGGCTTCAGAGTTTTTCACCCACGGCGCGGAAATCGGAAGCAGCAAAACTTCAACATTGTGTAGACCCTTGATGTACTGATCGCCGGGGTGCAGGACGCCGTTGAAGTAATAACCTAGGTTCACTGGGCGCGGCAGGCGTGGATGGATCTCGTGGTGTAATCCGCCTACTGCCTGGATGGTGATGCCTAAAAGTTCAAAGGATTCACCGGGGCGGAGAACTGTGCCCTCACCAATTAATCCAACAGCGTCAGCTGGGCCCCAGACTGGCAAGCCAGATGCTTTCACGGTTTCAGCGTCCACGTGGTCTGGATGTGAGTGGGTCAAAAGCACAGCGTCTGCCGAAGCTAAGATGGAAAGGTTCGAGGCCGGGCCAGGGTCAATGACAAAGACCCCCTGGTCTGTGGAAACGGAAGCGCAAGAGTGTCCATGGAGTGTAAGTTTCATACCACCAGCCTAGATAAAACTTCCAATCCAGTGACGCACCTCAGGATGAGGCAATAAGTCTAACCTAAGGTTTGACCTGCATAAATGTGGCAAAATAGACATGCAATAAATCTCGTTCGGGGATATAGTGAAGTTATGACTCAGTACACTGTTCCTGGTTTGTCCGATGTTGATTCCAAGAAGCTCTCTGAAGAGCTGCAGGCTCGTCTGAATGATTATAATGACCTGCATTTGATTTTGAAGCATGCCCACTGGAACGTTGTGGGACCAAACTTCATTGCTGTTCATGAGATGCTTGACCCACAAATTGAACTGGTTCGCGGCTACGCAGACGAAGTCGCTGAACGCGTCTCCACCCTCGGCTTTGAGCCACTGGGTACGCCAAAGGCGCAGGCCGAGGATCGCACTCCGTTGAAGTACGACCTCAACCGCGCTAACACCCAAGATCACCTCGCGGCTATCGATGAGGTTTACACCACCGTCATCGAAAACGTCCGTGAATCCTTGAAGGTCTCCGGCGATATCGACCCAATCACCGAAGACATCTTCATCGCACAATCTGCTGAACTGGAGAAGTTCCAGTGGTTCGTGCGCGCACACCTCGACAACGCTTAAGCGATTAGAAAAAGCGGAGGCCATCCGCAATTGGGTGGCCTCCGCTTTGCGCTGTGTAATGGACTTCGAAGTATTAGGCGCTTGGGGTATTCAGGCCGCGACGAACTAGCAGTGGGGTGAGGTCCTTGTCGCGGCCGCGTAGCTGTGAGTAGACCTCGGAAAAATCACGCGAGGCGCCGGTCGACAAGATGAGGTCGCGGAACTTTTGACCCGCGCGCCGGGCATCGGCATCAGAGACTTCTGCCGATGCGAGGGTATCGACCGACGCCACAGCGTTGTCGGAAGGGGCGGCGGCGTTTTCTTCGCGGAACCACTCGAAGCCATCGGCATCGAGGGCCTCTGCCCACAGATACGAGTAGTAGCCAGCGGAGTAGCCGCCGGCGAAGATGTGCTGGAAATAGGTGGAACGGTAACGCGGCGCGATGGCATCGATGTCCATGCCGGCTGCGTCTAGAGCATCTTGTTCAAAGTCGGCGATAGCTTCAGGGGTGGATTCGAGCTTGGCTGCTTCCTCAGGAGAGAGCGAGTGCCATGCGAGGTCAATGATGGATGCTGCGACGTATTCGGCGGTGGCGAAGCCTTGGCCAAACTGGGAGGCCTTGGAGACGGCATCGAGAAGCTCGTTGGGGATGACCTCACCGGTGTCCACGTGGCGCGCGTAGTTTTTCACCAGCGCCGGATCGAGTGCCCAGTTTTCGTTGATTTGCGAGGGGAATTCCACCCAGTCACGCGGAACGTTGGTGCCGGAGAAGGTGGGGTAGCGGACGTCGGAAAGCAGGCCATGCAGAGCGTGGCCGAACTCGTGGAAGACGGTGTGCAGCTCATCGAGGCTCAGCAAAGGCGTGGAGCCATCTGCTGGGCGCGATATACCCATGACGTTGATAACCACCGGGCGGGTCTGAAGAAGATGCGACTGCTCCATAAAGGTCGACATCCATGCGCCACCGCGCTTGGTTGGGCGGCCGAAGTAGTCCGTGAGGAAAAGACCGATGCCAGTATTGGGCTCTTGCTCTTGGCCATCGTCGAAGACTTCCCATACGCGCACGCCCTCGGCATAACCTTGTAAATCATCGCGCGGAACCACCGTGATGCCGTAGAGGCGATGGGCGGCGGCGAAGACGCCATCGACAAGCACTGCGTCCAACGGGAAGTATTTGCGCAGCTCATTTTCATCCAAGGCGAAATCACGCTGGCGCACCTTGGCTTCCCAGTAAGGCCAGTCAGCGGGGCCGAAGCTTTCGCCATTAAGCTCTGCTTCTTCGGCCAAAATCTTGTGCTCGCCGGCCGCATTGGTATTAATGGCAGGCACCAAACCGCGCAGCATGTCACCTACAACCGATGCTTCCTTGGCGGTTTCTTCAGCAATGACGTAATCCGCGTGGGTGTCATAGCCCAGCAGCTGGGCGCGCTGTGCACGCAGTTGCGCCATCTCCACCAGCACTGCGGAATTGGTCTCCGTGCCGCGTAGACGGGCGGCATCGTAAAGCGCTGCGCGGGCGTCCGGCGTTGCTAGGCGCTGCTGCTCGGACTGCACCGACGGCAACTCCAGCGGGAAGACGTAGCCTTCCTTGCCGAGTTCTTTGGCGTACGCCGCTGCTGCATCGATGCGATCTTGCGGCAAACCAGCAAGCTCCTCGGCGTTATTAAACTGCACCGCACGGGCGCGGGTATCTGCCATCAAGTTACGGCCAAATTCCTCCGACAAGATGGACAGGCGCTGGTTGATTTCTGACAGGGTGTGCTTGTCGGCATCGGAAAGCTCTGCGCCCTTGCGCGCGAATGTGCGCAGCAGGTGCTCATGTAAGCGCTGCGATTCCGTATCTTCTGGTGCCGTGACGGACTTGAAGCGCTCGTACAGTGCTGCGTTCTGATAAATCGCATCCAGGTGCGCTGAAAGCTGCGGGTAAATATCCGCGGCAATCTCTTCCATTTCCGCGGTGATATCCGTGCCAGAGAGGTTGCCGAAGACCGACATGACCCGTTCGAGGTCGCGCCCGGAACGCTCCCAAGCTTCGACGGTATTAGCCCATGAAGGTGCTTCAGGATTATCCACAATGGCAGCAATTTCTGCCGCGTGACGTGAGAGTGCTTCAGCGAAAGCTGGACGGTAATGCTCAACGCGAATTTCAGCAAAAGGTGGTAGCTGATACGGCAGTTGAGAAGGATTAAGTAGTGGGTTAGCCATAAGAGACCAATCTACCCGTGCCTACCCGTGAAACGACGACGTCCTCTTGACCCAGTGCCGGATCAAGAGGACGTCGTCGGGTTTAAGACGCGATGTGGTCTAGATGTCGCGTCTAGGGAAGAACTACTTCTTCAGAGATTCCAAGATCTCGTTGTAAACGGAGGAAGGACGCATGACTTCTTCAGCCTTGCTCTCGTCGAACCAGTAGTAGCCGCCCAAGTCTGCAGGCTGGCCCTGGATGTCGATGAGCTCCTGCGCGATTGCGTCGAGATTCTCATTGAGCTTGGCGGAGAAAGCCTTGAAGCCTTCTGCCAGCTCAGCATCATCGGTCTGCTTAGCCAGTTCTTCTGCCCAGAATGCTGCGAGGTACAGGTGGGAACCGCGGTTATCGATTTCCTTGACCTTGCGGGAAGGGGAGTAGCCTTCGGTCAGCAGACGCTCGGTTGCGTTGTCGAGTGCAGCAGCAAGGACGCCAGCGCGCTCATTACCGTGGTTCTGCTGCTCGTGGCGGAAGGACTCCGCCAGCGCCAAGAACTCACCGAGGGAGTCCCAACGCAGGTGGTTTTCTTCCTGGACCTGCTCAACGTGCTTAGGAGCAGAGCCGCCAGCACCGGTCTCAAACAGACCGCCGCCAGCCATCAAAGGAACAACCGAGAGCATCTTTGCAGAGGTGCCGAGCTCCAGAATTGGGAACAAGTCGGTGTTGTAGTCACGCAGAACGTTACCGGTAACGGAGATGGTGTCCTCGCCGCGACGGATGCGCTCGACGGTGACCTTGGTTGCCTCGATTGGGGAGAGGATTTCAATGTCCAAGCCCTCAGTGTCGTGGTCGCCCAAGTACTTATTGACCAAGTCGATGAGGTTGCGGTCGTGTGCGCGCTCGGTGTCGAGCCAGAAGATGGTCTTCATGCCGGACAGACGTGCACGGTTGACAGCGAGCTTGACCCAGTCCTGGATTGGGGCATCCTTGGTCTGGCATGCGCGCCAGATGTCGTTTGCCTCAACGTTGTGGGAGATCAGAACATCACCAGCGGAGTTTACAACCTGAACTTCGCCGTCAGCTGGGATCTTGAAGGTCTTGTTGTGGGAGCCGTACTCCTCAGCCTTCTGAGCCATCAGGCCAACGTTAGGGGAGGTACCCATGGTGGTTGGGTCGTAAGCGCCGTTTTCGCGGCAGTCTTCAATAACTGCCTGGTAAACACCAGCGTAAGAGGAGTCAGGGATGACAGCGAGGGTGTCCTGCTCTTCATCGTTCTTGTTCCACATGTGGCCGGAGGTACGGATCATCGCTGGCATAGAAGCGTCGATGATGACATCGGACGGAACGTGCAGGTTGGTAATACCCTTGTTGGAGTTGACCATTGCCAGGTCAGGGCCGTTTTCCAAAGCGGCATCGAAAGCAGCCTTGATTTCAGCACCGTTGTCGAGCTTCTCCAGACCGGAGTAGATAGCGCCCAGGCCGTTTTCGCCGTTCAGGCCAGCCTCGAGCAGCTGCTCACCGTACTTGTCGTAAACGTCAGCGAAGAATGCGCGCACAACGTGGCCGAAGATGATTGGGTCGGAGACCTTCATCATGGTGGCCTTCAGGTGTGCGGAGAAGAGAACGCCCTCTTCCTTCGCGCGGGCAACCTGTGCCTTCAAGAACTCATCGAGAGCCTTGGCGGACATGAAAGTGCCGTCGATAACTTCCTTGTCCAAAACCTTCAGGCCGTCGAGCAGAACGGTCTCAGCGCCGTCGGTGCCAACCAGCTTGATGGTCAAGGTGTCATCACCATCGATGATGACGGACTTCTCATTGTGGCGGAAGTCGTTTGCGTCCATGGTTGCAACGTTGGTCTTGGAATCCTTCGACCATGCGCCCATGCGGTGTGGGTTTGCCTTAGCAAAGTTCTTGACAGCCTGTGGTGCACGACGGTCAGAGTTGCCCTCACGCAGGACAGGGTTTACAGCAGAGCCCTTAGCTACGTCGTACTTATCCTTGGCGTCGTCATACTCTGGAAGGTCGAAGCCAACAGCCTGCAGCTCGGCAATAGCCTTGCGCAGCTGAACCTCAGAAGCAGAAATATTTGGAAGCTTTACGATGTTCGCTTCCGGGGTCTTAGCTAGCTCACCGAGCTCGGACAGTGCGTCTGGAACCTCGGTCTCAGGGAACTGAGCCAGGATACGAGCAGCCAGTGAGATATCTGCAGTCTCTACCTCGATGCCAGCAACGGAAGCGAATGCTTCAACGATTGGCTTGAAAGAGTAGGACGCAAGCAATGGTGCTTCGTCAGTACGGGTCCAGATAATCTTTGCCATGCTTCTCCTAAAAATTAATGTTTTGGAAAATGTTCAACATCCAAGAATACCGGTTTACCGTATCTTTTGGGAGCAGTAGCCCCCTTTTGCGATAAGGCCGGACTAAGTGGTGCGCACAAGCAGCTCTTAACCGAGCGCTTTGACACCGGTTTTCCAGTACCCCATGAAGGAAACGCGGTGGCGGGAAATGCCCGCGCCTTTAACCAACATGCGACGAATAGTGGTGACCATGCCGGCTTCACCAGCGATCCAGAAATAAGTATCTGCAAAGCGTTCAGCAACAGTTGAAGCTGGTTCGGTGGCATCAGTATCGTCGTCGAAAGAACTATAAGCAGGAGTTTCCCAGACCAGCGGGGCAGGCTCGGCGTCATCGCTAGTCGATGGCTCCGGCGGGGTGCATTCACCGCGTGGGTTCTCAACTTCAAAAAGCCGCGCTGCAGATTCAACCAATAGGTCACCGTACGCGTGCTCTGGGGTGCGTGGGACCCAGTTGACTGTGAGATTTGCGGGGAAATCAATCTGCGGGATATCTGCGCTATCGACCAATTCGCAGTACATGGTGCCGGTGAGTTCCGCGGGCCATTCATCGGCGATGCGCAGCATAGCTGGCAGGGCAGTTTCATCACCTAAAATGACAACATTTGTGGCTTCGCCAGGCTGAAATTCAATGCCCGGGCCGGATTCGTCGTCTTTTTGTGGTGCCACAACATAGAGCTGATCGCCAGGCTGTGCTTCAACCGCCCAGGTGGCTGCGGGACCGCTATCGGGAGTGCCTACGCCGTGCAGAGCGAAGTCAATATCGAGCTCAGCTTCACCGTTTGCACCTTCGTCGTGCTCACCTGCTCGACGAAACTCGCGGATGGAGTAGGTGCGCATGCTGCCGCGCTTGTCCGGGTCAATGGCTTTCCATTCGTCGTACCAGTTTTCCTCACCGGTCATCTTTGGCAGGCCGTGGTCACCCGGGATGACTAGTTTGATGCGCAAGTCCATGATGTGACCTGCGGGGCCCATGTCATCTAAGCCAGTAAAAGTTACCCGCTGGAAGTTAGGGGAGATGCGTTCGGAGTTTTTGACGGTTGCGAGAAATGGGAAAAATGCCATTGAGAATCTACTTATTCCTTAGGTGGTGGCGGCCAATAGGCATGACCGCTGGTTGATCGGAAACCGGGTCAGTGATGATGACCGAGTCGATTCCGAATACGGACTTCACATTTTCTTTGGTGATGACTTCGCGTGGATGCCCATGCGCGAAGACCTTCCCGCCAGAAACTGCAACGAGCTCATCGGAATAGCGTGCGGCCAGATTGAGGTCGTGCAGCACCATGACGATGGTGGTGCCACGATCGCGGTTGAGCTCAGTGAGCAAGTCCAAGACATCTAACTGGTGCTTGACGTCTAAGTACGTGGTGGGCTCATCGAGAAGCAATGTATCTGTGCGTTGTGCTAACGCCATGGCAATCCACACGCGTTGGCGTTGACCACCGGACAGCTCATCGATGGAGCGTTCAGCGAGATCGGAGATACCGGTGGTTTCCAAGGCTTCTGCAACGATGTCGTAGTCTTGCTGGCTCCAGCGCCCTAGGATGCCTTGGTGCGGGGTGCGGCCGCGGCCAACTAGGTCTGCGACGACGATGCCATCGGGAGCAATCGGGGTCTGCGGCAAAAGGCCGAGCTGGGTTGCGAGCTTACGAGTCGGGATGTCATGGATGGACTTGCCATCGAGGACAATTTCGCCCTTGGTCGGGTTTAGCAAACGCGACATGGTGCGTAGCAGCGTAGATTTGCCGCAGCCATTTGGCCCGACAATGGAAGTTACGGTACCTCGCTTGATGTCGACGTTGAGCGTGTCTAAAACCGTGCGCTCACCGTAGCCGACCGATACATCTTTAACGTGTAGAGCGGTGGAATCCAGCTGCTGCGCCGTCGAGGCATGTTCATTGATATTCATTGCAGTCATGAATGTCCTATCGCGAGGATCGAGTAAGTAGATACATTAAGAAAGGCGCACCAATCGCACCGGTGATAACGCCAGCAGGGTAGCGGGTGCCAAAGAGGTATTGGCCAGCCAGATCCGCGACTAGCACGAGCAATGCGCCGATGAGCCCCGCGGGGAGAACGAGGGAGGCACCGGGTTTGAAAATCCGTGAAGCGATGGGGCCTGCCATAAAGGCGACAAACGCGATGGGGCCGGTGGCAGCAGTAGCCAGGGCGATGAGTACGACAGCACCGACGAATAACACCACGCGGGTCAGCGTTAAATGAGTGCCGAGACCGCGTGCTAAATCATCACCGAGTCCCAAGATGGACAGCAGGTGCGAGCAGGCAATCATCAGCGGTGCGAGCACGATGACGGTCAAGATAACCGGCAGGCCGCGCTCCCAAGTCATGGTGTTGAGCGAACCGGTAATCCAGCGGGTTGCGGTAGCCAAATCCCAGGCAGCAGCATGCGAGAGCACATAAGAAGTCCACGCCTGCATAATCGCTGCGCAGCCAATACCGATGAGGATTATGCGGGTACCAGTAAAGCCGGACTTCATGGACAACAGATAGACAGTCAGCGCGATTACCAGCGAGGCGATGGTCGACATGATCGACACTGCGGTCTGACCGAGGCCGAACATGATGATGCCGGTTGCGCCAGCAGCCGATGCACTGGCGGAAATTCCAATGATGTCAGGTGAGGCCAGTTGGTTGCGCAGCATGGTTTGGAAAATCGTGCCGGCAATACCGAATGCTAGGCCGACGAAAATCGCTACCGTTGCGCGCGGAAGTCGCAGCGCGCCGACAGTAAAGCTGGCGCCAGGCACGGTTTCACCCATGACAACGGCTAGGACGTCTTGCAAGCTATAGAAGGTCTCGCCAATCATGAGCGAGGCTAACCAGACGCCGATGACCGCGATGACAAGCAACGTGACTAATGCCCAGTATTGGTGTGCGCGCTTTTTGCGGCCTGCGGCTAAAGATGTTGCAAGTTCCGTGGTTGCTGCGGAGTTGGGCTCGCTTGAAGAAGTGGTTTGCGTGGAAGTGGTCATTAGGCAAGCTCCCGAACCTTGGTGTTGCGAACAATCCAAATAAACAGCGGGGCGCCGATAAGCGGAACCAAAATGCCCACTGCTAATTCCGAAGGACGGGTGACCACGCGGCCGATGGTGTCAGCAATGGTGAGCAATAACGCTCCGGCAAGACCGGTCAGGGGCAGCAGCCAGCGGTGGTCAGTGCCGCAGACAAGACGAATCAGGTGCGGAACAATCAAACCGACAAAGGCAATCGGGCCTGCGAGCGCGGTTGCAGTACCGCACAAGATGACCGCGCCAAAGGTGGCGACCAAACGGGTGGTCATGACTTTGATGCCCAGGCCGGTTGCGACATCATCGCCAAGCGCTAATGCGTTAAGCCCTGGTGCGCAGCCTAAAACGACAAGCAAACCAACGGCTAGGAAAGGTAGCGATAAACCCAGATTGGGCCACTCGGCACCGCCGACGGAACCAATTTGCCAAAAGCGGAATTGATCCATGACATCGGCGCGCGGCAGCAAAATTGCAGAGACCAAGCTTGAAGCTGCCGCAGCGGTGGCAGCACCAGAAAGCGCGAGTTTCAGCGGGGTGGCACCACCGCGGCCCAAAGAGCCCACGAAGTAGACAAAGACCGCGGCCGCCAAAGAGCCGACCATAGCGGCAATCATGGTGGGCACTGGGCGTGAGAGCCCAAAGAAAGCAATGCCCGTGACAACCGCGAGTGAGGCGCCAGAGAGTACGCCGAAAATACCCGGATCGGCCAACGGGTTGCGGGTGATTCCCTGCAAGGTAGTACCTGACATCGCCAGTGCTGCGCCGACGAGTAGTGCCATAACCGTACGCGGCATGCGCGCAGCGGCGGCGGCTTGTTCCGCTGTTTCAGTTGCGCCGCCGATAGCAGCGATAGCGTCTTCCACCGAGATGGAACGAACACCAAACATTACGGAGGCAACGCACGTGATTGCTAAAGCGATTAGCAATCCGATTAAAACTGCGATGCGCATGCCGAGGGGGTGCTTTTTTCCAGCGACTCCTGCTTGGGAAGCACGGGCTGCTTCAGCCAGCCCAGATGCGGTTGAAGAATGGTGCGCTTGAGCCTGTTTTTGAGCTTCCGCTGATTTTACTGACGCTGCGAGGTCTACCACTTGAAAATCTTTCTTAGCTTCGGCGAGTCAGTTACTCAGCTTCGAAAGCAGTATTTAGAGCTGCGAAGTAGTCATCGATACCCCAAGGGATAGACAGTGGGGATGGGTTAGCGGATGCACCCAGTGGGCCATTTTCCAAGAAGACAACGCGGCCTTCAGCAATCGCTGGGATCTTGGAGGTCAGCGGATCTGCCTGCATCTTTTCTAGTGCTTCCTTATCTGCTGCTTCATCACCTGAAGAGTAGGAGATGAAGAAGTCGACGTCGTCGAACTGCTCTGGGTTCTCAGTCGAGACTTCTTCCCAGAAGGAATCGGAGTTTCCGGTGTAGTCCTTCACGATTTCTGGGGTTTCAAAACCAGCTTCCTCCAAGAAGCCCGCGCGTGGATCGTCCAGGGTGTAGAAACCAATCATGGATTCGCTCGAGGCGCCGCCGAAGGAGGTAAACAGTGGCTTCTTGCCTTTGAGCTCTGGGTAGTTCGCCATGGCATCATCGACCTGCTTCTTTAGGTCTTCATTGAGCTTTTCGCCTTCATCAGCCAGGCCCAGGCCTGCTGCGTCCAAAGAAACCATGTCAAAAGCAGAAGTGGTCCATGGCTTATCTGGGTATGCCACGACAGGGGCGATCTGAGACAAGGTGTCGTAATCTTCCTGGGTCAGGCCAGAGTATGCAGCCAAGATGACATCAGGCTGGGTATCGGCGACCTGCTCGAAGGGGATGCCGTCGGTTTCATCGAAAAGCACTGGCTCTTCGCCGCCGAGTTCTGCAATCTTGTCTTCGGTCCATGGCATGATGCCGTTTTCATCATCATCGCCCCAGGTGGACTTGGACATGCCTACTGGAACAATACCGAAGGCGAGAGGAACCTCGTGGTTTGCCCATCCAACGGTGGCAACGCGCTCTGGCTTGGACTCAATGACGGTTTCTCCAAGTGCGTGCTCCACGGTGATGGGGAACTGGGACTCATCCGCCGGGTTGTTGGATTCTGCGTCAGACCCGTTTCCGTCTGCGGACTCGGATGCTGCAGAAGAGTCAGTATTTGCAGAATCGGAGCTTCCGCTGTCGGAGCAAGCAGTTAGCGAAAGTGCTGCGATGGCAGATACAGCAGTGAGACGAACAAGTTTGGATGTTTGCACGATGTGGTCCTCCGCGTAAATAGGTAGGCT
Source organism: Corynebacterium stationis (assembly GCF_001941345.1). Classification (NCBI taxonomy): domain Bacteria; kingdom Bacillati; phylum Actinomycetota; class Actinomycetes; order Mycobacteriales; family Corynebacteriaceae; genus Corynebacterium; species Corynebacterium stationis. The sequence continues at coordinate 589,164 of NZ_CP009251.1, forward strand.
AGACTGCCTTAATTTGTCTAAGGCTAACCTATGTTAATCGGCAGGCAACCGCTTTTGTCAATATGATCACTCTGTGAATCTCAATAGCGCAAACCTATTGCTGGTATTTAGGACTTGCGTGGTCAGTTGCACACCGGTAGGTGGTTTTGATGGTGTGTCACTTGACATGCGGATATAAGGCTAGCTTCGGTAAGGTTTCCCGCGTGAGAGACAAGCGGATTAATGATGAAAATGCGAAGCAGTTTGGCCTAAGTGATAATGCGCACACAGGCCAACCTTTCGATGGGTATGAGGAGCCGACTTATGGGGAGGTAAGCACTGAGGAAACTGCCGCTGAAGTTGCGGCTCGGCGTGCGCGGATTCGGCGCCGTCCACGTCCTCTGCAGACCTCTATTTCTAATACTCGTCGCATCATCGTAGTGATTGTCTTAGCGATGGGTGGGTTTGCCATCGGCACCACGGAGTTCGTGTCGATGGGCCTTTTGCCCATGATTGCTAGCGACCTGGAAATTTCTGAAGGTCAAGCTAGTCATATTATTTCCGCTTATGCCTTAGGTGTAGTTGTTGGCGCGCCATTGATTACGGCGTTGACCGGCAAGATTCCGCGCCGACGCCTGCTGCTGTTTCTAATGCTGGCATTTATTATCGGCAATGGTTTAGGTATCTTTGCTGAAAATTACTCGCTGCTCATGGTGGCGCGTTTTATCGCAGGTCTGCCACACGGCGCGTATTTCTCGGTCGCTGGTCTATCAGCTGCGTCGATGGCTCCGGCTGGTGCGCGCGGTAGAGCTGTCGCGATGGTGGGCATGGGTCTGTCTGTGGCTACCGTGCTGGGCGTTCCTGCAGCACAAGCGCTGGGGTCGGCCTTGGGCTGGCAGGCGGCCTACGTGCTTGTGGTCTTAGTAGGTCTTGTGACTCTGGCTGGATTGTGGGTTTTGATGCCGCATATGGTGAGGATGCCCGCGACCTCCGTGAAGACAGAGCTTGGTGCATTTAGTCGCCCACAGGTATGGCTTTCTTTGGCGATGGGTGCGATTGGATTCGGCGGCATGTTCGCCGTGTATACCTACATCACCTGGACGATGACGGAACGCGCTGGAATGGCAGAAAGCCTCATGTGGCTGGTGCTGATGGTCTACGGTATCGGTAATGTTGCCGGTAACTACTTCGGTGGCTGGCTGGCCGACCGCAGCTTGGAAAAGGGCATTTTATTCTCCCTGATTACAATCACGTTGATTCTCGTGGCCTTCTTCTTTACCTCCCACAATCCAATCTTGGGCACCATTAACTTTGGACTTATCGGATTCTTTGGCGCATCCCTGACCCCAAGCCTGCAGATTCGTCTCATGGATGTTGCCGGCGATGCACAAACTTTGGCAGCGTCGTTGAACCACTCGGCATTGAACCTGGCTAATGCGGCTGGTGCTGCCATCGGTGGCGTTGTCGTGGGGGCTGGCATGGGATATGCATCCCCAGCGCTTGCGGGTGCGGCGCTTTCTGCGGTGGCAATTCTGATTTGGATTGGCGCTCAGTTTGTCAAGAAGTGACGTTACTTTTTTCAAGTAATGTCACCGAAGGCGTACCGAAGATGTACGGAGTATGCGCAGGATAAGGCTGATGCAGCAGGGAAGCCTGGCTGGTAGCTAGAATGTTGCCATGTCTTTAACTATCGCTTCGGTCAACGTCAACGGTATTCGCGCTGCCTGCAAGCAGCGCAATGAACTCAACCTGGGAATGAATGAATGGTTGAAAGAAACCAGCGCCGACATCGTGCTCATGCAAGAAGTGCGCGCTAATCCAGCCCAAACTGAGCTGGCTTTAAAACCAGCGCTGGAAGCAGGCTGGCACCTGGCCATGGCTGATGCCCTAACCCCAGGCGCCAAGGGACGCGCCGGGGTCGGAATCTTATCGCGTACTCCATTAACGGATGTTGAGATCGGATTCGGCTCCTTCCTGGAAGCTGGCCGTTGGATTGAGGCCACCACCGCTGGTGTGCGCGTGGCTTCGCTCTATCTGCCATCGGGTGATACCAACTCCCCGAAGCTGGATGAGAAGTACAACTTCCTAGATGAATTCGCGGAAATCTTAAAAGACCGTGCAAGTCAGCACCCAGAGATGGTCATCGGCGGCGACTGGAATATCTGCCACCGCGCTCAGGACCTGAAAAATAACAAGCCCAATGAAAAGAAATCTGGCCACTTGCCAGAAGAGCGCGCCTTTATGGACCACGTTTTCGGCGCGTTCCCAGACGCTGAACCACAGGTGAAAAAGGGCCTTGGTGACTGGCTGGGAATCATTGATTATGAAACCAAGACCAACTGGGAAGCAGCTGCGGATCCGCAGTGGTTCGACGTGGCGCGCCGACTAGCGCCTGAGGTAGAAGGCCCTTATACCTGGTGGACCTACCGCGGACAGGCCTTTAACAATGATGCAGGCTGGCGCATCGACTACCAGGCGGCAACCGATGCGATGCTGCAACGTGCACAGCGCAGCTGGGTGGAAAAGGCCCCAAGCGTTGAAGAGCGCTGGTCTGACCACTCGCCTTTGATGGTGGAATACAGCTAAGTGCGATTGGGGGGTAAAGCTTAGTTTTTAGCTATGAGGGTGCTAAACTACCTGTGAACAATATTTGGTGAAGCTGGCTTTATCCTGATTTCACGTAGCTACCGTCATGACAGCAATGGAGTAGACCGTATGTCGCAAGCAATTCTTTACTACGTCCTCGGAGTCATTGGGCTCGTCGTGGGTATTTGGTGGTGGACCGTAGTTGGTCCGTCCTTCGCTTTCCTTGCTCCGTTGATCGTTATGTCCGCAGGTGGCGCATTCCTCGTCGCTGGCCTTGCAACAACCCTTGACGTTTACTCTCCAACGAGCCGCAAGATTTAAGAATGAACGCTTGTAAATAGCGTGATTTCTTAAACTTTCCTTCATAAAGCGCCTTGGCCGGATAGGCACACAAATTTCGTGTGTTCCGGACAAGGCGCTTTTGCGGCTTTTCAGAGCCAAGTAGTGCGCAATTTTTACAACACATTAAGGTATTTACTATGACTGAACCCACTTCCTCACCAGTAGCTGCTCCGACTCCACAGCCTGGCGATCGCATCTTGTCCGGTATTCAGCCCACGGCTGATTCTTACCACCTAGGAAATTACCTCGGTGCGCTTAAACAGTGGATTGATTTGCAGGACGGCTTTGATGCTTTCTACTTCATCCCTGACCTGCACGCGATCACCGTGGAACAAGACCCAGCGGAATTGCGCGAGCGCACCATCGCTGGTGCAGCACAGTTGATTGCTTTGGGCATTGACCCGAAACGTTCTACTTTGTACGTGCAATCGCAGGTGTCGGCGCACGCGGAGCTGACGTGGGTTTTGCAGTGCATGACCGGTTTCGGTGAGGCTTCGCGCATGACGCAGTTTAAGGACAAGGCGACGCGTCAGGGACAGGACCGCACCTCGGTAGGTCTGTTTACCTACCCAGTGTTGATGGCAGCAGATATCTTGCTCTACTCGCCGGATTTCGTTCCGGTGGGTGAAGACCAGCGTCAGCACCTGGAATTAACGCGTAACTTAGCTGAGCGTTTTAACTCTCGCTACGGTGAGACCTTCCGCGTACCTGAGGCTTATATTCCGCAGGGCTCGGCGAAGATCTACGACCTGCAGGATCCAACGGCCAAGATGTCCAAGTCAGGTCCTAACCCCAAGGGTCTGATTAATCTCTTGGATGCGCCGAAGACGTCGGCAAAGCGCATTCGCTCCGCGGTCACTGATGATTTGGGGGTAGTGAATTTCGATCGTGAAAACCAGCCTGGTGTATCTAATTTGTTGGCGATTCAGTCGGCGTTGACAGGCGAAGACATCGACAAGCTAGTAGCGCGTTACGACGGCCAAGGGTATGGACAATTAAAGGTCGATACCGCCGATGCGCTGGAAACTTTCGTCACTCCACTGAAGGCTCGCTTTGATGAATTGATGGATGATCGCGGTGAAATAGAGCGTTTGCTTGCCGATGGCGCCGATAAAGCCACCGAAGTTGCTACACCACTTTTGGAAAACGTTTATGACAAAGTTGGGTTTCTTCCTGCACGCCGACGCTAAATCCGATCTACGCTAGGTAAAAGCCCGCTGAACGTTTCATAGAAAGGCCTTGACAATGGCTGCTCCAACGAAGCCTCGTGACAACAGGACTGATGAATCCGGCATTGAACGTACCCGGCAGGATGAGCCAGGCGCGGTTGATAAAATTCGCGAACGTTCTGGCTTTGTCGACCACATCATGCGCATGCAAAACCGGTACACAGCGCAGGGCGGCAACCAGTTCTCAGCCGGCGTTACCTACTATTCGGTCTTGGCGATTTTCCCTCTCTTCATGCTCATGGTGGCTGTGGTGGCAACCGTGCTGGCCAACCGCGATGACTTGATGCAGCAAGTCCAAGACGCCATTACCGGTGCAGTCGAAGGTGACTTGGGCGAGACCATTAACCAGCTGCTGGTTACTGCCATTGACCAACGCGGCGCCATGTTCGGTGTGGCAGGTCTAACTACCTTGTGGTCGGGACTGGGATGGATGAATAACCTGCGCATCGGTATTTCTGCCATGTGGGGACTCGATGCCAACGAAGGAGGCGGAAACTTCCTAGTCAAGAAAATCAATGACTTGCTCCGCCTGATCGGTTTACTCATTGCTTTGATCTTGGCTTTTGGCGTTACTGCTGCTGCTACCTCGGGCATTATCCCGAAAGTATTTGACTGGATTGGCCTAGACCACTTCCCAGGCATGAACTGGATTATCTTCGCTGCTGGTCTGGCTATCGGTTTGTTGGCGAATTTCTTGGTGATGTGGTGGATGATCGTGATGCTGCCGCGCACTAAGGTGCCGTTGAAATCTGGTCTTAAGGGCGCAGCGTTGGGTGCCATCGCGCTTGAAGCAATCAAGCAGCTTTCCACCGTCATCATCTCTTCGGCTACTGGTAACCCAGCGGGTGCAGTCTTCGGCCCAGTAATCGTGCTGATGGTCATGATGTACCTAATCTGGCGCGTGGTTATGTACATCAATGCCTGGACGGCGACCACTGAAGAATCTCTGGCCTTGGAAGAGCCAGCTGTTCCAGAACCAGCTGTCATCCGGGTGCGCCAAGAGATCTCTTCGGGTCCTTCTACCGGAGCTAGCTTCGGGGTTGGCGCAGCTATCGGTGCGATTGGTGCCGGTGCGGTTGCACTTCTGCGCCGTAAATAAACCTTCCGCCCAACCTTGATAAATGAGGTTGGGGTAAGGGCCAGGGGAACCATTGACGTTGGACGATGCCCCTGTTGGATGTCTATAACGCACGCTATAGTTGGGCATATGAGTCACAGTTTTGCTCCCGATCTGTACAAGCACATGAAGCTTGATAGCGCCGATGAGTGCGCGGCCTTAGGTATTTTGCTGGCTGCACGCGATGCAGACTTAGAAGGCTATGGTGTGACGGCAAATGATCCACGCCGGAAGGAGATTCAACTGTGCTACTCCATCTTGTCCAAGCCCGAGGTGCGCAAGCACTATGATGATGCCCTTTCGGCTGGCCGTAAAATCACCTGGCCAGAAATTGAGCATCTCGCTAATTTCGGGAGCTGGCCTGATCCGGTTACGCGTATGAACGTGAGCGAAAACCCGCCGCAGACTCACGGCTGGTCGAGTCCGCAGGGAAGCCCCCAGCAAGGGCCGCAGAGGCAGTCCTTTATTCCGCCGCAGCCCCAGCAACAGCCACAACAGCAGCCGCAAGCCCAATCACAGCAGCAGCCTCCGTATGCGGCGCCTTATGCACAGCCCCAGCAGCCGGCGCAAAGCCCGTACGCGCAGCCTTTCAATCCGTATCAGCAAGCCAATTATCAGCACCAGCAGATGGTTCCGCAGCAGGCACAGGGTTTATATCAAACTCCAGTGGATAGCCGGATTGCAGATCGACCGTCGTCGAGCACGCGCGTGGGAATGGCCTTTTTAGATTATTTCTTGCTGTCGATTGTGCCTTTGGGGCTGCTCGCCGGTGACTCGATATTCGCCAGTGTTATCGCCGGAGTGTTGATGGCAGTAATTTTTGTTGGCACCGAGGTTGCTTTCGGCGGTTCCCCAGTGAAGCTGATGATGGGCTACCGAGTGCGCGATGTTGATACCCATGAAAAGCTCAGCATCGAGCAATCCATTAAACGCCAGTGGTTTAGGAGCATCCTGATTGTGCCAGGACTGGGTCAAACCATCGGTTTCATCGGTGCGGTAGTAACGCAATTTACTATCAACCCGGCTAACGAGCAGCGTGGCGCCCACGACCGCTGGGCGAACGCAGAAGTAGTAAAGAAGAAATAATCACAAGAACCAGCACTGCTACACCGGCCACAATCAGCCACGGCATCCAGGTTGGGTGAGTGGGGCTTTCTGCTGCTGATGCCGCATCGGTTACTGGTACATTTTCTGCATTCGCCGCTGTTGCGGTAGGAGCAGGTGTTTCTTCTTCTTTGGTGATCTTTTCTGTTTCCTCCAGTGATGAGACGCCTTGGCCAGCGGGAATCTTATAGGCTTCATCGAGAAGCATTTGTGCTTGCTCCCAGGCGCGGGGACCGTGATCGATGGTGGTGTCCAAAATGACCGCCATCAGCCGGCGCCCATCGCGGTCTAAGGCACCAACGAAGGTGTGGTTGGCGTCATCGGTATAGCCAGTCTTGCCGCCAATTCCATCGGGGTCATTCATAAAGAGGCCATTGTCATTGCCCAGCTCATAGCCTTCTAAATCACCGTAGCCGGGAAATTTCACGCTGTCGGTGCCCACGATGCGGGCAAAAGTGGGGTTTTCAAAAGCTGCCGTATAAAGCAGCGCCATATCGGCTGCCGAGGTAGACATACCGGGTGCATCGAGGCCAGAGTAGCTAGCAGCGAAGGTAGAGCGTGCGCCCAGATCGGTTGCGAGCTTGTTGATCTTGGTTAAAGTTTCCTCATCGCCGCCGAGCTGTTGCGCCAACGCGTGCGCAGCATCATTGCCAGAAGCCATAAGCAGGCCTTGCAAAAGCTGCTCGACGGTATAGCGGCCCCCGGGGCCAAGGCCCACGGCGGAGCCATCGATAGCTGCATCTTCGTCGGTGCCAATGACGACCTTCTTCAAATCTAACTCTTCGATAGCCTCGAGTGCGAGCAGGACTTTAAGAATAGAAGCCGGACGATAGCGGCCGTGGGGATCTTTCATCGCTACAATCTCCCCGGTATCAAGGTCTGAGACCATCCACGCGGATGCGCGCACGTCATCATTGACGTCGAATCCAGCAGGAGCTTGCACACCACAGTTGGAATCTTGTACCTCCGGCAAAGGCGCTGGGGATTGCTGACCAGGAGCTACTACTTCTGAGGTTGTGACAGGTTCTGGGGGAAGCAGTGCTTGTGGGCAATTATCAGTATTGGGTGCTGCCTCGCGGGTCGATGAAGCAGGGGCGTCGTCTTCCTCGTCACCTATGGGGGAGTCATCGAAAAGCCCATCAAATACCCCAGTGAGACCTTGCTCTGTGGGTTCTAATTCTTGCGCCAACACCGCCGGGGCAGAGGTACTAAGAATCGCCGCGCTGGCTGCGGTGGCAACAACGGTATTTAACGAGAACCGCAAGCGTCGTGGAGTAGTTCCAGTACCAGCGGGTTTAGCTTCGGAAGCGGTATCGCGAGAGGAAAAGACAGTCATTGTATGCAATATCTTAGGCTCAGGCTTAGGATGGCTCCCATGTATGACGCACCTTTAATTAGCCCAGAAAACAAAGATTCTTCCGCCGACACTTTGGCTTCCTTGCCCAAAGTAGCCCTTGCTGCCAAGGTTGCCGCAGGGCACAGTGTTTCTGACGCCGTGAAAACTGTCTTAGACAAGCTGCAGGCCGATAATGTGATTTACGCCGAGTTGCGCTTAAACCCGAATGATTTTGTAGACGCACACGATGCATCGACAAGCGAAGCATTGCTTAGCGATGCCATCGCGCAAGCCACTTCCGCGCTTCATTCCCACGACGTCGATGCACGCATTATTCTGAGCGCCGATACCCAAGCAGCGAATGTCGCAGAGATTGCCGATGCTGCCATTGCCCACGACGAGGTCGCAGGCTTTGCACTGGTGGGTGACAATGTTGCGGCTCACGCAGGCGTTTTAGACAAGCTGCAGGCTAATTTCGTACCATTTGTCATCGACGGTGGCTTTGACGATATTGAAGCTGGCGTCAAAGCCGGTGCCACTCGCATTTCCGCAGGTGTTGATATCATCGATGACTTTAGCGCCACCGTCGAAGGTATTTCCCCAGGCAAGCTGACCAGCTGGATTCGCGACCGCCACATTGCCGTGGAAATTACTCCCGATGAAGATATTGCTGCCGAGGAAGTAGATTCTTTGGCGGATCACCCATTGCCACTATTGCAGCAATTGGGCTTTACCTGCGCGGTGGGAGAATCCGCATTGACAGAGCAATTTGTCTCACTTAATGAAGCTTTAGGTTATGGCCTGGAGGAATTCTTTGAGCTGACCGTGGCTGCGATGCAAAATAGCTTTAGCACCCAGGAACATCGTCAGCATCTTATCGAAACCGTGATTTTGCCTGCTTATGAAGAACTTTCTGACACCGAGTTTGCCGAAGACACCCAAGAACCCGAAGACGAGGCCTAAGACACGCAAAATTGCGGGCGCTGCCGTGGCCCTTGGCGTGGGTGCTTTTAGCGTCGGGGCTTTAGGAGCGGGGCTCAAGGTTTATAAGGAAAGCCGGGAGCCGTATCTGCGGCAGGTGGATCCTGAGTTGCGGACTTGGTCGTTGTATCTTCCCAACCACGTTATTTCGCCGGCGTTGATGTTATTTATCATGGGTTTGGTCTCCAAGATTGATGCGATTAGAGAGACCGACCGTGACGTTGACATCCGCACAATTGAAGGTGAAAGCCCCGATGATGGGCATCCGTTTAGCGCGCGGCATATTGTGCCGCAACGAATAGCTGATGCTGGAGCAGATGCTTCAGCATCTATGCGCCCGGCGATGATATGGACGCATGGCGGCGGGCATCTGATTGGCACTCCGGGATTTTATGACCCGCAGAATGCGAAGATTGCTGATGAGCTAAATATCTCGGTATTCGCGCCGAGCTACCGGAAAGCGAATCAAGCTCCTTTTCCTGCTGACCTAGATGATTGCTATGCGCTGGTGCGTTGGGTGCAAGACAATGCTGAAGAATTGGGAGTTGACCCGCAGCGCATTGCCGTGTGTGGCGATAGCGCTGGTGGTGGTCTAGCAGCGGGCATCGTGCAGCGGGCGATCGATGACGGGCACTCCGTTGCCTTTCAAGGATTGGTCTATCCCATGCTGGACCACCAAAGCGGCAATGCCTCTAGCGCGGGATTTGATGCCCATGAGCGCTCATGGGGGCAGTTTATCTGGACCGCGCGGTTAAATGCTGCAGCGTGGAACCTGTATTTAGGCAATGACCATTCGGACTCAGAATTAGCGCCCTATGCGTCACCGCTGTATCGCGAGGACCTCGTAGATTGTCCGCCGACGTGGATTGGCATTGGGGATTTGGACTTGTTTTACCCCGAGGCTTTAACCTTCGCGCAGCGCTTAGATAAAGCCGGCGTTCCCGTAGAATTTATTTCTTACGATGGTGCCTATCACGGGTTCGACCACCTGGCGCCACAGTCAGAGAAAACAGCAAAGCTTCACGCAGACCTTATTGCGGCGCTGCGTGAAGCTTTGGAAACGGATTAGCTGGCGGCGTTAGAACTTCGAAAAACGCTTCGTCAGCATTTCTTCGAGGCCCTTCCACGCTTCTGCGTGATCATTGAAGGGCTTGGAAGGAACATAACCTGCGGTCTCGGTTGAGCCCAGCATGTAGCCCAAGTAGTCCTGGAAACGTGGGTGCTGCAGCATATACGAGTTAATCGAGTCATCTCCGGCCCAGTCAGCAGCATCCGCGCAGATTTCATAGCAGCTGCTCATCTGCTGTGCATCGACAGCTTCTGGGCCCTTGGTGATATCACGCACGATGCCATTGAAGGTGTACTGGTTATCTGGGTGAACTATAAATTCGAGTTCGCCGGCATTTGCCGCGGTGACCAATTCTTCCCAGGTGGAAACGCGTGCTAGGTCGTGATCATCATTTTCCATGATCCAACGCATGAGCTGCTTGGACGATGGGAAGGTAAAAATTTCGCCCCACTTGCCCAAAAAGACGGGGGATTCACCGATATAAGTGCGCAGGGTGTAAACCGAACGCGCATCGATGGTGATTTTGACCGGGTCGATACCGGCAGCAGCCCACGCGGAACCATCATAAGGATCTGCCGCCTGCTTTTCTTCCTTGCGCTGCTGTTCGAATCGTTCGCGCTTTTCTTGAGCAGCCTGTTTCGCAGTGGAAATCTTTGATGCAGCCGAGGTAACCGTTTCTTCGTTGAACTCAGTAGAAGGCACGATGCGGATCTGGGCGTCGAGGTCATCAATGACTTTTTGCCAATTGGTCAAGACAATGCGACCAATTGCAGTCCATTCCTGCAAACCTTGCTCGCCAGAGAAATGGTCCAAACCGCGTGAAGCGTTGCGTAGCAAGGAGTGGCTGGCGAAGAAAATGCTGGTTTGTTGCGCAGCAGTAACTGACGCGATGACCTCTGCCATCTGGAAATTGCGTGCCACAGCGGAGATATTGGTGTGGCTCGGGCGGCCGGCTAAAAATTCTGGAGTTCCGATGAGATCGTAGGTATCGCGCTCTTCGGGGCTGACGCGGTTTGCTGGACCCTGGTTAAACTCTTCCCATTCCGGGTGGTCTTTAAGATCATGTGGTTCATCAGATTCAATGAAGGTCAAAAGCTCTGCTTCAGTGCGAAAGCCCAAGACAGTTTCATCATCGCCCAATAGGGCCTGCCATTCGGTGCCTTGCTGGCGCCATTTCGGAGCCCAGAGGGTGTAGAAGTCGCCTTCAGTTAAAGAAATTTTAATCGGAACAATCGCGCGTGAGCTCATGGGCGATAATTCTACCCAAAGCCTAAGAAGTCGGACGCCAGAAGCCCTTGAATTCCATCCCCATGTTGGAGGTTCGCAGTGGATTGACCTGAACCGGGTCGCCGGCTTCGACAATTTGTCCATCACCGGCATACATAGCAACATGCCCATCCCAGACCACTAGATCGCCTTTGACCAGCTCGTCGGCGCTGACCTGGGTGCCTATGGTTTGTTCTTCTGCCAGGCGCGGGATGTCTACCCCGGCTGCGCGGTAGGCATATTGGGTAAGACCTGAGCAGTCGAATCCCTGTGGGGTAGTCCCACCCCATACATACGGGGTTCCGACCATAGATAGCGCAGTATCCACGGCCTTTTCACCCGCCGCAGACCCCGTGGAAGAACCAGATGTAGATGAAGTACCGGCGACAGACCCTGCCGCATCCTCTTCGGCCATGGGGGTTATGCCCGGCTCCAATGAACCTGCAGCCGTGCGTCCTGCGGGAGTAAAACCTGCTTGCCCAGAGACTGCTTGAAGTTCCTTTAACGCGGGTTGTCCGCCATCGACGTGTGAGGAAACCGTACGCGTCGCGATCTCAGCCAACGGTGCGCTAATCGCCGCTAGCTCATTGATAAGGCTGCCGGTACGCGCCACAGCCCGGCCAAGATATTCCATTGCCAACGCTTTTAAGGCTGCCTCAGCGCTAAGGCGCGCAGCGGGGTGGGGAACCAATAATCCGACGGCTAATGGCACAGCGCGCGAGGCCAATTCCATAGCGAGCCCAATGAGATCCTGCGCGCAGGCGCCAATTAAGCCGCTCGCTTCACCGGCGATGCGGCGGATAGTGTCCTGATCTTTTTCCAGCACACCGGCAGCACTTAGCATCTTGCTGGGATCGGTTCCCGCAATGCTTGCAAGCGGTGAGACCGCAGAGATATCTGGAACATTTACTAGGGAAAGCTGCGGGAGGGGAGGCGGCTGCAGGCCGGCAACTTTCGCGATGGTATCAACAATGACATTCATCTTTATCCCACCTGGAAGCCATCAAACGCGGAACTTGCGGCAGAATCGGTGGCCTCGGCGGCATCGGCAAGCGCAAAGCCACTGCGGGCAATATGCGCGACATCGCTATGCAATTGCTGCGAGCGCGCGGTGAGGTTATCCAAGGCCTGGTTGAGGGTGCCCACAAAATCAGCCAAGGTGGAATCAGTGGGCATGACAGCCGGCTGCGGCGGGGTAAAAGCCGCGGCCACATCCAAATCGCGGGCGAGCGAGCGCGTGTACTCTAGGTCAATTTCAAAAGTGTGAGGTGGGTTCATACTCAATTAAGACTGCGTGAATATAAGAATGGTTCCCGCGATGATTTACGATGTAGCTTATGGATATCCACGTAGTAGACCACCCACTTGCTTCATCTCGTCTGACGCTCATGCGCGATGAGCGCAGCGATAACGCAGCATTTCGTGCAGCCCTGGCTGATCTTGGCGGAATGTTAGTCTATGAAGCCTCTCGCAATCTGCCCGTTGAGCACTTCGAATGCAATACCCCAGTCGCTGTAGCCGACGGCACGCGTTTGCTTGACCCACCGATTATCGTGCCTATTATTCGCGCGGGTTTGGGCATGATTGACCCAGCACTGTCGATGATCCCAGATGCTCAAGTTGGCTTTATCGGCATGGCGCGCAACGAAGAAACTCATGAGCCAGTTCCGTATTTGGAAGCATTACCCGAAGACCTCAGCGGACGCACCGTCTTCCTGGTTGATCCGATGCTGGCCACCGGTGGTTCACTGCTTCACTCTTTGAAGCTGTTGGTGGACCGTGGCGCAACCGATATTGTTGCTATCTGCCTGATTTCGGCACAGCCTGGTGTTGATGCCCTCGCGGAGTCTGGCTACCCAGTGCGTTTGGTTACCGCCTGCATTGATCCTTCATTGGATGAAAATGCCTACATCATTCCAGGCTTGGGGGATGCTGGTGACCGACTTTACGGTCCGCGCAACATCGATTTATAAAAGCGCACGCTCGGTGCCTAACGTGCGCCGAGCCATTTGTGCAACACGCACAGTGACATTTTCAACGTGGAAAGATCGCCAAAGCTAGGCTAAGCTCGCAGACGTCCATGACTGCCAGGATCCTGGGGGGAGCCTGGATGCACGTCAGGGGCGTCTTCTAGCTTTAATTGATAATTTTTAAGCAATCTTTTTGGACAGACCTTGGGGGGTGAGGTCCATGGCGCCAAGCGTTGGACGTTTGCTGTGGGCAAGTTATGGTTTTCGGTTTTCGCAAAACCTGAAAAAGATTCGACGAAAACGCGGAGTGACGCAACAAGCATTGGCTGAAATTGCCGGTTTGTCGCGGACACAAGTGTGCAATCTGGAACGCAATGAAAATAACTCTGGAACTAGTGCGGATCCGGCGCTGTCAACGGTGTACAAGTTAGCGTTGGCGTTAGAGGTTCCACCGGCTCTGTTACTGCCGCAACCAGAAGACAATGTGAAATCTGTGTGCGCAACACCTGCACCTCGGGTGACGCAAGAAAAAATTCAGCCCGCAGAACTTGCAGAGATTGCACCTGTCGATGCGATGCCCGCAGGCAGAGTACAAGCACTTTTGGTGAAATCTGCACCAGTACATCCAGCACCTAGCCAGCAGCATTTAATAAGCAGCGAGTTACAACAAGAAGGCGAGGGGAGCGGGTCTTCGTTAGAGAAACTAGCGCCATTTTCTCCCGAGTACACGGCGCATAAACGACTCGTAGCGAGTGCAAAGCACAGTGGCTCAGCACCTAAGACAGCGCATTCACAACGCACCAAAACTACCCGAAGGCTGCGAATAGATGGTGTGCAGTTATCTTAAATTCTTTTTAAAATCACAGGTTGGCACATAGGTTGGCCTATCCTTGCACTGGTTGGATTTATGAACCGCACGGTCTAGTTGTAGAATCGGACGGAGCACAACAAATCTATTGCGCACCACTTTTGGGGCGCCGGGTGTATCAAGGAGGGTCTGACTATGACGCAGCCGACCGTTTCGGAATTCGTCAATGACTGGTTTGATACTCACCGTTCGGAGATCATTGGCTGGCGCCGGCATATCCACAGCCACCCAGAAACGTCCAATCAAGAGTTCGAGACCACCAATTATCTCGCCAAGATTTTAGGCGAGTACGGCGTTGAAGCTCAGCGTTTCCCAGAAACCGGGCTCATGGTTGATATCGGACCTGATACCGAAGAAGGCCGCATTGCTTTCCGCGCGGATATTGATGCGCTGCCGGTACAAGAAGTAACTGGCCTCGAGTACAGCTCCCAAACGCCTGGGGTATCGCACTCCTGTGGACATGATGTGCACACCACCATTGCTTTGGGCGTGGCTTGCGCGGTGGCAGATTATAACCGCGAATTCCCGCTGAGCATTGGTGTGCGCGTTATTTTCCAGCCCGCAGAAGAAGTCTGGGTCGGTGGAGCAACTGACGTTATTGAATGGGGTGCGCTCGAAGGCGTGCACTCTATCTACGCCGTGCACGTGGAGCCCAAGCTGCGGGTTGGTCGCATCGGACTCCGCGCCGGCGCGATTACCTCTGCCACCGATATCGTCGAAATCGATATCAAAGGCCCCGGCGGGCATACCTCCCGGCCGCACCTGTCTGCTGATGTCATCTACGCCATGAGCAAGGTTGTTACTGATTTGCCGGCGCTATTATCGCGCCGGGTGGATCCGCGCACGGGCACGGTTTTGGTCTTCGGCACCATTAACTCTGGCTATGCTCCGAATGCCATTCCACAAACCGGTTCGATATCCGGCACGTTGCGCACCGCCGATATTGGAATCTGGCGCGAAATTTCTGGCATCTTCCAGGAATTGGTTGAGCAGGTCCTTGCCCCAACTGGGGTAAAACATGAGCTGACTTATCATCGCGGTGTTCCGCCGGTGCTTAACGATGATGTAGCAACCGCGCTGATTGCATCGGCAGCTAAGGCGATAGACCCGCAATCAATCGTGCAAGCTCCGCAATCTTCTGGTGGCGAAGATTTCTCGTGGTACTTAGAACACGTGCCAGGCTCCATGGTTCGCTTGGGCTGCTGGTCTGGTGATGGTGATATGCACGACCTGCACCAGGGAGACTTAGTTGTGGATGAGCGTGCAATTGGCGTGGGTATTAAGTTATTTAGTTCTGTGATTAGCCAATTTATGACGGCTATTGAAGAAGAAGCCGCCAAATCCTAGCGCTATTTTCTTTCATAGGCTGCTCCAACGGTTGCCCTGGCTAAGAACTTTTAACCTTTAACAGTTAGACTCTAAGGGAATAAATCCCCATGACTTTTAAAGGAGTCGGTTAAACATGGCTGAGCACCAAAAGCGCATTGTTATCATCGGCGGTGGCCCGGGCGGTTATGAAGCCGCGCAGGCAGGCGCCAAGTATGGTGCAGATATTACTGTCGTTGAAGATCAGGGCATGGGCGGCGCAAGTATCTTATTGGATTGTGTTCCTTCTAAGTCTTTTATTGCGGGCGCAAATATTAAGACTGACCTCCGCCGTGCTGATGATATGGGGCTTAGCGGAGGCTTTTCCAACACTGAGGTGGCCTTGCAAGCGCTTAATGAGCGCGTGACGGCACTTGCTAACCGCCAGTCCGATGATGTGCGGGCACGTACTGAGGAACTCGGTGTTCGCATCATTGATGGCCGTGGACGCTTTGACAAGGACCAGGTACCGGCTTCCAGCGGTGGGCACAAGGTTACCGTTACCCACAACGACGATGGACATGAAGAAGTCCTAGATGCAGACCTGGTTTTGATTGCCACTGGTGCGACGCCACGCGTACTGCCGGGGGCAAAGCCTGATGGTGAACGTATCTTGACTTGGCAGCAGGTCTATGACATTACTGAGCTGCCTGAACATCTCATCGTTGTTGGTTCTGGCGTCACCGGTGCGGAATTTGTTTCCGCCTTTGCTGAGCTGGGCGTGAAGGTCACTATGGTGGCTTCCCGCGATCGTATTTTGCCGCACGATGACGCCGATGCTGCAGATGTATTGGAAAAGGTTCTGGCAGAGCGCGGCGTAGAGCTGGAAAAGAACTGCCGCGTTGATACCGTCACCCGCACCGAAGATGGCGGCGTTGTAGTCAAGACCACCGATGGTCGTGAGATTTACGGTTCGCATGCTCTGATGTCCATTGGTTCGGTTCCTTCTACGGCTGAGCTTGGCTTGGAGCACGTCGGTGTGGAAACCGCACCTTCTGGCCACATCATGGTCGACCGCGTATCGCGTACCAATATCCCAGGTATCTACGCTGCCGGTGACTGTTCTGACCTGTTCCCGCTAGCTTCTGTTGCTGCGATGCAGGGCCGTATTGCGATGTATCACTCTTTGGGCGAAGGTGTTTCCCCACTGCGCCTGAAGACTGTTGCAACTGCTGTGTTCACCCGTCCGGAAATTGCTGCGGTTGGTTTTACCCAGAAGGAAATCGAAGCCGGCGAGGTTGCTGCGCGTACCGTCGTGATGCCGCTGTCAACCAACCCTCGCGCGAAGATGCGTTCGCTGCGCCACGGTTTTGTGAAGCTGTTCTGCCGCGCGACCTCTGGCCGCGTCATCGGTGGCGTTATCGTTGCACCAACTGCTTCCGAGCTGATTCTGCCTATTGCCGTTGCCGTGACCAACCAGCTGACTGTTAACCAGCTGGCTGACTCGATGGCTGTCTACCCATCCCTGTCCGGCACCATCACTGAGGCGGCCCGCCGCCTCGTTGCCCACGACGATCTGGAGTAGGTTCTCGATCGCCTGCTCAAGTTGCTAACTAAAAGAAAATTCTTAGAGATCCAGTGTCCTCAAGTACAGATCACAAATGTGCGAGTGACCCCAGGATTCTCTAAGATTTTCTATTTGCCTGTGAAATACAGTGGCCTTGAAAGCACTTATCTATGATTCCCTACTGAAAGAAACCGTAGACTGGCGATATGCATGTGATTCGACCTGATATTGAAGCATTTAGACTTCCGAACGATGAGAAAGAGAAACTTCCTGACTACATGGTCTTTTTCTGGAGGGAAGTTGAGGAGCAAGAATTCGACTGGAAATACTTAATCCAGGATTATGTCGTAGTCGAAGGAGCAGAAGACGCGTGTGAAGTGATCTCTTGGGCAAAAGATCAAGCGAAGGGCCGTATTATCGCGGTATATCTGATGGCTTATCCCAAGGTATCTCGCGAACCGTCTGTTGCCCAGCTAAGTCGAGTTTATGGCGACTATCCTGAAGGAGAAAAGCATCGTGAAGATGACTTTTTCGAATTCACGGTTTGATATCTCTTCCATTTTTGGGAAGGATTCGAAAGTCCAGAAAAGGGCTTAACAGACAACATATGCTTGTTTGACATATGAAGCGGTTCCTGTTTGAGGCCGTGCACCGAAGGGCGCGATCCAGTTGATATAAGTCGATGCCTTGTAGTGGTGCTTCTTTCCGTCACAACGCATGGATACGTTTTCTTTCCAAGATTTCTTATGCAAGACCCGAGGGCCAGTACTCGTCTTGCTTGTTTTATTATCACGGATGAGACGAACGAATCCATCGATTTCGGGAAGCGGGACCTGGCACGTGATTCGGGCCTGGGAATTTACTGTGCCAGGAACATGGTGAGAGTGATGAGGCGTATCAAGTGATCCTTTACACCGAACAGGCACGACTCCAGCTTTCGTGGTCAAATTGGCACGAGCAGACTGTTCCGACGGATAGGAGTTCGGAACTTTGTGTCGCAGATCTTGGTCGCTTTGTTGGGCAGTCGGATCAGCATTATCCGGTTCCGTTGGATCGTCATTTGCAGGTATTTCGACTGTGAAATCGAAGTCGTAATCCAGCTGATTAAACTCTTCTGGAGAGGGCGTATCGCCTGTCAGTATGAGAGGAGCTGTGACTTCAGGGGTCTCTTTAGCAGTTGCTAAAGGCGTAGTAAAAGACAATATCGTGAGGATTGTGATCGCGTACGCGAGAGTTCTTTTCATGCGTAATGGTTCCTAAACCGGTAGGGAGATTTGAATCTCTATTTAAGCACGAGATCGAGCCAATTTGAGCAAACTTATCGGTTCCTACCACTGTAGTGAGCAACACGTAGTATCCAATTGTTTAGTGTGGATTCCTTGGCTTGCTATGGAAGTCACTACTAGCGTGGACTACAACGCGCTAATTGCGAAATTGTCGTTGGGTGGACCTCTCCACTCCGAGCATATGACCGTTCGCGGGGGAGCGGTTTGCGTCATTATTAAGGGGAAAGTACAGAAGTGTTTATTAGTATTCCATTATGAATGAAATTAGGGATAGGGGAAGGCTCCAACAACGTAGTTGCGGAGCCAGATCAGATATTGCCGGTGTACGAAAGTACCAATGCTTAAAATGTAGGTGATTGACGCCTCGCCTAAATGTGAATGCTGCTCGGCGAGAATGGTGTTCAGAGAAGACCTTGTTCAGGTGGGATGCTAGTTTTGCTAGAGGCCAACTGCAGTGACGGCGTGCTGAGCTTGCTCCGGGGTGAACTTCTCGCCGTAATCAGAGGTGAGCTGGTTGAGCAATTCAGTACCCGACATTGGCATGAGTTCCTGGTAGCTTTCAGCGGCCTCAACAGCCTCGGCGTTCCAGTCTGCGTCAACGGTATCTACCGCGTACTGCGCTTGTTCGGGGGTGAACTGCTCGCCGTATTCAGAAGTGAGCTGGTCGTAGAGCCCCTGGTAGGAGAAGTGGCTGAACTCAAGGTAGTTCTCTGCGGATTCTAGAGCTTCTTCGTTCCAATCAACGGTGACAGTGTCCACGGCGTATTGGGCTGCATCGGCTGGGTACGCATCGGCGTATTCGGAGGTCAGCTGGTCATAGAGACCCTGGTACGAAAAGGAGCTGAAGTCCAAGTAACGCTCGGCGGAACGTAGCGCATTTTGGAATTCTTTAGAGACATTGTCGTCAACACCAGCGGCATCAGAGTTAGGGGTTTCTGCTGCGGTGTCTGCGTTGGCGTCTGCGCCAGCTGCGGCGTCTGGTTCGGTTTCGGCTTCTGCTTCGGCAACCAAGTCGACGCTCTTGTTGGTATCGGCGGAATCGGCGGTGGTGGTGGCTGCGTCATCGTCATCATCATTGTTGGTAAAAGCACTGAAGAGAACAACGACTGCAACGATACCGACGCCCCATTTTAGAAAGCCGCGCTTTTTCTTCTTAGGTTTCGCGGAGTCTTGCGGGGCGAAATTAGGGGACTGGGAATCCTGGGGAAAGGTCCCATAGGGGTTGGGCTGGGAGCCAGACATACTAAGACATCCTTTGATAAGTGATAGGGAGGGAATAGGTACTCATGCAGCTACTGCTTGGGTACGTCACTTATGATGTCAAAGGCGCTAGACAATGCCCTGAGACGAGCTAGAATTTATGTGCTAACCATTCGAAATGGGACAGGTAGAAGCACCTGCCGGTGTTCGAACAGGCCTTAAGAAATGCTCAGTTCTGCCAACGCGTGGTCTGCCTGCTGGTCGGTAAACCGGCCGATGGTATCGGAGACCAAAATATCGCGCAACTCCTCAGGGGTTATATCAATATTGTCATTGCTCCAGTAGGATTCGGCGGCTTCAACGGCCTCGGCATCCCAATCGGCTTCGACGTTATCTACCGCATACCGCGCCTGGGCATCAGTGAAGTTATCTGCTGACTCAGCGCTGAGCTGGTGGTGCAAACCTTCATAGGAATAGTGACTGTGTCGCAGATAGCTTTCGGCGGACTCTAAGGCTTCGGCATTCCAATCGGCATCGATGTTATCCAGTGCGTATTGCGCAGCTTGGTCAGTGTAGACCTCGCCATATGGGCTGGTGAGGTATTCGGCGAGCTCGGATTCAGAATAATGACCTTGCTCAAGTGCTTCGCGGGCAGCGACCAAGGCTAACTCTCCATCGGTCGATGCATTGAGCTCATTGATGCGGTTGCTACCTTCCTCGATGGCACCGCTGATTCCATCAGTAATGCCATCCTGGACTTTTTCATCCATCTCTGAATCCCACACGCTGTTAAAACCAATGGCGCCGCCGATAACAATCACCATGGCAGCAATAGCAATGATTTTATTTCGATTCCCGCCGGATTTCTTCTGCTTTTTCTCTGGCTTCCGGTCGGAGGCAAACACCGCATTCTGCTTGAGAGATTCTTGGTATTCGGCATAACTTTGGGTGGAATAATCCGCCTGTGGCTGCTGCTCATAGTTTGGGCCGGACATAAGATTCCTCCGCGGGAGATGAGTAAAAACTTTAGTAGATGCTGATTCTACGCTAGATCAAACGGCGTATCCGAGGTGGTGTTGAGATTAATTGCATGCTCGCGGCCCTGTTGTGGGAAGGCGCGTTGCGGGCATGCCTCACGCGGACAAATCGTACAGCCCGGGCCGATAGGTGTAGCCGAGGCAGGGGAGAGGTTCAGCGCATCGGAGTAGATGAGCTTATCGGCATGCGAGATCATGCAGCCAAGCCCCACTGCGAATTCTTTGCGTGGGGTGCCAAAGGATTTCACCTGGCCTTGCACATGCCGTGCAATCCATAAATACGTGTGCCCATCGGGCATGGTGGCGACCTGCCGGGTAATGCGGTTCGGCGTCTCGAAAGCGCGGTGAATTGCCCACAACGGACAGGAACCGCCAGTGCGGGAGAAGTGAAAAGACGTCGCAGACTGGCGTTTGGAGATATTGCCTGCGCGGTCAGTGCGGATAAACACAAATGGCACGCCACGCGCACCGGGGCGCTGAAGCGTCGTTAAGCGCTGCGCGGTGGTTTCAAAACCTGTGCCGAAGATCGATGCAATCCGGTCGATGTCATAGCGGGTATTTTCTGCAGTCTCTAAAAATTCTGTATACGGTAGCGTGACCGCAGCAGCGAAATACTGCGCGAGCCCATAGCGCCCAGTTTGCCTGGCGAGACCTGTGGGAAGTTCGTGCACCAGGTTATCCAAGACTTCGGGGTAGGCGAGAAGGCAATATTGCATCGCTAGTTGGAAGGTCAGTTGGGCATCGGAAAGCCCTGCACGTAATGACAGCTCACGCGAGGAAGCTTCAAAGATGCGGCGCTCGGTTTGCGCGGAGCGGCCAAAGCGCGTGTGCACATCAAATTCACGGTCCAGCAGGTTAGCCAAGTGATTAAGGCGCAAGATTTTATCGCCCAATTTCCCCGCGAGTTCTTCTGCCAACACATCTAATTCATGGATGTAGTTATGTGATTCAAAGAAGAATTTCTGCACCATATCGAGCGGAGAAGTCGGTTCTTCCTGCGGATCCGTTTGCGCAACAGACACCAACTTCGGCATCAGCTCCGGAAACCGGGCGGCTAAATCATGCAGAGTGTCATCTTCTACCGTGGGAAATAAAGAACGCAGCTCATTAACGACGCGCAGGTCTTTATCAGAAGAAAAATAGGTGCTATCAACATTGAATGCCTCGGCCAGCTGAATCAGCACGGTAACAGTGAGAGGGCGCTGGTCATTTTCCAGCTGGTTGAGGTAGCTGGTGGAAAGGTTAAGCTGCTTGGCCATCTCCACCTGGGTGAGTCCATGAGTCTTTCGCAGTGCATGGATCCTTGCCCCCGCATAGTGTTTGCTCATCGCATGCCTTTCTTCAAAACCCTGTAGTACCTGCGGGTTACGCAAGTTTTGCAAGTTTTACAATTTAACACCACATTATTACACAAGCCCAGCCTATGGCGTAGGTCATTGGCTAATCTCTAGTGTGATGGGTAGCTCATATATTGGACGTGTTTGAAGAAAAGGACTTGTAAAAGCGAAATGATCGAGCATTCAGTACGTACCCATAAGTCAGCAGAAGACTTCCCACTTGAGGAGCACTTGGCCTACAAGATTGCTCAGGTGGCGGCCGATCCGGTTGAGGTTGGGCAAGAAACCAAAGACATGATCATCAACCGCATCATTGATAATGCATCGGTTGCGGTGGCTTCGGTGATTCGCCGTCCAGTAACTTCCGCGCGTGTGATTGCACAAGGCCATGAGGTGGCAGAAGGCGGCGCGACCGTCTTTGGCGTCGATGGCAACTACTCCGCGGAGTGGGCAGCGCTTGCTAATGGCACTGCCGTGCGTGAGTTGGACTTCCACGATACTTTCTTGGCCGCGGATTACTCACACCCCGGCGATAATATCCCGCCGATTCTGGCCGTAGCGCAGCACAAGGGCCTTGATGGCAAGGCGCTATTGCGCGGTATTGCTACCGGCTATGAAATTCAGGTCAATCTCGTGAAAGGTATTTGCCTGCACGAGTGGAAGATTGACCACGTGGCGCACCTTGGCCCATCGGTTGCAGCGGGGCTGGGCACCATGCTGGATTTGGATGTAGATACCATCTACCAAGCTATTGGCCAGGCGCTGCACACCACCACGGCAACGCGTCAGTCCCGCAAGGGCTTAATTTCTTCCTGGAAGGCCTACGCGCCAGCGTTCGCAGGCAAGATGGCGATCGAAGCCGTTGACCGTTCCATGCGTGGGGAAGGTGCACCAGCTCCGATTTGGGAAGGTGAAGATGGCTTCATTGCTTGGATGCTGCATTCGCCAGAGCGCACCTACACCGTGCCGCTGCCTGAGGCAGGCGAGGAAAAGCGCGCCATCTTGGAGACCTATACCAAGGAGCACTCTGCGGAATACCAGTCCCAGGCACCGATTGACCTAGCGCGACGCATGAAGGCCACCTTGGCAGACAAGGGGCTTGCCACCGCCGATATTGAATCCATCGTCCTGCACACCTCGCACCACACGCACTATGTCATCGGCACCGGCGCGAATGACCCGCAAAAGATGGATCCGAATGCCTCGCGTGAGACCCTAGATCACTCCATCATGTACATCTTTGCCGTAGCTCTGGAAGATGGCACCTGGCACCACGTGGATTCCTACGCGCCAGAGCGTGCGAATCGCCCGGAGACCATTGAGC
This sequence comes from Corynebacterium stationis, assembly GCF_001941345.1. Classification (NCBI taxonomy): domain Bacteria; kingdom Bacillati; phylum Actinomycetota; class Actinomycetes; order Mycobacteriales; family Corynebacteriaceae; genus Corynebacterium; species Corynebacterium stationis. Next base: position 612,067 of record NZ_CP009251.1, read on the forward strand.
TGTGGCACAAGGTTTCCACTGTCGAAGATGCCGAGTGGACCCGCCGCTACCACTCCCATGACCCGAATGAGAAGGCCTTTGGTGCCAAGGCGGTCATTACCTTCAAGGACGGCACGGTTATTGAAGATGAAATGGCTGTGGCCGATGCCCACCCATTTGGTGCACGTCCCTTTGCGCGCGAGCAATACATCGCTAAGTTCCGCACGCTTGCTGATGGTCTTGTGTCCCCCGAAGAGCAAGACCGCTTTTTGGCAGCGGCTGAAAATGTTGAGAACTTAAGCGACCTGCGTGAGCTCAACGTCCGGCTGACCGATGAAGCGCTTGCACAGGCACCGCAGACTCCAGAAGGGATTTTCTAAATGGCAGGCCTATTTGGCTCTACGAAATCTAATGCCCAGAAGCGCGCGGAGTTTCGTGCATCGCTAGAAAGCTCCGAGCTAACCAAGCTTCCGGGGGCCTTCAACCCACTGACCGCCCGGCTTATCCAGGACATCGGCGGCTTTGAAGGCGTGTACATCTCCGGCGCGGTGTTAGCTAATGACCTGGGCCTTCCCGACATTGGCTTGACTACCTTGACCGAGGTTGCGCAGCGCGCCGGGCAGATTGCGCGGGTTACGGACTTGCCAGTGCTTGTCGATGCCGACACCGGCTTCGGTGAGCCCATGTCCGCCGCACGGACCATCGCCACGCTAGAAGATGCCGGACTGGCGGGCTGCCACTTGGAAGATCAAGTCAATCCCAAGCGCTGTGGGCACCTTGATGGCAAGGAAGTCGTGCCGACCGATTTGATGGTGCGCCGTATTACTGCCGCGGTCAATGAACGTCGCGATGAGAATTTCATCATCTGCGCGCGCACTGACGCCGCCGGTATCCACGGTATTGAGGAAGCCATCGAACGCGCTAAGGCTTATGCCGATGCTGGCGCGGACATGATTTTCACCGAAGCTTTGTACACCGAAGAAGACTTCGCGAAGTTCCGCGCGGCCGTTGATATCCCGCTGCTGGCCAATATGACCGAATTCGGTAAGACCAAGCTGCTCTCGGCGCAGAAAATCCAGGACCTTGGCTATAACGCGGTTATCTGGCCGGTATCCACCTTGCGCGTGGCGATGGGGGCAACCGAAGAATTCCTCCGCGATATGCAGTCAGAAGGGCTGCAATCCGAAGAATGGCTAGACCGCATGCAGCACCGCTCCCGGCTGTATGAACTTGTCCGCTATCAGGAATATAACGACTTCGACCAGTCCGTCTTTACCTACTCCCAAGAAAACTACAAGCCTACTTTTTAAGGAGAACACCATGTCTGAAACCCCAGAAATCCGCAAGGGCCTCTACGGCGTCGTCGTTGATGAAACCGCCGTGTCCAAGGTTGTCCCAGAGACCAACTCTTTGACCTACCGTGGCTACCCGGTCCAAGAGCTGGCGCGCTACTGCAGCTTTGAGGAAGTAGCCTACCTGCTGTGGAATGGCCGTTTACCCAAGCAAGAATCCCTCATCCGCTTCTCTGCGCGTGAAAAGGCCCTGCGCCACCTCGACCGCCACCTCATCGACCTGGTGATGTCCATGCCGCTGTCTTGCCACCCGATGGACGTGCTGCGCACCGCAGTTTCGTTTATCGGCGCCCAAGACCCAGATGCCTACACACGCAACTCAGAGCATGTGCGCCACTCGGCGCTGGAGCTGATGGCCAAGCTGCCGACGATCGTCGCGTTGGATATTCGCCGCCGCCAGGGCAAAGGCTACATTGAGCCTTCACGCAAGAAGGGGTTTGCAGAAAACTTCCTGTGGATGGTCTTCGGTGATGAGGAGGGATCGCCTGCGAATTCCCGCTCCGATATCGAAGCTTTTGATAAGTCGTTGATTCTCTACGCCGAGCACTCTTTCAACGCCTCGACATTTACTGGCCGTGTAGTGACCTCGACCATGTCCGATACCTACTCGGCAGTAGTGGCTGCTATCGGCGCGCTCAAGGGCCCGTTGCATGGTGGTGCCAACGAGGCCGTCATGCACAATATGCTGGAGATCGACGACCCATCGAAAGCTGAAGCCTGGGCGAAAGAAAAGCTCGCCAACAAGGACCTGATAATGGGCTTTGGTCACCGCGTCTACAAAAAGGGCGATTCTCGCGTGCCAACCATGGAAGCGGCATTTAAGGAATTGGCAGAAGAGCATGGCCAGACCAAATGGGTAGAAATCTACGACATCTTGGCTAAGACGATGGAGGAAAATACCTCCATCAAGATCAAGCCGAACCTGGACTTCCCAGCGGGTCCTGCGTACTACATCCTCGGTTTCCCAATTGAGTTCTTCACGCCAATCTTCGTCATGGCGCGCATTACCGGCTGGACTGCGCACATCGTGGAACAAAATGAAAACAATTCCCTCATCCGTCCGCTGTCTGCTTATGTAGGCGAAGAGCAGCGTTCGGTTCCTCCACGCTCCTTCTAAAACCCTTGTTAAAGACTCGGTTGGCTTAAGAAGCGGAACAAATCCCGTATTTGGCAAATTTTGTTAAGTACGGGGTTCGCTTCTTGTTTACGGGCTTGACATGCGGCGAAGCCATGCCGTAGATAAGCGAGATGTCGTACGACAATGTCCACAATCTGCTGGTTGAGGCTTCTGTGTCCGGTGGCAGCGGAAAACTAGTGTGCCGGTCATGGACGTAAATCCACATCCACATAAGGTAGCTAGAATTCAATTTTGCGAAAATGTTTTGTGGAGCCACCAATAGACGTATAGTTATGGACGTCACCCTAGATGCGTCTGTGTTTAGGAGATGCTCTTATTCATCCCAGTCAGCACGATTGGTACTGCGTAACCACCACCCCGGTAAGAAACTGGTGAACAAAGAAAAATCCAGTTTCGCGGTACTTTAATTTTGCTGGCTTTAGGAAAGGACATGTAACCGTGGTCGATTCCGCGCTTCCATCGTTTAAGAAGATTCTGGTCGCAAACCGCGGCGAGATTGCAGTTCGTGCATTCCGTGCCGCATATGAGACCGGTGCAAAGACTGTTGCTATTTATCCGCGTGAAGACCGTAACTCCTTCCACCGCGCATTTGCGGATGAAGCAGTTCGCATTGGTGTTGAGGGACAGCCTGTTAAGGCTTATCTCAACATTGATGAAGTCATTCGCGCTGCTAAAAAGTCAGGCGCGGACGCTATTTACCCCGGCTATGGATTCTTGTCCGAACGCGCCGAACTTGCGCGCGCTTGTGATGCTGAAGGCATTACCTTTATCGGCCCGTCCGCGGACACGCTGGATCTCACCGGCGATAAGGCAGCAGCAGTTGAAGCGGCCACCGCGGCTGGTCTTCCAACCCTGCACGACTCCGTCGCGTCCACTGACGTGGACGAGCTTTTCGCTGCGTCTAAGGATTTTGAATACCCGATGTTTGCGAAGGCTCTAGCCGGTGGCGGCGGCCGCGGCATGCGCTTTATTGAAAATGAGAAGGAATTCAAAGAGCGTGTCGCGGAAGCCTCCCGTGAGGCTGAAGCAGCTTTCGGCGATGGTCGCGTGTACCTCGAGACTGCTGTAATTAAGCCACAACACATCGAGGTGCAGATCCTGGCTGATGGCGAAGGCAATGTCATGCACCTATTTGAGCGCGACTGCTCGGTGCAGCGTCGTCACCAGAAGGTTGTCGAGATTGCTCCGGCGCCATTTTTGGACCCCGAGCTGCGTGACCGCATCTGCCAGGATGCGGTGAATTTCTGTAAGCACATCAACTACAAGGGTGCTGGCACCGTTGAGTTCTTGGTCGATGAGCGCGGCAACCACGTCTTCATTGAGATGAACCCGCGCGTGCAGGTAGAGCACACCGTGACCGAAGAGGTCACCGGCATCGATATCGTAAAGTCCCAGATGCAGATCGCCGCTGGCGCGACCTTGGAAGACTTGGATCTGCGCCAAGAAGACGTCAAGCTCAATGGCTTTGCGTTGCAGTGCCGCATTACCACCGAAGACCCTAATAACGGCTTCCGTCCAGATACCGGCACCCTGACCGCCTACCGTTCTCCAGGTGGCGCTGGTGTCCGCCTGGACGGTGCGACTTCCGTGGGTGCGGAAATCTCGCCGAACTTCGACTCTTTGCTGGTGAAGATGACCTGCCGTGGCAAGGATTTCCAGCAGGCCGTGCAGCGTACTCGCCGTGCCCTTAAGGAATTCAACATCGCTGGTGTTGCTACCAACATCGGTTTCTTGCGCGCGCTGTTGCGTGAGCCTGACTTTGTGTCCAAGCGGATTGACACCAGCTTCATCAACAGCCACCCAGATCTGCTGAAGGCTCCTCCTGCATCCAATGAGCAAGACCGCATCTTGGAGTACTTGGCTGATATCACGGTCAATAAGCCAAATGGCAAGCGTCCAACGGATATTCGTCCTTTCGATAAGCTGCCAAAGATCGACCGCCAAAATATCGATCTGCCACGCGGTTCACGTGATGAATTGCTGGAGCTGGGACCAAAGGGCTTCGCGGAGAAGATTCGCTCCCAGGACGCGCTGGCCGTTACCGATACCACCTTCCGTGACGCCCACCAGTCGCTTCTAGCAACGCGTGTGCGCGGTACCGCGCTGGTGACCGCAGCTGAGCACGTCGCGCGTTTGACCCCAGAGTTGTACTCCGTTGAAGCCTGGGGCGGCGCGACCTACGACGTCTCCATGCGTTTCCTCTTCGAGGATCCATGGCAGCGTCTCGACCTTCTGCGTGAGGCTATGCCAAACGTGAATATCCAAATGTTGCTGCGTGGCCGCAACACGGTGGGCTACACGCCATACCCAGATAGCGTGTGCCGCGCTTTCGTGCAGGAGGCAGCGAAGTCTGGCGTGGATGTCTTCCGCATTTTCGATGCGCTTAACGATGTCTCCCAGATGCGCCCAGCCATCGAAGCGGTGCTGGAGACTAACACCACCGTCGCCGAAGTTGCGATGGCGTACTCCGGTAACTTGAGCGATCCGAATGAGAAGCTCTACACGTTGGATTACTACCTGAACTTGGCGGAAGAAATCGTCAAGTCCGGTGCACACGTGCTGGCGATTAAGGATATGGCTGGTCTGTTGCGCCCAGATGCCGCTGCGACTCTTGTGACCGAGCTGCGTAAGAACTTTGACTTGCCAGTTCACGTACACACTCACGACACCGCTGGTGGCCAGCTGGCGACCTACTACGCAGCAGCATTGGCCGGTGCAGACGCCGTCGACGGTGCCTCGGCACCGCTGGCAGGTACGACCTCGCAGCCATCGCTTTCGGCCATCGTCGGCGCGTTTGCGAACACGCCTCGTGATACCCAGATCGAGCTGGAAGCAATCTCGAACATGGAGCCTTACTGGGAGGCCGTGCGTCAGCTGTACGCGCCTTTTGAAAACGGTATCCCTGGCCCTACCGGGCGTGTGTACAAGCACGAGATCCCAGGTGGTCAGCTATCCAACCTGCGCGCGCAGGCCTCGGCTCTGGGCCTGGCGGATCGCTTCGAGGTCATTGAGGACAACTACGCAGCCGTCAACGAGATGCTGGGACGCCCAACCAAGGTCACCCCATCGTCCAAGGTTGTTGGTGACTTGGCCTTGCACCTTGTGGGTGCAGGTGTGGCGCCAGCTGATTTTGAAGAGAATCCAACCAAGTATGATATCCCGGATTCGGTTATTGCCTTCCTCCGCGGCGAGCTTGGTACTCCTCCAGGTGGCTGGCCACCGTTGCGCGATAAGATCTTGTCGGGCCGCAACGGTGAGCTTCAGCTTTCCGATGTTCCTGCAGAAGAAGCCGCTCACCTCGAATCCGATGATTCCGCAGAGCGTCGCCCTGCGCTTAACCGCTTGCTGTTCCCGAAGCAGTGGGATGAGTTCAATGAGTTCCGTCGCCACTACGGCAACACGGAAGCTTTGAACGATGCTGACTTCTTCTACGGCCTCAACGAGGGCGAAGAGCGCATCATCCACCTCTTCCCAGAAGGTTCTAACGATCGTGCTGATTTGAAGCAGATGGTTGTGCGTCTGGATGCAGTCGGCGAACCAGATGAAAAGGGCTTGCGTTCAGTCATCTTGAATGTCAACGGGCAGATTCGTCCGCTGAAGGTCCGCGACAACTCTGTTGAGTCCGTAACCTCCACGGTGGAAAAGGCCGACACGAAGAATGACGGCCATGTCGCCGCACCATTCTCCGGTGTGGTCAACCCAACAGTGCAGGTGGGCGACGAAGTCAAGGCCGGCGATCAGGTTGCTGTCATTGAAGCGATGAAGATGGAAGCATCCATCTCCGCTACCAAGGACGGCAAGATTGAGCGCGTTGCTATCGCGCAAGCTACCAAGGTTGAAGGCGGCGACCTCATCGCTGTTATCAGCTAGACGCTAGTCGCACATAAAAGCCCTCTGCCTCCCATATTTAGGGAAGCAGAGGGCATTTTCATGCTCTGGATACGAATTAGAAGTACTTGATCATCGCCCCTGGTGCGGCGTTAGGAATAGCGATGTCTTCAAAGCCGGCGCTTTCGTAGAGCTTACGGGCGCGCGGATTTTCCGAATCTACCCACAGTGCAATAGCCGGGGCATCTTGTGCGCGCGCAAGGTCGACAACATTTTTTAACAGAATCTCGCCCAAACCTTTGCCTGCATAACGGCGTTCCACAGCGATGCATAGCTCCGGAATGGTTTCCGGATCGAACGCGGTTGCCCACAAGTTTTCATCATGCGGGTCAGCGCCAGGTTGCTGCGCACCCATAAACGCCGCACCCTTGTTCTCCCCGGTGAAATAGCGCAACCAGGCCCCACCCGCTGGTACCTCGTGGTCGGATACGGCGATGACCCCGCCATCGACAAGCGGCGACCAATCATCTACATACCGTTCAACGTCCGGGATATGGGACTGCGGCAGCGCGGCACTCTCATCGCCAAAGACGGAAGTGAGATACAAAAGCCGCAATAAGTAGGTACGGTCTTCTTCCTGGGCAAGCCGAACACGAAGCTGCGTGTCATTTACATTGCTGAGATCCATATCCTCGAGCATAACCAGAGTGAGGGGGTATTCGCACGTGCTTATCGATGCAAAAAGCTGCAGCACACCATATCCGGTGCCTGCAGCTTGATGCGTTTGCTAAGAAGCTAGTGCAGCTTACTTAATCTCGAGGATTGGGTTGCCCTTGTTGATCTGGGAACCAGTTTCAACAGCCAAGTCGGAGATGATGCCGGACTTGTGTGCCTTGACTGGGTTTTCCATCTTCATGGCTTCCAGAACAACGATAACTTCGCCTTCTTCAACCTCTTGGCCGTTTTCGACGTTGACCTTGATGACGGTGCCCTGCATTGGCGCTACTACGGTGTCACCGGAGACAGCGGCCTTGGCACCAGCGCCGCGGCGCTTCTTGGACTTCTTACGTGGAGCTGCACCGCCACCAACAACCAAGTTGCCAGGCAAAGCGACTTCGACGCGACGACCGTCTACTTCAACAACGTACTTCTGTGCTGGCAGCTCGTCAGATTCTTCGGCAGCTTCAGCTGGGTCGACGTACGCAGGTACTTCGTTCTTCCACTCTTCTTCAATCCACTTGGTGTAGATATCGAAGCTCTCGCCATCACCAATGAACGCAGGGTCTGCGGTAATTGCCTGGTGGAAAGGAATAACCGTAGGCATGCCTTCGACCTTGTACTCGGAAAGGGCACGACGCGAACGAGCAAGTGCTTCTTCACGGGTTTCGCCCCAGACAATCAGCTTGCCCAGCATGGAGTCGAACTGACCGCCGATGACAGAGCCCACGCGCATACCGGAGTCGACGCGGACGCCAGGACCAGCTGGTTCTTCGTAGCGGGTGACAGTACCTGGTGCTGGCATGAAGCCTGCGGCTGCGTCTTCACCGTTGATGCGGAACTCGAAAGCGTGGCCACGTGGGGCAGGGTCTTCCTTGATGCGCAGCTCTTGGCCTTCAGCGATGCGGAATTGCTCGCGCACCAGGTCCAAGCCGGTGGTTTCTTCAGTGATTGGATGCTCTACCTGCAAACGGGTGTTGACCTCGAGGAAGGAGATGAGGCCATCGGAGCCGACCAGGTATTCCACGGTGCCGGCACCGTAGTAGCCTGCCTCGCGGCAGATACGCTTTGCGGACTCGTGAATGGAGGCGCGCTGCTCATCGGTCAAGAATGGGGCAGGAGCTTCTTCGACGAGCTTCTGGAAACGACGCTGCAAGGAGCAGTCGCGGGTACCAGCAACAATGACGTTGCCATGCTGATCGGCAAGTACCTGAGCCTCGACGTGGCGTGCCTTGTCCAGGTAGCGCTCAACAAAGCACTCGCCGCGGCCGAAGGCACTAATTGCCTCACGCGTTGCGGACTCGAAAAGCTCTGCAACCTCAGACTTTTCATAAGCAACCTTCATACCGCGGCCACCGCCGCCGAAAGCTGCCTTAATAGCGATAGGCAAACCGAACTCTTCAGCGAAAGCCTCTACCTCAGCAGCATCTGCCACTGGGTCCTTGGTTCCTGGGGTCATCGGTGCTTCTGCGCGCTCAGCAATGTGGCGTGCAGTGACCTTGTCACCCAGATCTGCGATGGACTGTGGTGATGGGCCGATCCAAATCAGGCCCGCGTCGATTACAGCTTGCGCAAATTCTGCATTTTCAGCCAAGAAACCGTATCCCGGATGGACGGCATTTGCTCCTGACTTCTGCGCGGCATCCAACACCTTGTCAATGGCCAAGTAAGACTCTGCGGAAGTCTGACCGCCAAGGGCAAATGCTTCATCCGCAAGCTCTACGAATGGTGCATTTGCATCCGGTTCTGCGTACACAGCCACTGACGCGATGTCGGCATCGCGGGCGGCGCGAATAATGCGGACCGCGATTTCGCCGCGGTTGGCGATCAGAACCTTGGTGATCTTTCGGGATTCAACTGCCACGGCTAATAGACCTTCCTAAACATAACTACTTTGAACTCTAACTATTCTTACACACAGAAACATGAGAATACCGTCATATTTTGCTTTTTCGCAACAAACCATATTGAAAACGCCCGTACCTGCGCAAATGCTTGCGGATACGGGCGTGTCTTTGGTTACATCTGGCTCAAAGGGCCTTGACGGCCGAGATTCAGAGGTGCAAAACCGCTTGCTTTACTTCTCGGTTACTTCTCAGTTACTTCTCGATGGGCATGCGAACCATGTTGCCCCACTCAGCCCACGAGCCGTCATAATTCCGAACATTGTCGAAGCCCAGGAGGAACTTCAGAACAAACCACGTATGGGCAGCCTGCGCGCCGACGTGAGAGTACAGAATTACTTCAGAAGCAGAACGCAGGTCGGCGTAAGTCTTTTCCAGTTCCGCAAAGGGGCGGAAGGTGGCATTGGGATACGTTGCTGTGTCCCACTTGATGTGGGTAGCGCCCGGGATATGTCCGTGGCGGAAAGTCGTGCCGTACTGGGAGTCGCCATTGGTGGAAAAGACAGTCGGCTCGCCATTGAATTCCTCGGCGCTACGGGTATCAATCAGCGCCCGGTTTGCTTGCTTGTCGACGAGCTCCGCGACAAACGCGCGGTGCGCCGCATCATTGCGTGGCGTCTCTGGATAATCCGACTCAGGGAAGTCTGGAACCGCGTAGGAGGTATCGCGCTCTTCGGCCATCCAGGAGTCACGACCACCATTGAGTAGGCGAACGTCCCCATGGCCGTAAAGCTCAAAGATCCACAGAGCGAAAGCAGCCCACCAGTTGGATTTATCACCGTAGATAACAATGGTGTCATCGCGCTTGATGCCTTTAGAGCGCATTAAGTTAGCAAATCCCGCGGAATCCACGACATCGCGGGTATTTTGATCTAATAGTTCAGTATGGAAGTTGATCCTCGTGGCGGTAGGGATATGCCCGATATCGTAAAGCAGGGAATCTTCGTCAACTTCAATAACACGTAGTCCCTTGATGCCTAAACGTGCGGAAAGCCATGGTGCTGATACCAGGCGACCGGGGTGTGCATAATCCTGAAAAGGAGGGTGCGGATCAAATTCGGTCACGTTGGCGGCCTTTCTTTCGGGGGATACTTTCATGTGCTCCAATGCGTCGATTCAATATTACAGTGCTCGGCCTTGAATGGTCACTTGGGATGGCAAAATGTGGTATCGGCTACAGCAAATCACGCATGCTCATTGACGCAGTTTGGCGCTTGCTGAAAAATCTTTATCTGACCTTGATTTTCTTAATTCCTATCACGCTAAAGGCAGTGGTTACCCCCATAAAAATCGCAGCCGTTCTAAGTGCACACAACACTCTTTCATAGACTACTTTTCTCTAGGGAGGGTGCGGCTAAAAGTGATGAGCCTTGGCAGTACCCGCTACTTATCACTTTTCCTCACTAGCCCTTGAAGGGAGTGTTTCCCCATGCACAAAGCAATTGTGGTTTTCGAAGTCGAAGGCGGATCGGACAAATATTTCAACGGTCACCGTAAAGACACCATGCCGATCGTCAATTCCATTCTGGATGCCGGCTGGCACGCGGAGGTCGTGTATTTCCGCCCAGAATGGAGCGAAGACATCTTCACCTATGTTTCAGAAAACTTCGATGCCTATATCTCCCGCGTCAATCCCGGCAATATCCCCAGCGGCGAAAAGGTCTACTTCGAACTGCTCACTCGGCTTTCTGAAGCAGGGCTCGTGGGGATGTCTACTCCCGAAGAGATGATGGCCTATGGCGCGAAAGATGCTTTGGTCAAGCTCAACGAGACCGCCCTGGTTCCATCAGATACCGCGGCATACTACGACGTGGAAACATTCCACGCTACCTTTCCTATCTCTTTGTCATATGGCGAACGTGTTCTGAAGCAAAACCGGGGTTCCACTGGCAGTGGTATATGGCGCGTGCAGATTGAAGACAAGGAACTCGCCGCGAGCATCGTGCCAGGGACCCCGTTGCCGCTGGATACGGAACTCAAATGCACCGAGGCAGTGGATAATCACACGGAAATTCGCCAGCTTGGAGAGTTCATGAATTTCTGTGACCGCTACATTATCGGTGATAACGGCATGTTGGTGGATATGCGCTTTATGCCGCGCATCGTCGAAGGCGAAATTCGCATCCTGCTCGTAGGACCCGATCCAGTATTCGTTGTACACAAAAAGCCCGCAGAAGGCGGCGATAACTTCTCTGCTACATTGTTCTCTGGCGCTACCTATAGCTACGACAGTCCTGAAGCCTGGCCGGAGTTGGTGGAGATGTTCGCCGCGGCACGCCCGGTTATCGCCGAAAAGCTCGGCGGAGACAATATTCCGTTGGTCTGGACTGCTGATTTCATGCTTGCCGATGCCGCCGACGGCCATGACACCTATGTCCTTGGAGAGATCAACTGCTCGTGTGTGGGCTTTACCTCGGAGCTCGACATGGGTATCCAGGAAAAGATCGCGGCTATTGCTATTTCGCGCGTTGAAGAAAAAGAAAGAGCTCTTGCCCACGGCGACCGTGGTGGTCACGACGGACAAGAACTCCTTTTGAGCCACTGACGAAATGCAGTAAAGAGCGAAGTTGCTTTAGCTCCTACTGCTTATTGATTAATTCTGCTGCGCGTTCGCCGATCATCATGCAAGTGATGTTCGGATTGACAGCGACTAGTTGTGGCATGACGGAGGCATCGGCCACACGTAGACGGTTGACGCCCTTAACGCGCAGTTCAGGATCTAGTGGCGACATGTCATCGTCAGCCGAGCCCATGCGGCAGGAGCCCGCTGGGTGGTAAACCGTGTTGTGGGTCTTCGCAATGTAGTCGGCGATTTCCTCATCGGTTTGCACCTCCGGACCAGGGGAGAGCTCACGCTTGACTACATCGGCAAGCGCTGACTGCGACGCAATCTTGCGGGCCAGCTTGATGCCTTCGACCGCAATGCGCATATCGTAGCCTTCCTCATCGGTGAAGTAGCGAGGATCGACAGCTGGCTTATCGCGAAAATCATTCGAGCGAAGACGCACCGTGCCACGGGACCGCGCGTGGGTCACGTTAGGCGTGAGCGCGAAAGAATTTTCTGCGGTTGGGTAACCCTGACGCAGGGTGTGCATATCAAAAGGCACGGAACCGTAGTGCATCATCAAATCCGGCAGATCGGTGTCTTGGTCGATCTGGGTAAAAATACCGATTTCCCACCACTGA